>JBILUI010000002.1:0-50836 GCA_044371145.1 Chthoniobacterales bacterium | reverse complement strand
CGTATCACGACTACAATCCGAAGCCGGAAGTCACCGACGCGCTCGAGCTGATTCTTCTTCTGCACGCCGATCACGAGCAGAACTGCAGCACTTCGACGGTGCGCATGGTCGCTTCGAGCGGGGCCAACCTTTTTGCCAGCGTTTCCGCCGGGGTCAGCGCCCTTTGGGGCCCCTTACACGGCGGGGCCAACGCGGCCGTCATCGAGATGCTCGAGGAGATCGCGGCTTCGGGTGACGATGGACGCAAGGCGGTCGAGGCGGCCAAGAAGGGCGAGCGCCGCCTCATGGGTTTTGGTCATCGCGTCTACAAGAATTACGATCCGCGCGCGCGCATCCTCGGCGAAGCGGCCAAGCGCGTCCTGACCTCGATGGGCATCAACGATCCGCTCCTGGGCATCGCCATGCACCTCGAGGATGTGGCGCTCAAGGACGAGTATTTTGTTTCGCGTAAACTTTATCCGAATGTGGATTTCTACAGCGGCATCATTCTCCGCGCCATCGGCATTCCGGTCGACATGTTCCCGGTCATGTTCGCCATCGGCCGCATGCCCGGCTGGATCGCCAACTGGAGCGAAGTGGCAACCAATCCCAAAATGAAAATCCACCGTCCGCGCCAGGTCTACAACGGCAAGACCGAGCGGGACTACGTGGCGATCGAAAAGCGCGGGGAGTAGCGGCTCTCGCGGTGTGGATCGCGATGTCCCTATCGCGATTTAGAAACTGAAAAATCGCGCCGGGACGGCGCGATCCACGTTGTCTCCTCTGATCTCAGTCCTTGTCCTTGTCTGCGGCCTCGTATTCAAGGATCCACGACGGATCCTCGATGAGGAACTGCGGTTTGCCTTTGTGCGTCGAGAGCAGGCCGATGAGCTCGACTTCGGATCCCACCGGCAATTTGCGAATCGGACGGAGCGCATCCGATTCCTTGTCCGAGGCCCAAAGGGAATACTTATTCCCTCCGGTCTCGAGGGTGAGGGGACGGCGGGAGGCGATCTTGCCTTCCACGCGGAAGAATTCTCCCATGCGGGCACCGAGGTCGGCCGCCGCCTTCGCGTTGAAGACCGGCACCTTGTCCGCCTTGAGACGGTCGAAGCCCACCGAACGCTGGGTGGTCGCGTCGCACGCCCGGCCCGCATCGGTCAATTCGAGACGCTTGGCCTTGTCGCCGTCGGAGATGGTGCGGATGCGGAAAGCGACCGGGAAGTGATCGCTGAAACCCCATCCAGCGCCCAGATTGCTCCACCGGCGGGGAAGATTGAGTTCGGTCACCGAATTGTCCCCGTCGAGCGCGATAACGGTGAAGGAGTTGTCCACGTATTGCAGCCCGTTGTGATCGTAGAGGCCCGGCGTGACCAGACTCTGCATCAAGGTTCCCCATTTGCCGTCGTAGTGGTCGGAACCGCGCTTATCCTCGGGCAGCTCGTGCCACAGATTGTAAAGCGACAGATTGGTGGCCACGGCAGTCGCGGCTTCGTCGCCCTGCGAGCCGAGGATATCGTTGATCCCGGTCTTGCCCATGAAGGTGTAGACGGCCGACTGGTTGTAGTGCGAATTGAAGTCGCCGGTGACGACCACATCGGCGGATGGATCCGCGGCGAAGATCGCCTCGAGACGGTCACGCACCGTCTTGGCGTTGAAGCGCCGGCTTTGCTCGGAATCAAGATTGCCAGCCCCGGATTTCCAGTGATTGACGAAAACGATGAGCGGATGGCCTTCGACGTCCAAAGTCACCTCGAGCACATCGCGCGCATCGGGCGTGGCATGGCTTTTCACGTCCGTGATTGGGAACTTGCTGAACAAACCGCTTTTTTGGCCCTTCTTGCGCACGCCCCGATCCGTGCTGGCCAAGGCGGCGAAATCCGGTTCGTCTGCGCCGATGGCGATGCTGTAGCCCGTCATTCCCTCGTCGGCGAGATGCTTGAGGAGCAGGGCCTCGGAGGGGAGTCCGCGGATCTCGTCATTCAACTCCGACGTGAGCATTTCCCGGGCTGTCGTGTCTTTGTATTTCTCGAGGAACGCCGCGTAGTCCCCGACTTTCGTGTCGGGCGTGAAGTCGAGCTCCAGCTCGTTGAAGGCGATGATGTCGGGACCGGCGCCGTCGTTGAAGGTTTTCAGCACCTTGGCGATTCCCTCCATCTTGCGCAGCATCTTCTCCGGGGAATAGGCGTCGGTTTCGCCGGTCTCGGCGTAGTCCTCGAAAATGGCGACCTTGTCGGCATCGAAGAGGTTCTCGACGTTATAAGTCAGGAGCGTGATTTCGCGCGCCTGCGCACCATGGGAAAGGGCGGCGCAGAGCAGCGCCGCCCAGAGGGCTGACTTCATTTCAGGAACAATCGTCCTTCTCGGCTGTCTTGCAAACAAAAATCCCGTCCCGCGCGAACGCGGGACGGGATGGCGGGAGGGAAATCCCCTGTATCAGTTCAAGGCAGCCTGAGCCGCGGCGAGACGCGCGATCGGCACACGGAAGGGCGAGCAACTGACATAATCGAGCCCGATCTCGTGGCAGAACTCCACGCTGTCCGGGTCGCCGCCGTGTTCGCCGCAGATGCCCAATTTGATTTTCTTGCGCTCCTTGCGGCCGAGTTCGACGGCGATGCGCATGAGCTTGCCCACGCCCTGCGCGTCGACGCTGGCGAAAGGATTTTTCTTCACGATCTCCAACTCCTGGTAAATCGGCAGGAAGGTGCCCGAATCGTCGCGGCTCATGGCCAGCGTCGTCTGGGTCAGGTCGTTCGTGCCGAAGCTGAAGAACTCCGCGTCCTTCGCGATCTCGTCGGCGACGAGCGCGGCGCGCGGAACTTCAATCATCGTGCCGACCAGGTAGTCGAATTTCGTTTTCTTCTCCTTGGCCACTTCAGCGGCCACGCGGTGCACGAGGTCGACCTGCAATTTGAGTTCTTTCGAGAAACCGGCGAGCGGGATCATGACCTCGGGACGGACCTTGATGCCTTTTTTCTGCACCTCGGCCGCTGCCTCGAAAATGGCCCGCGCCTGCATCTCGGAAATTTCCGGATAGCTGATGCCGAGGCGGCAACCGCGATGGCCGAGCATCGGGTTGAACTCGTGCAGGTCGTGCACACGCTTGGCGATTTTGTCCGCACTGATCCCGAGCTTGTTGGCCAGCGCGTTCTGCTGCGCGTGGTCGTGCGGCAGAAATTCGTGGAGCGGAGGATCGAGCAGGCGGATGGTGGCGGGCAGGCCTTTGAGTGCCTTGAAGATCCCGACGAAGTCCTCGCGTTGGTAGGGAAGGAGCTTGGCCAGGGCGGCCTGGCGGTCTTCCTTCTTCTCGGCGAGGATCATCTCGCGCACCGCATCGATGCGGTCACCCTCGAAGAACATGTGTTCCGTGCGGCAGAGACCGATGCCGGTCGCGCCGAAGGCAACGGCGTTTTCCGTCTGCTCGGGCGTGTCGGCATTGGTGCGCACGCCGAGGCGCGCGCCCTTGTCGCACCACTTCATGAGTTGCGCGAAGTTCTGGTAAACTTGGCTCTTGGCCGGGCTGAGCGATTTCTCGACCAGCACCTGCACGATTTCCGAAGGCGCGGTCTTGATCTGGCCGTTGTAGACCTCGCCGGCGGTGCCGTCGATTGAGAGGTAGTCTCCCTCGTGGTAAGTGTGGTCGCCGACCTTGAGGGTCTTGGCGTGGTAGTCGATGTGCAGCGCTCCCGCACCGCAAACGCAGACCTTGCCCATTTGGCGGGCGACGAGGGCGGCGTGCGAACTGACGCCGCCGCGCGCGGTGAGGATGCCTTCGGCGGCGATCATGCCGCGCAGGTCTTCCGGCGAAGTCTCGACGCGCACGAGGAGAACTTTTTCCCCGGCGGCCGCGGCTTCGACGCAACGCTCGGCGTTGAAGTAGATTTTGCCCGAGGCCGCGCCGGGACCGGCGGGCAATCCCTTGGCGATAACCTTGGCCGCTTTGACTGCATCGCGGTCGAAGATCGGGGCGAGGACCTGGTCAAGCTGCTCGGCGGGAACGCGGTGCACTGCTTTTTTCCAGTCGATCAATTTTTCCTTCACCATGTCGCAGGCGATTTTCACCGCGGCAAGGCCGGTGCGCTTGCCGTTCCGGGTCTGCAGCATGAAAAGCTTGCCGTCTTCCACCGTGAACTCGAAGTCCTGCATGTCGGTGAAGTGTTTCTCGAGGGTCTTCTGCACCTTGAGCAGCTGGCGGTAGGCCGGAGGAAATTGCTTTTCCATGCCGATGACCGGTTCCGGGGTGCGGACACCGGCGACGACGTCTTCGCCCTGCGCGTTGACCAGGAACTCACCATAGAGAACTTTGGTGCCGCTGGCCGGGTCGCGGGTGAAAGCCACGCCGGAACCGCTCGAGTCGCCCATGTTGCCGAAGACCATGCCCTGAACGTTGACCGCAGTGCCCCACTCGTGCGGGATGCCGTATTTGCGGCGGTAAACGATGGCGCGCTCGTTGTTCCAGGAGCCGAAAACCGCCCCGACCGCGCCCGACAGCTGCTGGCGTGGTTCGTTGGGGAATGTTTTTCCGGTGCGCTCCTTGACCAAGGCCTTGAATCGGCGGACGAGCTCCTTGAGCGCGTTGGCATCGAGGGCGGTGTCGCTGATGTGCGGATCATTGGGGAAAAGCTCGGCTTTGAGATCTTCGATGACGGTCTCGAAGGGTTCGTGCTCCTCGCCGGGGCGCTTCTGCACGCCCATGACCACGTCGCCATACATCTGGATGAAGCGGCGGTAGCAGTCGTAGGCGAAACGTTCGTTGTTGGTCAGGCGGGCGAGACCTTCCACCGTGGCGTCGTTCAGTCCGAGGTTGAGGATGGTGTCCATCATGCCGGGCATGGAATCGCGTGCCCCGGAACGGACGGCGACCAGCAGCGGGTTTTTCACGTCGCCGAACTTTTTGCCCATGGATTTCTCCATTTTGACCACCGCGGCGTCGATCTGCGCATCGAGCTGTTTCGGGTAGGTGCGTTTGTGGTCGTAGTAATAGGTGCAGACCTCGGTGCTGATGGTGAAGCCGCACGGGACAGGCAGACCGATGCGTGTCATCTCGGCGAGGTTCGCGCCCTTGCCGCCGAGCAGGGCTTTCATTTTTCCGTCACCGTCGGCTTTGCCATCGCCGAAATAGTAAACGTATTTTCCTTTGACCCCGGCTTTTTCCCCGGATTTTTTGCCGGCCTTTGTTTTGGACGATTTGCTCATGAATTTTGGTTGTAAAATGGATCGGACAGAACGCGTAGGATTATCGGGAAAGCGATGCGCTGTCAAAGCCGGACCGCCGCTTCAAGCCACGCAGACATCGCGGAGGGCTGACCGGAGCGCGCCTACCGCCCTGTCCAGTTCCTCTTCCGTGAAGCAAAGCGGCGGCATCAAAACCAGCGTGTCCCGGATGGGCCGAGTCAGCAGGCCGTGCCGCCGGGCGGCCAGACAAACCTTGGCACCTGTCTGCTCTTGCCACGGGTAGGGAACCCCGGGAGCGCCGACGATATCGATACCGGCGATGAAGCCGCACTGGCGGATTTCGCCTACGTGTGGTTCCCGCGCCAATTCGGACAAGAGAGCCCGCATCCTCGCGATTTTCGGTTGGAGTCGCTCGAGCGTTTTCTCCTCCTCGAAAGTATCTAGGCTGGCCAGTGCCGAGGCGCAGCCGAGCGGGTTGCCGCAGTAGCTGTGACCGTAAAAAAGCGTCTTCATCTCCGCGTAGTCACCAAGAAATGCGGAGAACACTTTTTCCGTGGTCAGCGTGGCGGCAAGCGGCATGGTGCCGCCGCTCAACCCTTTGGCCAGCGCGATGAAGTCAGGAACAACGTCTTCGTGCTGGCAGGCGAACATTTTTCCGGTGCGTCCGAAGCCCGTCATGACTTCGTCAAGAATGAGGAAAATTCCGTTCCGGTCGCACCAAGCGCGCAGTTCGCGGAGCAGCCCTGCGGGCCAAGCGCGAATGCCGCCCGCGCCTTGGACTAATGGCTCGATGACCACGCCGGCCAGCGACGCTTTGGTTGCTGCGTCGAGACTTTCGAGCGCGGCCAAGCCGTCGACGCGAAGCACTGGAAAACTCAGCGGGGCAAAGCGGTCGTGGAACGCGGCGATGCCGCCGAGGCTAGCCGCACCGGCTGTATCGCCATGGTAAGCGTGATCGAAGGCGGCAAAGCGGCAACGCCCGGGATTTCCCGTGAGTTGGCTGTATTGCACGGCCATTTTCAGAGCGACTTCGATGGCGGTGGATCCGTCATCGGAATAAAAAACGCGCGTTAGCGTCTGCGGCGGGAAGAGCGCGACAAGCTTTTGGGCCAACCTGATGGCTGGCTCGTTGGTGAAACCCAGAAAGGAACTGTGGGCCAATTTCGCCGCCTGTTCTTGTATGGCGCGGACAATGCGCGGATGGGAGTGCCCGTGAATATTGGTCCAAATGGAACTGTTGCCATCAAGGTATTCGCGCCCCTCGTTATCGATGAGGACACTGCCGCGTCCCTCCTTGATGACCAGCGGATCGTGCCCCGGCGCGCACCAGTCACGCATCTGCGTGAAGGGATGCCAGATGTGTTTTTTGTCGATTTCCGTGGGACTCCCGTTGCGCATGGCCTCGCCGAGCATAGGCCTGCTTCCGCGTCGGACAAGCCGCGGAAGCAGCGCGGCTTTGCCACGGGCCCTTCTTTCTGCCATACGATGCGCGGTGGTCGGAAGCATCGGCAACTTTGTAGTCACGCGTGTGCGCGGTTTGGGCGATTACGCCCTCTTTGTCGCGCAATCGGTGGCCTCGGCTTTGGCCACGCGGCGGCTTCCTTCGCGGATCGCGCGTGCCATTTACGAGCAGGGGTTTCGCTGCATGCCCGTCATTCTGATTGTCGGCTTGTTCACCGGATTGGTTCTCGGGCTGCAGGGCTACCACGTCCTCAACCGCTTCGGATCGGAGGGACTGCTCGGCGCGCTCGTCTCTCTCAGTCTGGTCCGGGAAATGGCGCCGGTGCTTGCCGCCATCATGCTTGTAGGGCAAGCCGGGTCGGCCCTTGCTGCGGAGCTGGGTATCCAGCGCAACTCGGAACAGATCGCCGCACTGGAAACCATGGGCGTGAGCAGCCATGGTTATCTTGTCACCCCGCGACTGATCGCGTCGCTCGTTTCCTATCCAATGCAAACCGCATTGTTCGTCGTGGTCGGTCTTTGGGGAGGGAGTCTCTCCGGATCATTGCTGCTCGGCGTGGATCCCGGTGTCTATTGGTCGTCGGTCGAGCGCGCGGTCAAGGAGGCGGATGTGCGCGAGTGCTTCACCAAAGCGCTCACCTTCGGACTGCTCACCATCAGCATCTGCGCTTACCAAGGCTTCCACGCCCATCGCGTCCGCGGATCGACCGGCGCGCGCGCGGTCAGCGCCGCAACAACCAAGGCTGTCGTTCTTTCCTGCATCGCTGTGCTCGCCGCCGACTACGTGATCACATCTTTCCTCGTCTGATGTCTGCGATCTCCACGACAGCACAGGCTCAGCGCCATGCCTCTCCCCGCTCGGGCGCGCCGATTCTGCAAGTCGAAGACCTGCACAAGAGCTTCGGCCCGCGCAATGTCTTGCGCGGGATCGGATTCTCCGTCGCGCACGGCAGCGTTTTCACCGTTCTCGGACCAAGCGGAGCGGGGAAATCGGTATTGCTCAAGTGCCTGGCCAACATCGAGGAGCCGGACGCGGGAAAAATCTCCTTCGACGGACAGGCCATGGATTTCCGCCGCAAAGACGCGCGGGCCGAGTTTCACCGTCGCTGCAGTTTTCTATTCCAAGGCAACGCGCTTTTCGACTCGCTCACCGCGCTGGAAAATGTGGCGCTCCCGTTGGAACAAACCACGGCGCTTTCGCGGTCCGAGATCCGCAAACGCTCGGTGGACGCGCTGAAGCAGTTGGAGTTGGAGGATCACAAGGATCACTACCCGAGTATGCTTTCCGGCGGGATGCAGAAGCGCCTCGCCTTGGCCCGGGCCATCGTGACGCGGCCCGAAATGGTGTTTTTCGACGAGCCCACGGCGGGCCTCGACCCTCTCCGGCGCAACGCGGTGTTCGCCATGATCGCCAAATACCAAAAGGTCTTCGGTTTTACCGCACTCATCGTAACGCACGATGTGCCCGAGGCCCTGGAGGCCAGTTCGGTCGTGGCCTTGCTTTACCAAGGCGGGATTTGTTTTTGCGGCACCCCCGTCGAATTTTCCACCTCGGACAATCCGGTGGTTGCTTCTTTTCGCGACAGCTCCGATGCTTTGCGCTCTACCCTTGCAGCGGTGCGAAGGGGCGAGGAAGTGATTTCAGACGAAGAACCATGACAGACAAACGACTGGAATTCGGTGTGGGACTTTTCGTCCTTCTCGGGCTTGCCGCGATTGTTTACCTCACGGTCAAACTCGGCACGGGGTCTTTCGTCGCGGCGGACACCTATCCGCTCGAGGCGCGCTTCGCCAACACGGGCGGGCTCAACAAAGGCAGCACCGTTATGCTTGGGGGCGTCACCGTTGGGCGCGTCGAGGGCATACGTCTCGACCCGACTGATTACAGCGCCATCGTCGACATGAGCATCATGAGGGAGGTTCAACTCCCTGCCGATACCATGGCGTCGATCAAAACCTCGGGTTTGATCGGGGACAAATTTGTTGCTTTGGCACCCGGAGCCGAAGAATCTCTTCTCAAACCTTCCGAACGTATCGTCATGACTGAGTCAGCCGTCGAACTTGAGTCGCTCATCAGCAAAATGGCCTTCGGCAGCGTCAAGGAAGGCGAGCAAACGCAGTCCGGGGACGCGCAAGGCTCAGCTTCCGCCGACTCCCAGCCGTGATGACTCTGAAAAAAACGGCTCTCTTGCTTGCGTTGGCCGCGATGCCCCTCCAGGCCTTCGGTGCCAGCGACCCGGAGTCGACTCTGCGCGAGGCGATGCAAGAAGCCGTCACCGTGGCCAACGCTTCGCAGGGCGGCCGCGCCCTGGCGGACAAATTGCAACCTGTCCTGGAACGTCGCGTTTGCTTCGAATCCATGACGCGCCGCGCCATAGGTCCCGGATGGCGGGAATTTTCGCCGGCCCAGCAAGACGAGGCGACGAGGCTGTTCACCAAGTTGATCATCCGCAGCTACAGCAACAAGTTCACCCCGGGAGAGGAACCCGAAGTTAAGTATCTCAAGGGCTCCTCGCAGGGGGCGGGCAAAATCGAGATACCCACTTCGATGCTCTACAAAGGTAGCCGCTACAGCATTGTCTATCGTATGGAAAACCGCGGCAAATGGCTGATCACCGACATCTTGGCGGAAGGCGTCAGCCTCATTGCCAATTACCGGGCGCAATTCGACGAACTTTTCAAAAGGGGCGGCGTAAACGCGGTGATGGATTCGTTGAAAAAATCCGTCGCTGACACGTGATCATGCGCGTCTTTTGTCTTCTCGCGTGCGCGAGTTTTTTGCTTCTCGTCGGCTGTGCGGGCAAGGGCCGCGACAAGGACCGCGAGCAGCCTGCTCCGACCGGGAAGAGCGCGCAGGCGGCCAGCGACGGCAAGACGACGGCGAGCGCGTCCGACGACGACTGGGACAATGTGGCCGACGTGAAAGTTTCCGATCCGATCGAGCCGGTGAACCGCGGCGTGTTCTGGTTCAATCATCAACTCTACCGATACGTAGCCAAGCCTTTCTCCGCTGCCTACAAATTCGTTTTCCCGGACATCGTCCGCAAAGGCATTCGCAACGCCTACGACAATGTCCGCTTTCCTGTGCGGTTTGTGAACCACACGCTGCAGGGGCGGCTCGACCGCACGGCGCAGGAGACCGGGCGATTTGTGGTCAATACCACCGCCGGGGTTGGGGGCCTGATGAAGCCCGCGGACAAAATCCCTGCGCTCGCTGATGTACCCAAGGCTGACACCGGCCAGACCTTCGCCAAATGGGGCGTTCCCCATGGTCCGTATCTTGTGTTTCCGGTGCTCGGACCGACCAGTTGCCGGGATCTGGTCGGCACGGCCGGCGATACCGCCCTTAATCCCATTGCCTGGTTGGGATTTCTCTTCGGCGGCGCGGGCTGGACGACCGCGGTTTCTGCTCCCTCTGGCGCCCACGGCGTGCCCGATCAGATGGACCGCTACGACGCGGCGACCAAAGACTCGCTCGATCCCTACATCGCGGCGCGCACCAGCTACATCCAATACCGCGAGGCGCAGAAGAAGAAGTAGGGCCGCGCCCCGATCATTCGGCCGGATCCAACTCCGCCAGCATTTTGTCGGCGAGCAACACGTCCTCGTGCGAGGCGCGGCGACGCTGGTATTTGCGCCACAAAATATCGCGCAATTCCGCAAGATCCGAACGCTCTGGCTTTTCGTGATAGGTCCAGTCCTCCTCGTGTTTCAGCTTGGACTGCAACTTCCATCGTCCCTGATTCTTGACCGCGCGCACCTCCCGCTTATCTCCTTCTTCTGTCCGGTGGGTCCAAGCGTGCAGGTTGCGCATGAAAACATTGAGGGCGGTCCACGATTTTTTGGCAAGGGGATTGACGCTCCATCCGCGAAGTTCTAAAAAACCCACCTAGTTCTTTTGCATGATCAACATCCGGCTTGGCCGGGTGAGACCGACCAGCAAGCCAAGGGAAGGCCGTGAGATCCGGCCACAGTTGCGCTGCGGTATCCGGTAACAATCCTCCATTCCGCGCAAGCGGAAGCAAAGCCAGTCCGGTGTGATTCGGATGAAGGCGAGGGGAGAGGCGAGCGCTTCGGCGTTCACAAACCGGGAGTCCGAATACCTTTCTTGCCGGTCCTCGACGCGCGCGCGGCCGGGTGGCCGCGGGCGAAAAAACTTCATCGCAAAAATGAAGCGTGCGGGAGTGGTCTCTGCTGCACGCTTTTCTCCGGAAGCGCCATCAGGGTCTCTCTTGCCACCAAACAAGAAAGACGACTGATGAAAAAAACACTCCTGGCCCTGCTGCTCGCAGCGCCACTCACGGCGTGGTCCTCACTGATCACGGTCAACTCCTTCAGCAATATCCAATATTGGACGGGCGCCGGCACAAACAGCGCTGCCCTTGTCCTCGAGTTTGGTGGTCCCTCGACACCCGCTTCCGTTGCGTGGGGCTATCGTTGGAACGGACCCTCCACGGCGGCGTCGATGTTGTTCGCGCTCGCTGGGACGATCACGGTGACCGGAACTACTGCACCTTCGCCCCTTGCGGGTTCGGACCCGAGGCTATCGGTTGATGCCAGTTTCTTCTCCGGCTTCGGCGGTTATTTCGTCAACACCATCGCCTATAATCAAAGCGGACTGCCGGCGCCGTGGACGCAAGCAACGAGGCTGATCGAAGATGCCTACTTCGTCGACGGCACGTATCCCACGCTTTATTCGCTCAACAGCGCCGGGCTTTGGGGCGGCTCGTTTGCCCAGGCGCAGGTGGGAATGTCTGATATCTCGCTGACCAACGGAGTGTGGATCGGCTTTGTGCAGAGCGATGGTGCCGCCGACCCCCGCACTTTTGCCCAACCGGTGGCTGCGGTCCCCGAGCCAGGGACGGCCGCGCTGCTCGTTCTGGGTGGAGCCTGTGCCGTCCTATGGAGAAAGCTGGCCGTCCAATCGTGAGAACACGCGCGAAAAGAGCGGCCTTCTCCATGGTCGAACTCCTTGTCGCGGTGGCGGTGATCATCGTGCTCGCCGCCGTGGCGGTGCCAGCGGGCGTCTCGGTGATGCGGACATCTTCGCTTGCCGTCTCGGCCGGCAACATCCGGCAACTAGCCGCCGGGGGCGCCGCTTACCTCGGGGAAAACAATTACAGGTTCTGGCCTTTTCTGCAGAAGAGCAAAGAAGGCGATGTGTGGTGGTTCGGGTTGGAGCCGTCCTCAAGCAAAGGCAAGCCGGAAGGAGAACGCGAAATCGACATGACCAAGGGGCCGCTTGCCAATTACATGCCGCGCCGCATGATGCCTGATCCCAGCCTGCGAACCGCTGGCAAGCCCTTCAAACCGAAATATCGGTTCGGCTACATCGGCGCCGGTTACAACGCGGTGATTGCCAATGGCTGGGTCACCGGAACAAGCCCGAAAGCGAAAAAGCCGCTTCGCTATTGGGATTTGACGAATCCCGCTTCTACGGTCGTGTTCGCCACCTCGGCCCAAGTTTACCCGTTCGACAAAAACTATATCGAAGAATTCTACGGAATCGACGAGCGCCAAGTTACCGTCCACTTCCGTCACAATGGGCAAGCCATGGTTTCTTTTGCCGACGGCTCTGCTGGTTTTGTCCCCATGGATCCCTCGACTCGTGACGCCTCTGCTCCTCAGGCGAACATTGGACGTTTCGCTCCGAAGGGCAGCTTCAAATACCTCAAGTAAACCAGCGTCATACCCGCCTTTGCGGTTGACTTGAGCGTTGCAGGGGAAACTATCTCCCTTCACTCAAACCACACAGAAGCCATGAGATTCGACACCATTTGCCTTCACGGCGGACAGCAGCCCGATCCGACAACGCTATCCCGCGCGGTGCCTATCTACCGCACCAGTTCCTTCGTCTTCAAGAGCACCGAACACGCGGCGAACCTCTTCGCGCTGCGCGAGCTGGGCAATATCTACACGCGGCTGATGAATCCGACGACTGATGTGTTGGAAAAGCGCGTTGCGCTGCTCGAAGGCGCGCCGGAAATGGGAGGGTTGGGGGTCGCCTCCGGAACGGCCGGCGTTTTCTATTCGATCATCAACCTGGCCTCAGCCGGCGACAACATCGTCAGCGCGCGCAATCTCTACGGCGGGACCTACACGCAATTCAACGACATCCTTCCCGCCCTCGGGATCAAGGTAAAATTCGTCGATTCGAACGATCCTCAGAACTTTGCCAAGGCGATCGACGACAAAACGCGCGCGCTTTTCGTCGAGACGGTCTCGAATCCGGCCCTCGAAGTCGTCGATCTCGAGAAGGTGGCCAAAGTCGCCCACGACCACGGCATTCCGTTGATCGTCGACGCCACATTCTCCACGCCCTACCTGACCAAGCCGCTCGATTTCGGGGCGGACATCGTCGTGCACTCACTGACCAAATGGTTCGGCGGGCACGGCACCGGCATCGGTGGCGTCGTGGTGGATAGCGGACGGTTCAACTGGGGCGCGGGGAAACATCCGCTCTACGATAACCCGGACACCAGCTATCACGGACTGCGCTGGGGCCATGATCTGCCGCCGCCTCTCGCACCGCTCGCCTTCATTCTGCGCATGCGCACCGTGCCGCTGCGCAACCTTGGCGCCTGCATTGCTCCGGACAATTCGTGGTTCTTCCTGCAAGGCATCGAAACGCTCCCGCTCCGCATGGAGAAGCACTGCGCCAACGCATTGGCCATCGCCGAGCACCTCAAAAAGCACAAGGACGTCGAATGGGTCCGTTTCCCCGGGCTCAAAGATGATCCGTATTACGACCTGAACAAAAAGTATCTCCACGGCAAAGGCGGATCCATGGTCGTTTTCGGGATCAAAGGCGGCGCGCCGGCCGGCAAGAAATTCATCGAGTCGCTCAAGATCTTCTCGCATCTCGCCAATGTCGGGGATGCCAAGAGCTTGGCCATTCATCCGGCCACCACGACCCATTCCCAACTCAACGAGGACCAGCAGCGCGGCGCGGGGATCACGCCGGAACTCATCCGTCTCTCCGTCGGCATCGAGGATCCGGCCGACCTGATCGAGGACATCGACCAAGCCTTGGCCGCGGCGAAATAGTCACGAATCACATGAGCAAAGGCGTCGGCGAGGTCGAAACGCAGTTTCTGACCTTCGGCAGTGCGGACGAACCCTTCGTCACCGCGGGGGACGGGGCTTTGCCCGGCGTGACCATTGCCTACGAGACCTACGGTGAGCTTAACGCCGAGCGCTCGAATGCCATTCTGCTTTTCCACGCCTTGAGCGGCAGCCAGCACGCCGCGGGAACGAACAACTCGGTTCCGGGCACCGACCACCGTTGGACCGAGGAAATGCACGCCGGCTGGTGGGATGGTTTTATCGGACCGGGCCGCGCGCTCGACACGAAGAAATATTTTGTCATTTGCGCCAATTACCTCGGCGGTTGCTACGGGTCAACCGGACCTGCCTCGATCAACCCGGCGACACAAAAGCCCTGGGGCGGAGCTTTTCCCCGCGTCACGGTGCGCGACATTGTCCGCTCGCAACTTCCGCTCCTGAATCATTTCGGCATCGAAAAACTGCACGCCGTCGTTGGAACCTCGCTCGGAGGCATGATGGCCCTCGACCTCGCGGTTCATGATCCGGACCGCGTGGCCAATGTCATCGCCATCGGATCCGGCCTGCGCTCGCACGGACTGCAGCAAATGCACAATCTCGAGCAGATCATCGCGATCACGCGCGATCCGGATTTCCGGGGAGGGGACTACTACGGCACGCCGGGGCCGGTCCATGGGCTCGCGCTGGCGCGGATGATCAGCCATAAAACTTTCCTCTGGGCCGATGTGATCGAGGAGCGTGCCCGCGTGGACGTCGTGCAGCCCGAGATGGATTTGCCTTGGTACAAACTCTCCAGTTCGCTGGAAAGCTACATGCTCTATCAGGGTCAGAAGTTTGTCAGGCGATTCGACGCAAACAGCTACCTGCGCATCATCGACGCATGGCAGCAATTCGATCTCTACAAGGAAGCGAAAAACAACGGATGGCAACCGCTCTTCGGCCGTTGCCAAAACCAGCATTACCTCGTCTTCACAATCGACAGCGATTGCTGTTTTTATCCGGACTACCAGACGGAGATTTGTGCGGAGTTGAAGAAGGCGGGCGTGTCACATCTGCGCCTCACGGTGCACTCGGAAAAAGGGCACGACAGCTTCTTGCTCGAACCGAAGCTTTATACGCCCCACTTGGCCTACGCGTTGAGCCACTGAGTCCGGTTAGTCGGTTTTGGTCTTGGTCCAAAACCGCAACACCAGCAACACAGAGGCTAAAGCAATCCCCCACGCCAAACCTACCCACATTCCCGCCGCGCCTTCGCCGCGCGCGAAAGTCAGCCATCCGCCCAAAGGAAGGGCGATGACCCAGTAGGCAATCAGGTTGATCCACATCGGGACTTTGGTGTCGTGCAGACCTCGCAGCAGTCCCGAACCAATGACCTGCACGCCGTCGACCAGCTGAAAAACACCCGCGATGACGAGCAACTGCGCCGCGATGACGATTACTTTGGGATCGCTGACAAACGCTCGCGCGATGGCCGGACCCGCGGCAACCAGAATCACGGTGAAAGCCGCCATGACAACCAGGCCGATCAGCCACGCGCCCGCGCCGATCGGGCGCAGCAATTCGCGTCGCCCTCCGCCCAGCGCCTGTCCGATCCGCACCGTCGAGGCCATGGCGACGCCGAGGGGCAACATGAATGTGGTGGACGCACAGGTGATGGCGATTTGGTGTGCCGCCAAGGGCACGGCGCCGAGACGGCCGATAAGCAGGGCCGCCGCGGAGAACGCTCCGACTTCGCTCAGCAACATCAGGCCGGTGGGCATGCCAAGCCGCAACATGGCCCACTGCTCGCGCCACCACACGGCATCCGGCCTCCACCGCTCCGATGGCGCGCTGCTGCCGGCCAGCAAAAACCAGGTGAGGGCGGCGAACGTGACCACGCGGCTGATCAATGTGGCCCAACCGGCCCCGGCCAAACCCAAGGCTGGCGCACCGAGGTTTCCGAAGATCAGGATCCAGTTGAGAAGCACATTGAGCAGGACACCCGCGAGCGTGATCCAGAACGAGGGCCATGGACGCGACTGGCTGTCCAAGTAGTTCCGCGCCGTCGCGATGAGCCACGCCGGGATCAATGACCACGTCACGATAATCGTGTAGGCCTCCGCCTCCTCGACCACGCCGGGCGCCTGCCCGAGATGATGGAAGAGCGGATAGAAAAGATACATGCCCGCCGCGCAGAGGATTCCGCCGATTACCGACAGGCCTGCCCCTGCGTAATATGCCCGCGCCATGGCATGCTGTGTTCCCGCGCCGTGCGCGTGGGCGACCCGCACCGATACCGCGGTGAGCACTCCATAGCCCACGATTGCGGCAATCATCAGCACGTTGTTGCTGAACGCGCAGGCGGCCAGGGCAAGCGTGCCGACCTGGCCGACCATGATCGTGTCGGTCACGCCCATGAGCATCTGACCGACCTGGCCCGCCGCGATCGGGGCCGCCAGACGCATGGTCGGGCGCAGTTCACGGACAGTGGCGCGGGCGAAGCTCATCGAGAGTGGCGCATCGTGCCCGAGGGATTTTCCTCCGTCGAGTTCTTGCCCCCGCCGCCTGCGGTTTGCATAGTGCCTGCGTGGATAAGGCCCCGCTCGAGTTTTTGGAAAACCTCATCGCCACGCCGTCGCCGTCCGGTTTCGAGACCGGCGCGCAGCGCGTGTTTGCGGACTACGTCAAGCCGCACTGCGATGCATTCTCGACCGATGCCTACGGCAACGCTTTCGCGCGCCTTGGCAATCCGGAAAAGGCGCCACACATCGTCCTCGCCGGGCACATCGACGAACTCGGCTTCATGGTGTCGCACATCAACGAGGACGGCTTCCTTTTCGTTCAGGGTATCGGCGGCATCGACCGCGCGCTGTTCCGCGGACAACGCGTCCATGTCCATGGACCAAAGGGCACCATCTCTGGCGTGACCGGATCGCTGGCCATCCACATGCAGGAGCCGGAGGACCGCAAAAAGGTTCCCGAACTCCACGAAATGTATATCGACATCGGTGCAGGTTCGAAGTCCGAGGCGGAAAAGCTCGTGCGGGTGGGGGACTCGATCACTTACGCCGACGGCTTCGAGCGTTTGCAAAACAACCGCGTGTCCGCCCGTGGGTGCGACAACCGCATCGGCGTGTGGTCGGCGGGCGAAGCCCTGCGCCAGCTCGCCGCGAAGAAACCTGCGGTCTGCGTAACCGCTGTTTCCACCGTGCAGGAAGAAAATGGACTCTACGGTGCGACGATGGCCGCATACTCGCTCAAACCGGATATTGCCCTCGTCGTGGACGTGACCCACGGAACCGATATCCCGAACTGCTCCAAGCCGAAACATGGCGACGTCCGTCTCGGAAGAGGCCCGGTGATTTCCTTTGGCAGCTCGAACCATCCCTTGGTCGTCCAGCGCCTCCTCGATGTCGCCGCGAAGGAAAAGATTCCGGTCCAACGCGAGGCCAACCCGCGCCGCACCGGCACCGATGCCGATGCTTTCTTCCTTCAGCGCGGTGGCATCCCGACCGCGTCGCTAGGTCTGCCCAACCGCTACATGCACTCGCCAGTCGAAGTGATCGACCTTGACGATCTGGCCGCGATGGCCAGATTGCTCGCCGCCTTCTGCCGCTCGGTCAAACCGGGCGAATCCTTTCACGTCAAAGTCTGATCTATGAGCAAACCCGTCTCCGACTTCATCCGTCACCACTACCGTCACTTTAATGCCGCCGCCCTGGTTGACGGTGCCGACGGCTACAGCAAGCTGATCGACAGCGGCGGCAAGATGCTCGTCTCGCTGGCTGGGGCGATGAGCACGGGCGAACTGGGGCTCTCGCTCGCCGAGATGATCCGCCGCGACAAGGTCAGCATCATCTCCTGCACCGGGGCCAATCTGGAGGAGGACATCTTCAATCTCGTGGCGCACGACTACTACGAGCGGGTTCCGAACTACCGCGATCTCACGCCGGCCGACGAGCAGGCGTTGCTCGACCGGCACATGAACCGTGTCACCGACACCTGCATTCCCGAAATGGAGGCCATGCGGCGCCTCGAGAAAGCTGTGCTGGAGGAATGGATGGCCGCCGACGCCGCGGGCGAGCGCTATTTCCCGCACGAGTTCATGTGGCGCACGATCAAGTCCGGCAAGCTCAAGCAGTATTACCAAATCGACCCGAAGAACTCATGGGTCATCGCCGCGATGGAGAAAAACATCCCGATCATCGTTCCCGGATGGGAAGACTCCACCATGGGGAACATGTATGCCTCGCACGTCATCACCGGGGAAATCAAAAACGTCCACACCGTCCGCACCGGCATCGAATACATGATGTATCTGGCCGACTGGTATCAAAAGGCCTCACCCACACCGGTCGGCTTCTTCCAGATCGGCGGCGGCATTGCCGGGGATTTTCCCATCTGCGTTGTGCCCATGCTGCATCAGGACCTGCAGTTGGAAAACATTCCCGTCTGGGCCTACTTCTGCCAGATCAGCGATTCGACCACGAGTTACGGATCCTACTCCGGCGCCGTGCCCAACGAAAAAATCACCTGGGGAAAGCTGGAAGCGCACACGCCGAAATACATCATCGAGTCGGATGCCACGATCGTCGCGCCGCTCATGTTCGCCCTCATTCTTGGTTGGTGACATGATCCGCGATCTCGAGCCAGGCGAGGGGACGCAGGCCGCGCGCAATGTCCTGGGCGGCGCGCTCAAGCCATGCAGTTTCGATCCGGCGACCGGCTTTTTTCGTGACGGCCACTGCCACACTTGCGCGCAGGATCACGGATCGCACACGGTCTGCGCCGTTATGACGGCCGATTTCCTCACTTTCTCCAAATCCCGCGGCAATGACCTTTCCACCCCCATGCCGCAATACGACTTTCCGGGTCTGAAACCCGGCGATCACTGGTGCCTCTGTGCCGGCCGGTGGTTTGAGGCCTACACCGCAGGCAAAGCCCCGCAGGTGAATCTCGAAGCGACTAACGAGGCTGCGCTATCCATCGTGCCGCTTGAAGCGCTCAAAGAGCACGCGTTGTAAGGAACCACAGAGCACGCAGAGAACACAGAGGCTCGGTGGATCGCGATGCCCCGATCGCGATTCTCGACGCGAACATGGCGCCCGGACGGCGCGAAGCAACTTGCCCTTTCCGTGGTCTCTGCGACCCCTCAAGTTTGTCTACTTACCGCACTTTCTTCACTCTCACGCCTTTGAACCGTCCGATCTCGGGCAGTTTCCCGACCAGAGGCTTGGCGTAAGCAATGAAGGCCGGTGTGACGTCGTTCGCGTCCTTGTTGATGAATTTGTCGGGCATGTGGCGGGTTTCTTTGGAAACCTGCCGCAACTCGACCAATCCGTAGGACGGTGCGTATTTCTTGCCGGCTTTGCAATTGATGGTGACTGAACCGCTCTGCTTTTTGCCCGCCACCGCGTGCTTCACCGCCAGTTTGCCGACTTCGCGCGCTTCGGCGGAATCGACCGACGAGGCGATGTCCGGGAAGGATCGCTGCAAATAGCCGAAGGTGTCGGCGCGGACGCGGGAAATCTTCGTTTTGCCTTTGATGATGCCCGAGAGTAAATCGCCGAGCGCCCCAGAACCGCTCAATTGCACATTGCCGTGCGAGTCGACTTCCTTGCTCAGCTTGGCCGCGATGGCCGTGCCGTTTTTGTCGCAAATGCCTTCCGAGACCGCGACAACGCAGCGTCCGAGCTTCTCGTAAACCCGCTCGACGTCCTTGGCGAACTTGTCTTCGTCGAACGGACGCTCGGGTAAATAGACAAGATGCGGACCGTCGTCCGGATAGATACGGGCCAGCGCGGCCGCCGCGGTGAGAAACCCGGCATGACGACCCATGATGATGTTGATCTTCACCCCGGGAAGGGCGCGATTATCGAGATTGTCGCCCATGAACGCCTCGGCGACGAAGCGCGCACCGCTGCCGAAGCCGGGCGTGTGATCATTCTCCTTGAGATCGTTGTCGATCGTCTTGGGAATGTGGAAGCACTGTAGCGGATAGTGGTTCGCCTTGGCTTCCTCGTTGATGATGTGCGTGGTCTCCGCTGTGTCGTTGCCGCCGATGTAGAAAAAGTAACGGACGTCATATTTCTGCAGGACTTTGAAGATAGCCAAGCAGTCTTCCTTGGTCGGCTTCTTCCGCACCGACCCGAGGCCGGACGACGGGGTCTTGGCCACTGCCTCGAGCGTCGCCGCGCTCTCCTTCCGCAGATCGATGAAGTTTTCCCCGAGGATTCCGGCGATGCCGTGCAGGGAGCCGTAAATGTTTTTGATCTGCTTGTGCCTTTTCGCCTCGAGGACGGCACCGATGAGACTTTGGTTGATCACCATGGTCGGTCCGCCGCTTTGGGCGATAACCATGTTGCCGACGGGAGCTTTGCTTGTGGCCATAAATTGAGCCGCGGAATTTAGTGGGACGGCCGCTCGCCGTCGAGACTCGGCCTCACGGGGACAGCCGCTCGATGGTCCAAACATCGCCCGACCGCGTGTAGCGGAACCGGTCGTGGAGTCGGTTTTCCCGCCCCTGCCAGAACTCGATCTCTGTCGGAACCACGCGTATCCCGCCCCAAAAAGAGGGCAGGGGAACCTCTCCATCGGCGAATTTCCGCTTCATCTCGTCCCATTTCATTTCGAGAAATTGCCGGGAACTGATCACGGTGCTTTGCTGCGAAACCCAAGCCCCGAGACGGCTACCGTGCGGACGCGAGGCAAAATAGGCCAGTGACTCCGCGGCACTGATCCGTTCGGCGCGCCCGAGAATCCCGACCTGGCGCTCAAGTGGATACCACGGAAAGAGCAGGCTCGCGTCGGGGTTTTCCGCGATCTCCTGCGCTTTGCGGCTCTCGTAGTTGGTGAAAAAGACAAAACCGCGCTCGTCGTAAGCCTTGAGCAGGACAGTGCGCGAACTCGGCCGCTTTCCGTCCGTCGTCCCCAGCACCATGGCGTTGGGTTCGACCAACTCCGCGGAGGTAGCCTCGCCGAACCATTGGCGGAATTGGGCGATGGGATCCGGAGCGAGATCGGTGCGGCGCAAACCCTGACGCGTGTATTCGCGGCGCAAGGCAGCGACGTCGGAATGGCGCGCGGTGGACATGCCCTGAACTTAGGGCCGGCGCGCGGGGGCGTCAGCCACTTTTGCCCCGCTCGCCCAGACCGGAGTTGACGAGAAGGCCCGCAGCAGTTCAATTGTCCGTTTAAAACGTATGCCGAAAAAAGCCTCCCTCGACAGCACGCGCGAAAGAATCCTCAAAGCCGCCGAGCGCATCTACGCGGCGAGCGGTTTCCACGGCATGTCCTTGCGCGAGGTGACTTTGCTCGCCGGCGTGAACCTCGCCGCGGTCAACTATCACTTCGGCTCGAAGGACAAACTTATTCACGCCATGGCCGACCGGCGCCTCACGCCGATCAACAACGAGCGCATCCTGCGTTTGAAAAATCTTAAGGACAAGCACGGCAGAAATCCCATCCCGGTGACCGAACTTGTCGCCGCGCTCATCGACCCGATGTTCAAAGCGTTGCGGCAGAGCAAGGGCAACCGCGCCATCATGGTGCGCCTCGTTGCACAGATGCTCATCGATGATCCGCACCGTTTTTCCCACATCCACAAAGTTTTTTATCAGAACGTCATCGACTTCTATCACGACGAATTGCAGCGCACTTTTCCGGGGCTTGCCTCGCAGCAGGTCTACGCCCGGTTCTTCTGCGCCTTCGCCACGGTGCTCGGTGTCAGACTGATGCACGACAGCATGGATTGGTTCCTGCGCACGCGTTCCGAGAGCAAACAGTTCGACCTCCTCGAGGAGGAAATGACCGCCTTTATGATCGGGGGCCTGAGCCCCGTGGTGAAGTAGCCGCAGGGCGAGGGGAATCCATGGCGCGAATTGTTATCCTTGGTGCGGGCGGACGCCTCGGTGCCGCTTTGGCCCGCGACTACGCGGCAGATCACGAGGTCATCGCGTGGGGGCGCCAGACAGCCGATCTTGGTGACCCGGACAATGTGGCAAACATGATCCGGCAGGCCGCGCCCGACATCGTCATCAACTCGGCCGCCATGACCAATGTGGACGAATGCGAAAAGGAACGCGCCAAGGCCGAGCTAGTCAATGCCACGGCCCCGGGAGCTGTAGCGAAGGCCGCGACCGACGTCGGGGCTCGCTTGATTCATATCAGCACGGACTACGTTTTTTCCGGGGAGAAAAAGACACCATACACCGAGGATGACGAGCCGGCTCCAGTGTCATGGTATGGCGAGACGAAATGGGCCGGGGAACGCGCTGTTATGGATGCCGACGCGCGCCATGCAGTGGTGCGGGTTTCGTGGGTCTTCGGGCCGGACCGCGACAGTTTTGTCGACAAGGCCCTGCAAACCGCCATGCGCGGCGAGCCGGTCAAAGCAGTGGCCGACAAGTGGTCGTCTCCGTCCTATACGGCGGATATCGGCGCGGCGCTGAAAGTCTTGATGGATCCCGGTGCGCCGGGCGGGATTTATCACGTCTGCAATTCCGGGATCTGCACATGGTTGGACTGGGCGGCCGAGGCTATGGCCGTCGCCGAGCAAGCCGGAATCTTGGCGCCGGGACCCAAGCCCGAGCCTCTACGCTTGGCTGATATATCGGCCATGGTCGCGCGGCGGCCGGTCCATACCAGCATGACTTGCCGGCGCATCGAGGAA
The DNA here is from genome assembly GCA_044371145.1 of Chthoniobacterales bacterium. GTDB lineage: Bacteria > Verrucomicrobiota > Verrucomicrobiia > Chthoniobacterales > JACTMZ01 > JACTMZ01. Next base: position 28,506 of record JBILUI010000002.1, on the reverse strand, counting down.
CTATTGGGGCGTCCGATGCGGCCCTGGCAGCAGGCCGTGGCCGACTACGTTCAGACTCGCTACGTGGGCAAAAAGTAGTCTCAGAGGACTGCGTCAGGCCCTTAGCAATAAGTCCATACAATATATGTCATGTATACTTACGAACACTGTTGCGCCACCTGCTTTCATCCTTTCCAGCTATGGCACCCAGCCTGTGTAAGGCCTGAGACTTAGGTTCGCGTTCAGGTATCGCGGATCTCCCGAAACCTCCGCCCCAAGCCAGTTCGGACGGCTGAAAGCCTCGTCTGCTCCAGACAGTTCCACCTCCGCCACCACTAGCCCCTCGTTTGCTCCCATGAACTGGTCGACCTCCCATAACTTCCCGCCAAACCTCACTAAATGCCTGATCTTCTCGACCAACCGGCCGCCGCATAGTGCGAGCAAGGCTTCGGCGTCCTCGGCCGGCACGGAGTATTCGAATTCCGGTCGCGTGAGGCCTTCCTGCCCGCCCTTAATCGTGACCCAGGCGGCTTTGCCGTCAGTCCGGACCCGCACAATGGTCGACCCGTCGATGGCCAAATAACCCTGCCGCAAGGTGCGCGTCTCGTGCGCCTGCTCGCGCCAAGACTCGTCCGTGACGAGGAATTTGCGCTCGGTTTCGACACCCATACGCTGAACGATGACAACCCGGAGGCTCCCGAGCGAGCCTGCAGAACCGCCCTCTTGCGCGCTTGTGCCCGGATAGCGACCCGTTCACCCTTCCGCAACGATGAACCCATTCCAGCAAACCATGGAGCAGGTCGGCATGTTCGTGGATGCCGCGGGCGTCGCCGTGATCGTGGTGGGAATTCTGACCGCCACGGTTCAAGCCCTCCTCAAGGCGCCTCCGCCCGGCCTCGACCGCTACATGGCCTATCGGCAGAATCTTGGCCGCGCCATTCTTCTCGGCCTGGAGTTGCTTGTCGCCGGTGACATCATCAAAACCGTCGCCGTCGCGCCCACTTTGGAGAACATGGCTGTGCTCGGCGCCATCGTGGTCATCCGCACCTTCCTCAGCTTCTCGCTCGAGCTGGAAATCAACGGGCGCTGGCCCTGGCAGGCCAAGCCGTCCGACTCATGACCTCGCGGGACGAAGGAAAAATTTGGGGTTTCCTCGCGCGTTGGTTTCCGTGGCTCGGGACCCCGGGCCTCCTCAAGGCCGTTGTGTTGCTCAACGCGCTCACCTTTCTCCTTGTCACGGCCAATCCGGCTTACGGCGACGTGCTTTCGCTCGATGCGGCAAAGATTATGCAGGGCGAAGTCTGGCGTCTGGTCACCTACATCTTCGTGCCGGAGACGCGTAGTGTTTTTTGGATTCTCTTCGCTCTTCTCTTCCTCTGGTTTCTTTCCACCATGCTGGAGGACATGTGGGGTCCTCTGAAGCTCAACGTTTTCTACCTTCTCGGAATGGCGGGTTGCACCGTGGCCGCTTTTTTCTTCGGCGGCGGCCCGTCGAACACCTTCCTCAATCTGTCGCTCTTTTTCGCCTTCGCCACGATCGCGCCGGACTACGAAGTTTTCCTCTTTTTCATCGCGCGGGTGAAAATCAAATACATCGCGTGGGTCATGGCCGGCATTTTCGGACTGCAATTCCTTGTTCTCCCCGTCTCGGCCAAAATGGCCATGGCGGCATCACTGGCCAACTACTTGCTATTCTTCGGGCCTGCGTCCATCCGCGGGCGCTGGACCACACGGCGGAACGCGAAAAAATTGAATCGTTTCAAATCCGCGCAGACCGAGAGCACCTTGCATCGTTGCGCGTCCTGCGGACGAACCGAACTCTCCGATCCGGATCTGGACTTTCGCGTCAGCGATTCCGGTGAGGAGTTTTGCCGCGAACACCTGCCGAAGCGCTGATCCTCAGTGACGGCGCCCGCCGCGCGAATTCTCGAAGATAGAGTCGATCAGACCGGCATATTTCTCGGTGATGACATGGCGCCGGTGTTTGAATGTTGCCGTGAGCTCGTCTCCGACCTCGAAGGCCTTCGGCACGAAACGCCATCCGAGGACGAATTCGAACGGCTTGAACCCCGCTTCGCGGGAGACGAGCCGCTTGATTTCGCTGTTGACGATATCCGTCACGCGCGCATCACCCTCCGCGTCGCCAAGGCCGGCAAAGTTGAACCCCTGCCCCTTGAGTGCTTCCAGCGACGGCACAATGAGCGCGCCGAGATGTTTCTCGTCCTGTCCGACAATCATGCACTGCTCGATGAAGCGCGACTCGAGCAATTGCGCCTCGATCGGCACCGGTTCGACGTTTTCACCGTTGAGCAGAACGATCGTTTCCTTCGAGCGGCCGAGGATTTTCAGGCAGTCGTTGAATGTCACCATGCCGAGGTCGCCCGTGTTCATCCACCCGTCACGCAGCACTTTCTCCGTGGCTTCCGGATTCTTGTAATAGCCCCGCATGACCTGCGGGCCACGCGCGTGGATCTCACCTTTGATCCCCCGCCCCCCTTTGCCGAGAACCCCCGACGGATAGATCACTCTGCCGTCGGAAGGATCAACGATGCGGATCTCCGTGTGCGGCCAGGATGGTCCGACTGTTCCGATGACGAGTTTTGGCCACGTGCGCACCGCGAGCACGGGCGATGTCTCCGTCATGCCGTAGCCTTCGAGCACCGGAATTCCGATGTAATTGAAAAACTCGTCGACATGCGGCGGCAGTGCTCCACCGCCCGACACGGTGCCCTTGAATTCCCCGCCGACCACGCCTCGCAATTTTTTCAGCACGAGACCGTCGAGAATTTTGTAAGGGACAAAATAGAGCGCCATTTGTGCGACGCTCTTCAAAGCCAGACCGAGGGACTCCAACCACGACCTGCCTTTCATGTCGATCAGGCGTCCGGTGAGGAAAAAATGCGCGCGTTGGAAAGCGCGCGAACAGTGGTAGGCCGCCCGGAAAAGGCCGCGCTTCACCGGGGATTGCGCGGCGACATTCTGCAGGATCTTGTTGTAGAGCCCCTCCCAAAGACGCGGCGCAGAGGCCATCCATGTCGGCCTCGCCTTGCGTAAATCGTCAGCGATGGTGCGGATGCTTGTGTAATAAGTGCACGCACCGCGGCTTACCGACACCATTTCGAAGACCCGCTCGTAGCTGTGCCACACGGGCAGGATGGAAAGCACGCGGTCGCCGGGATCGAGATGGAAGGGCAGGAATTTCACCTGGGACATCATGTTGTCGTGGGTCAGCATCACCCCCTTGGGTGTTCCCGTCGTCCCCGAGGTGTAAATAAGAGTAAAAAGATCACCTCCCCTGACCTGTTGCGTTCGTTCCTCCAGCACGCGGTCGCCCGCTGCGCGCAGATGTCGGCCGCGCTCCAGCAAGTCCGCATAAAGCAGCACGCCCTCGCCGGCCGGCGGCTCGCCTTGCAGCAAAATGATCTGCCTGACCTTGGGCAGCGCCGCGCGCACCTCGAGAACCTTGGCCAGAACAGACGGATTTTCGGCGATGACAATGACCGAATCGCTGTGCGCGACGATGAAGGAAATCTCCTGCGCCGTCACATCGGCCGCCCTTGGAACATCCGCCGCGCCGCAGAGCAGGATGGCAAAGTCGCAGATCAGCCACTCCGGACGATTATCGGCCAGCAGGGCAACATGCTCCCGCGGTTGCAGCCCCAACTCGATCAAGGCCGTGCCCAACGCCGCGCCGCGATCGTAGAGTTCCCGAAAGCTCAGCGTCCGGTATTCGCCTGATTCCTTCCAAGCCAGAGCCGGCCGGTCCGCGTAAACCTCGCCAACCAACCGGTAAAGATCGGCCAGATTGGCCGCGCGATCGTACACGTGGCGGTCGGTAGGATGCGCGGAAGACATGGTGGAGTTTGGTGCGGGAGGGCGAAAGATTGGCTCGTTTCTCACCGTCGTGTAAACAAAATGCCGTGATGATGTTCCGCCGCCGGTCGCTCTGCTGGACGCCACTCCTCGCGGCGGTCCTCGTCGTCGCGTGCTTCACCCCCTCCGCCGTCGCCCAGTCGGGGAACTTCCCGGGCAAACTCGGCGCCATGGTCGACAAAAGCGGCGGCCAAAGCAAAGGAGTCACCTTTCGCGTCTGGGCGCCCAACGCCGAGTCGGTTTCCGTCATCGGCAGCTTCAACGATTGGGACGGCAAACGCGACCCGCTGAAGAAGGAGGGCAAGAGCGGCGTGTGGTCAGCCGATGTCCGCGACGCCAAGCCGGGCGACGAATACCTTTACCTTATCAACGGTGAATTGACCCGGCGCGACCCGCGCGCCCGACAGGTCAGCAAGGACGAAAAAAACAGCGTTGTTTATGACACGACAGCGTTCGATTGGGGTGACACCGCCAAGCGCGAATCCGTCGCGCTGCTCAAGGACATCGTCATCTACCAGATGCATCCGGGAACTTTTTTCGACCCGACTCCCGGCGATGGCGAACCGGCCACCCTGCGCGATGCCGTCACCAAGCTTGATCACCTCAAAGAAATGGGCGTGAACTGCGTTCTGCTCATGCCCGTCAACGAGTTCCCGGGCCGGCACAGCTGGGGCTACAACCCGAGCGACCAGTTCGCCATCGAAAACACCTACGGCGGCCCCGATGCGCTCAAGGAGTTCGTCAAGGCGGCGCACGAGCGTGGCATCGCCGTGCACATGGATATCGTCCACAATCACTATGGGCCCGATAACCTCAGCATGTGGCAGTTCGACGGCCACGGTGGCGGCGACACCAAAGCCGGCGTCTATTTTTACGAGGACGAGGAGCGCGGCAGCACACCCTGGGGCCCGCGTCCCGACTTCAGCAGGGCGGAGGTCCGGGAGTTCATCGCCGACCAGGTGCGTATGTGGTTTGACGAATACAAAATCGACGGACTGCGCTGGGACTCCACGGTCAACATCCGCGCCTATAACAACGGTGCGGAGGTTAATCCGGATGGCGAGCGCATGCTTCACCGTTTGGCCAAGATGATCCGCCAGGAATATCCGGGCAAAATCAGCGTGGCCGAAGATTCGGTCGGCGATCCGCGCTTCGACAGCTCGTGGGAATACGCCTTCCACCACGGCGACGGCGGCGGAGTCGTGCCGCAACTCGTGAAAAGCTCGGATGCGGCCAAGCAGGTCGAGGATATCGCGCGGCGCATCGACTCGGAACTCGGTTTCCGCCGCGTCATCTACACCGAAAATCACGATGAGACCGGGCGGCTCAACGGCAAGCGGCGCATCGTCACCGATGTCGACGAGAACGAGCCGCACAGTCTGGTGGCGCGGCGCAAAGCGGCTCTCGCGGCCGTGATCACCCTCACCTCGCCCGGCGTGCCGCTTGTTTTCATGGGACAGGACCTCCTCGAGGATAAGGAATTCCACGACAGCAACCCGCTCGACTGGCAGCGCGGGCCGGACGCCTTTCACGCCTTCCAACTTATGAAAGATCTCGTCCACCTGCGCCGCAATCTGGACAACCGCAGCGCGGCCCTCACCGGCACGCACACGCGCGTGGTCCGCACCGACGAGAGCCGCAAGCTTATCGCCTACCGCCGGTATATGCCCGGGCGCCCTAAGGACGACATCTACGTGGTTGTCAATTTTTCGGGAGAGCCGATCGAGAATGTCCCCATCACTTTTCCCAAGGCGGGCGAGTGGAATATCCTGCTCAACACCGACGACCCGAAATACGGGCGCGAATTCACCGGAGTGACCACGAAAAGCCTGCGCACCGACGCCACGCAAAAGATTGCTATCAGTCTCGCGCCCTACAGCGCGCAAATTTTCGGCCTGACCAAAGTCGAGCCCTCCGTGGTTGACCTCGCCGAGTTGCAGGACGAATGGGACGAGACGCACGGATCCTCGCAAGCCGCGGCGACCGCTGAGAGCGCAGCTGAAGAAGAAGACACATCTGCCGAGACAGAACCGCAATTCGAGGAAGTCGCGCTGCAGTCAGATTCGAAGCAACTCGTCGTTGCCGCCAATTTCACGGAAAAACCTTGGGATCCCTCGAACGACGGCATGCGTATGGGTCTGGTTGAGGATCACATCTGGCAATGCGAGTTGGGCTTTGCCAACGGACAAAATATCCAGTTCAAGATCGTCGATCCGGTCAGCGGACGCGAATACGGCAGCACAGGGCTTGAACCCGGGGTCATGCCGGTGTCCGGGACCGCGACGGAAGAAGGCGCGCCCATCACTGTCGCCGGCCCGCTCAACGGTGACTACATCCTGTCCTTCAACGACCGCACCCTGCGCTACCGCTTCGAGAAAAAAGCGGCGAGCCGCTTCGGCCGCCTCAACATCATGGGCGACTTCAACGGCTACAGCCGCAACGGCGACCCCATGCACATGGTATCCGACTTTACGTGGCAAGCGGACGTCGACCTCGAGCCGCGCCAACGTCTCGAGTTTGTCTTCATTGCCGATGGATCGCTCGAGAAGCAGTGGGGAGACGACACGGCGAACCATGCTGCCATCCCGGCGCGCGGCACTGCCGCCGAAATGGCCCAGACCATCAAGATCGAGACCGCGGCCGAAGGACCGCACCGATTCACCTTCAACGAGGAAACCGGTGAATATTCCGTCGAGCCACTCGCCGCCTCCGATGTCGCGCCCCTCCCTACTGTCCCCGCTCCCCAACCGGTCAAAGAAATCCGCCGCGTAAAAAAGCAGACCGAACCGGCTCCCGAGGGCTAGCGCCGTTTGAGAAATTCGGTAGCCGCTCAGCCCTGAGTGAGCCTCTTGGCTTACGGGGGCACGACCGACGCGTTCCCGTCGTACGAAACAAGCCTGTCCGGCGCAAATGCTCCTGAAAATCCCGCGAAGCCCTAGCGCTGCTTTTCTGTCGCTGCGGCCTCCGCGGGCTTGATCAACACCTCGACGATGGTGGTCTGCGTTGTCGTCTTGGCGATCTGCAAATCGTAAATGCCTTTGTTCACAGCATCGCGGAAGATGCTCTCTGTGTCTGCCGGAATTTTGGCGATGATGCGGACGCTTTGGCCATCATTCCACGACGAAGCCACGCCACCCACCCCGCCGGCCAAGCGCACCACGCGCTGAACCTCCGCCTCGAGTGTGTCGGGCGCGCACTCAAGTGTCTCCGCATTCGCCGCCAAAGTCGGCACAGGCAAAGCAGCCTCCGCCGCGCGTTCCGCCGCCTCGCGCAGCCCAAAAGTGTCAGGTTCGGCGGCCGGAGTGCTGCGGGTTTCCTCCCAGATCCTCATTCCGCCGACCACGGCGAGGGCAAGGGGCAGGGCGAGAGCCAGAACCGCCACGGCGGCGGCAATCAGCATCTTTTTTCGTCCTTCGCTGCGCACACGCGTATCCTGCACAAGGCTGGCCCGAGGCGCAAACCGCCAATCGGCCCGACCGGAGTTTGACCCCAACCCGCGGCTCGGGAATACTGACCGGTTTCACGCCATGCGGAACACGCGCAATTTTTGCATCATCGCTCACATCGATCACGGGAAGACGACCCTGTCCGATCGCCTGCTTGAGACGACGCGCACCATTTCCGAGCGGGAAAAGCAGGACCAGCTGCTCGACTCGATGGACCTCGAGCGGGAACGCGGCATCACCATCAAGATGCATCCCGTTGCCATGCGCTACAAAGCGAAGGATGGACAGGAATACAAACTCAACCTTCTCGACACACCGGGACACGTCGACTTCGCCTACGAAGTCTCCCGCTCCCTGGCCGCCTGCGAGGGCGCCCTGGTCATCGTCGACGCAGCGCAGGGCGTCGAGGCTCAGACCGTGGCTACCGTGCACCTGGCCAACAAGCAGGGGCTCACCATCGTCCCGGTGATCAACAAAATCGACCTGCCGAATGCGGATATCCCCACGGTCAAACGACAACTCGAGGACATCCTCGCCATCCCGGCGGATGAAGCCATCCTCGCCAGCGCCAAGGCGGGGATCGGCATCGAGGACATCTTGGAGGCCGTCATCCATCGCATCCCCCCGCCGACCCAATGGCCGGACGACAAAGTGCGGGGGCTCGTTTTTGATTCAACCTTCGACTCGTATCGCGGCGTCGTCACCTACGTCCGCATGATGAGCGGTTCGCTCAAAGCCGGCGACGGCGTGAAGATGATGAGCAATAACCGGCCTTACGAGGTGAAGGAGGTCGGCGTCTTCACCCCCAAAATGGAAGCGCGCCAAAGCCTCGAAGCGGGTGACACGGGTTACGTCATCGCCAACATCAAGACCTCGAGCGAGATCAAAATCGGCGACACACTCACCGGCACACGTTCCCCCGCCACGGAACCGCTGCCCGGTTTCCAGGAAATCCAGCCGATGGTGTTCAGCGGCGTCTATCCCATCAACACCGCGGATTTCGAGCACCTCAAAGCCGCCATGGCCAAGCTGCAGCTCAACGACTCATCTTTCGTCTACCAAGCCGAAAGCAGCGTGGCTCTTGGATTCGGTTTCCGCTGCGGGTTTCTCGGACTTCTCCACATGGAAATCATTCTCGAGCGGCTGCGCCGGGAATACGACATGGACATCATCGCGACTTATCCGTCCGTCATCTACGAAGTGCTCAAAACCAACGGTGAGGTTCTCCACGTGGACAATCCGGAATACCTCCCGGATTTCAGCGTCATCGAGGAGATCCGCGAGCCCATGGTGAAGTGCTTTATCATGGTCCCCAATGAATACATTTCCCCGCTCATGCAGCTCATCATGGAGAAGCGCGGGCAGCTCGAGCACACCGAGTCGCTCGACACTCGCCGAGTCATGCTCACCTGCGTGTTGCCACTCAACGAAATCCTCGTCGACTTCAATGACAAGATAAAGAGCATCACCCGCGGCTACGGCTCGATGGACTACGAGCACATGGGCACCCGCGCGGATAAACTGGTCAAACTCGATCTCCTGGTCAACGGCGAGCGGGTTGACGCCTTCTCGTCCATCGTGCACCGCGACAAGGCCGAGGCCCGCGGACGCCAGCTCGCAGCCAAACTGAAAGAAGTCATCCCCACCCAGCTGTACCAAGTCGCCATCCAGGCTGCGATCGGCGGCAAAATCATCGCCCGCGAAAGCGTCAGCGCCATGCGCAAAAACGTGACTGCCAAATGCTACGGCGGTGACATCACGCGCAAACGCAAACTCCTCGAGAAACAGAAAGAGGGCAAAAAGCGGATGAAGAGCATCGGGCGGGTCAACATCCCGCAGGAAGCTTTTATCGAGGTGCTGAAAGCCGGCTAATCAAGCCGCCGCCATCAACTCCCGCAACACAAACGGCAGGATGCCGCCGTGCCGGTAGTATTCGACCTCTATCGGCGTATCGATACGCAACGTGACCGGAATGTCCTGCGTCCCGCCATCGGATTTGGTGATGCGCAGGGTCAACTTTTGCCGCGGCTTCACGTTGTCCGATAGTCCGAGCACGTCGAATGTTTCCGATCCATCCAGTCCCAGCATTTGTGCGCTGGTTCCTTCTTCGAATTGCAGCGGAAGAACGCCCATGCCGACCAAGTTCGAGCGATGGATGCGCTCATAGCTCTGCGCCACCACCGTCTTCACACCGAGAAGCATCGTGCCCTTGGCTGCCCAATCGCGACTCGAGCCCGTCCCGTATTCCTGACCAGCCAGAACGACGAGGGGAGTTTTCGCCTCTTTGTATTTCATGGCCGCATCGTAGATGGCCATGACCTCACCGTCTTTGGCTGCCTTGGCGAAGTGCTTGGTCACCCCACCCTCCACACCCGGAACCATGAGGTTCTTGATGCGGACATTGGCGAAAGTCCCGCGGGTCATGATGCGGTCGTTGCCGCGGCGCGAACCGTAGCTGTTGAAATCGGCCGGCTCGACGCCGTGTTCGACCAGATATTTCCCCGCCGGAGACGCTGCTTTGATTGCGCCGGCCGGTGAAATGTGGTCCGTAGTGACTGAGTCACCGAAAATACCGAGCGGCCGCGCACCCTTGATGTCAGCGATCTTCCCGGGGTGCATGGAGAAGTTTTCGAAGAACGGCGGGTTTTGGATGTAGGTGCTCTTGTCGTCCCACGAATAAAGCTGGCCGGCCGAGCCCGGAATCTCGTTCCACTTCGGGTTTTGCCCGGCGAAATCCGAGTAAAGCTTGCGGAAGATCTCCGGCTTGAGCGCCGCCTGCATACTGTTTCGGACCTCGTCCAGCGTCGGCCAGAGATCACGAAGATAAACCTCTTTGCCGTCTTGGTCTTTGCCCAGCGGTTCCTTGCTCAGGTCGATATCGACGCGTCCGGCCAAGGCGAAGGCTACGACCAATGGCGGGGACATGAGGAAGTTCGCTTTGACGTTTTGGTGCACGCGCGCCTCGAAGTTGCGGTTGCCCGATAGCACGGACGCGGCCACGAGATCGTGTCCCGTGATCGCCTCCTCAACGGCCTGCGGCAGCGGACCCGAATTGCCGATGCACGTCGTGCACCCGTAGCCGACGATCTGGAATCCGAGTTTGTCGAGATAGGGTTGGAGCCCTGTCGTGGCCAGATAGTCCTGCACCACGCGTGAACCGGGAGCCAACGAGGTCTTCACCGCGGGAGAGACGTGCAGCCCGCGTTCGACGGCCTTCTTGGCCAAGAGGCCCGCGCCGATCATCACGCTTGGGTTGCTCGTGTTCGTGCAGCTGGTGATCGCTGCGATGACTACACTGCCGTGATCGAGCGAAGCGGACCCGTTGCCCTTGCGCCCGGTCACATTGTCCGGCGTGGGACGATCCTCTTCCATTTCCTCGACCTGCTTCTTTTCGTCGGCCGGAATTTGGAAACGCGGGTGCTGGACTTTGACCTCGGCTGGTTTTCCGCGTCCGTCAGCCGGCTTGTTGTAGCCGCCATCGGCCACCGGTTTTTCCAGAAGTCCGAGGAAGGTGCTCTTGAGATCGGGGAGATTGATGCGGTCCTGCGGACGTTTGGGACCGGCCACACCGGGTTGCACCGAGGTCAGATCCAGATCAAGTTCGACGCTGTAGTCCACGTCGCCTTTGCGAGGAATCCCGAACATCTGCTGCGCTTCGAAGTAAGCGCGAAACGCGGCGCATTGCTCTTCCGTGCGGCCGGTGGCGCGCAGGTAATTGACCGACTCTTCGTCCACCGGGAAATAACCCATGGTCGCCCCGTATTCGGGCGCCATGTTGGCGATCGTTGCCCGGTCGGGCAGTGGCAAGGACGCTGCCCCTTCGCCGTAGAATTCGACAAACTTGCCGACCACCTTCGTTTTGCGCAGCAACTCCGTGACATGGAGGGCAAGGTCGGTCGCCGTGACGCCCTCGCGCAGGCGTCCGGTCATATGGACGCCGACAACCTCGGGCGTGAGGAAATAAACGGGCTGACCGAGCATGCCCGCCTCGGCCTCGATGCCGCCCACCCCCCACCCGACGACTCCGAGACCGTTGATCATCGTGGTGTGCGAATCGGTGCCGACCAAGGTGTCCGGAAAGTAGAGCTTCGATCCTTCCCAGTGCTGCGCAAGGACGCCTTTGGCCAGGTATTCCAGGTTCACCTGGTGAACAATGCCGATGCCGGGCGGCACAACACCGAAGGTCTTGAAGGCCTGCTGGCCCCATTTGAGAAATTGGTAACGCTCGCGGTTGCGCTTGAACTCCATGTCCAAATTCAGCCGCAAGGCATCGGCACTGCCGAAAAAGTCCACCTGCACGGAGTGGTCGACCACCAAGTCGACCGGCACGAGTGGCTCGATCATGGCCGGATCCTTCCCCGCCGCGGCCACCGCATTGCGCATGGCCGCCAGATCAACGAGGAGCGGCACCCCGGTGAAGTCCTGCAAAACAATGCGCGCGACGACAAAGGGAATTTCCTCTGCGGCCGGCTTTTTTGCGTTCCATGCGGCAAGGGCGCGCACGTCTTCGGGGCGGACCTTGCGTCCGTCGCAATTCCGAAGCACCGACTCGAGCACGATACGGATGCTCACCGGAAGCCGGGAAATTTTCCCCAACCCTTCCGCCTCGAGCGCGGGCAGCGAGTAATACCAAGCTTCCGATTTTTCATCCGGCTGGAACCGGCGTAACGCTCCGAAATGATCTTTCACAGCCGGCCAGAAAAACGAGACGGCGGCTCGCGGGCAAGTTCAATCTGTGTGGTCCGTGCAGAACTTCCTCTTGCCATGACGCACCCGCCCCGCCTTTCCTCGTTTATGCGCAAAACCAAAATCGTCTGCACCCTCGGCCCGGCCACGGACTCCCCGGAAATGCTGGCCGCCCTTATCGCGGCGGGAGCCAATGTCTTCCGCCTCAATATGAGCCATGGTGCCCACGATTGGGTCCGCGCCGTGGTGCCGCGCATCCGCGAGGTGGCCCGCCAGAGCAAGACGAACATCGCCATCATGATGGATACCCAGGGACCCGCCATCCGCACGGGCGACTTGGCCACCAAGCTGGACCTCAAACCGGGCGACATCGTCGAGTTCACCGTCCGCGGCGCACGCAGCGAGGAGGAGTATTCCGTGGACGTGAACTACGACGGACTCATCGACGACATTTCCGAGGGCGACGTCGTGATGGTGGACAACGGCAACATCCACATGAAGGTTCTCGGAAAAAAAGACAACCGCATCCGCTGCGAAGTCCTCACCCAGGGCGTGCTCGGTTCCCGCCGCCATATCAACCTCCCGGGCGTGAAGGTCAACCTCCCGCCCCTCACCGCGAAAGATCTCAAGGATATAGCGGTCGGCGCGGAGATGGACGTCGATTACTTCGCCCTCAGTTTTTGCCGGGAAAAATCCGACGTCGAAGCCATGCGCGCGGAAATCAAGCGGCTCGGCAGTGAAGCCAAGATCATCGCCAAGATCGAGGACCAGCACGCGGTCAAATTTGTCCAGGACATCATCTCCGCCGCCGACGCCGTCATGGTCGCGCGCGGCGACCTCGGCATCGAATGCCCGATGGAGGAACTGCCCATCATCCAGCGCCGCATCGTCAAGTCCTGCATCAAAGTCGGCAAGCCGGTTATCGTCGCCACCCACATGCTCGAGTCGATGATCACCAACCCCCTCCCCACCCGCGCCGAGGTCACCGATGTGGCCAACGCCATTTACGAGCAGGCCGACGCCATCATGCTCAGCGGTGAAACCAGCGTCGGCAAATACCCCGTGCAGTGCGTGGAAACATTCGACCGCGTGGCGCGCCGCATTGAACGCAGCGGCGGTGCGGGGTTCGCCCGCGAGGCCATTGTCGATGGTCCGCGCCAGAAAACCGTGGCGGCAGCTGTCAGCCTCGCCAACAGCTTCCCCCAATCCAAGATCGTCGTCTTCACCCAGCACGGGAACATGGCCCGCTACGTGGCCCACCTGCGCCCTTTGCACGCCACGATCTATGCATTCTCGCCTCACGAGAACGTTGTGCGCCAACTTGCCCTGCCCTACGGAGTCTTTGCCCAGCGCATGGGCTTCCAAGACGACCCGGCCAAAAATGTTTTCGAGGCCGAAGCCGCCCTTCTTCTCAAGGGCCTCGTCGAATCCGGTGATCACCTCGTCGTCGTCACGGACATTGTGGAGGGCGACCGCCGCCACGAATCGGTCCAGCTGCGCATCGTTCCCTGAAACTGCGACGGGCCCGCCGGCAACCCCAGCCGACGGACCCGTCTTTCTGCCAAATCCTGCGGAAGCCGGCTAAACCCCGACCGGCTCCGCTGTGGGAAGCTTCAACTCCTCTCGCTTGCGCAATGCCTTGCGCATCTTGAGCAGCGCGATGTTTTGGAGTTGGCGGATCCGCTCGCGCGTCACGCCGAACTTCTTGCCCACTTCCTCGAGGGTGCGCTCGCGTCCGCCGCCCAAGCCGAAGCGGTAGGCGATGATGCGGCGTTCGCGCACATCGAGCACGTCGAGCAGTTCGACGATTTCGTCGCGCAGATCCTTGTCGCGCAGCGCGGCAAAGGGATCCTCCGCCTTTTCGTCGCTCACCAAGTCACCGAACGGCGTCTCGTCGTCCGCATTGATGCGGGCGTCGAGCGAGGCCGGACGCACCGCCACATTTTTGAGATGCGATACCTTGGCGACAGCAAGACCGAGTTCGTCCGCCAGTTCCTCGCTCGTCGGTTCGCGGCCGAGTTCCTCGGTCATGCGCGCGGCCACGCGGCGGATCTTGCCGATCTTGTCGACCAAATGGACGGGCAGGCGGATCGTCTTGCTCTGGTTGGCCAGGGCGCGCTTGATTGATTGCTTGATCCACCAAGAAGCGTAAGTGCTCAGCTTTCCGCCTTTCTTGGGATCGAATCTCTCGACGGCTTTCATCAGGCCGATGTTTCCCTCGGAGATGAGATCCAAAAGGGGCAACCCGAAAGTGCTGAAATCGTTGGCGATCTTCACGACCAGGCGCAGGTTCGCCTTGATCATTTGCTCGCGGGCGCGCTTGTTGCCGCGCTTGATCTGGCCAGCAAGCTTGATTTCCTCCGCCGGAGTCAGGAGCGGAACTTGGCTTATCTCGCGGAGATAAAGGCCGATGTTGCTGTCAGGGGATTCCATTTTGTTTGGTGCCGCCGGGTGGTTAATGGCGACATGGATTCTGACAGCCGTTCCAAACGATCGTTCAATTTAACTTGCGCGGGGAAAAATCTGTGGGGGTGCCACTCTGGAGCAAGCCCTCCGGCCCCCGCAGAAGCCCAGTCCTTGCCCCTGCAGCAGCGACTAGCAGTCGGTGGCCTTAGGCCCCTCATGACTCAGTGCCGGTAGGGCCCGCTGGCTCAGCGGGCCGCCACCCTCGGCATTTAGTAAGCCTTTTAGTAAGCCTTGGCCGGAGGCTTGATCAGATGCAGCACCGTTTGCATGGCCAACCGGAAGTCCAGCCCCAGGCACCAATGCTTCGCGTAAAAGAGATCGTAGCGCGCCCGCCCGCGGACGTCCTTGGCCCCCTTCACCTCACCGCGGTAACCCTCCACCTGAGCCAGCCCCGTGACCCCCGGCTTCACATAGCGGCGGCTTCCGTAGAGTTCGTGGAATTTCTCGAACTCCCGCTCGTGCTCCATCATGTGCGGGCGCGGCCCGACCACGCTCATGTCGCCGAGCAGCACATTGAAGAATTGCGGAAACTCATCCACGCTCAATCTCCGCAGCCAGCGCCCTCCGCGGTAGATGCGATCATCCTCCGCCGAGGCTTGCCGCGCCTCGTCATCATTGTCTACGCGCATTGTGCGGAACTTGAGGATCTCGAAAATCTTTCCGTTCTCGCCGACGCGGTTCTGACGGAAGAAAAGCGGCCCCGGCGAATTGATGCGCTGGATGACGGCAACCACCGCCATGAGCGGCAGGACGATTGCCGGGATCACCGCGACGCTGACCGCTACATCGAAGGCCCGTTTCATCGTCCGGTTGTAGCTCAGGGCCAAGGGCATGGAGGGCGGCGAGAGCACGGAAAGGCCCGCAAGATCCTGCACCTCGAAGCGCCGGCCGTGCTGGCGCGACATTTCCACCGGGATCCAGCAACGGAATCCGCGGCGATCTCCCATGGCCAAGAGCTGTGTCACCGTTTCGTATGGAAGCTCGCGCGAGGGAAAAACCAGGAGGTCGGGATTGCGCTCCGCGACCTTGGATAGCACGTCTTCTGACTTCTCGCCCGGGCCGCAGATCAGCGGCTCCTGCGTCTCGAAGTGCTCGCGAAAGTCCTCCAGACGGTCCTGGATAGAGTCGCACCACTCGCGCGAGCCGAGCACCACCGTGCGCAACTTGAGACGCAGCACACTCGAGGGAAAAATGCGGTGCAGCCAGCGCCTGCCGTTGCGGTTCGTGTAATAAAAGAGCGGATAGCTCAGCACTGAGATTCCGACCAAGAACACGCGCGAAATGCTTGTGTCACGCGTCAGGACCAAAAAGATACTGAATCCCGCGATCAGCCAGAGCAATTGGCGACGGCTCGTGCTCATCGCCATCCGGCGAGGTGCGCGGCCGGCATTCGCCCGCATGGCATCGGGACGCAGGGCCGCCTCGCCCACCAAGGCCAGCACCATGACACTGAGCAGTTGCAGATACGCCCCCGGCGCGGCCAGCCACGTCACGCGAATCTGGTCGTTGATCGCGTAAAACGCGCCGAAAAGCAGACCAGCCAGCGCGATCTGCGCCAGACTGAACCAAAAATAAATGCCTTTTTCCCTTTGGGAGATCATCGAGCGGCGGTGGAACCTGCCAATCTGTTATGAAGCATATTCCGGGCCGGATATCCAGTCCTCGCCGTTTTTTAGAACCTATGCCAAAAACTGACGGGGTGGCGTTGCGGATGATTTTGGTCTGCTGCAAGGAGTAAGCGAAGTGGCTGTATCCTCTGCGATACTGTCCCGAGCGCAGCAACGCCGCGGCAGGCGAAAGGCGCCGCAACCCTCTTTGGCAGGACCTTGGCGGGGCAACGGACGGCGGTGCTTCGTCGGTCACGATGCACAGGAGTATCGCGCTCCGTCCTCGCGCCTGGCCGACTGCCCGCCATGACCCTGCGCCACTCCGTATGGTTATGGGATAGGTTCTACATCCAGAGCGAGCGGTCCAAAGTGCGGTATTGGATCGCCTCAAGAAGATGGTCCTCCCCGATCGAATCAGCCTCGGCCAGGTCGGCGATGGTGCGCGCAACCTTGAGAATCCGGTCATGCGCCCGGGCGCTGAGGTGCAAGTCATCGAGTGCGTGCTTCATCAAATTGTGGCAAGTCTCGGAAATCGCGCAGTGCTCCCGCATCAGCTTTGGCGTCATTCGCGCATTCAGCGCCGGCCGTAGCGCGCCCTCGAACCGCTTGGCCTGACGTGCCCGCACTGCTTCGACTCGCGCGCGCACGGCAGCCGAACTTTCCTCCTCCGCCGTCGAGGTCAATTCGGCATATTCCACCGGCGGCGCCTCCACGTGGATGTCGATCCGGTCGAGGAGCGGACCAGACACCCTCTGACGATACCGTTCCACCTGTCCCGGCGAGCACCGGCATTCACGCTTCGGGTGCCCGTAGAATCCGCACGGGCACGGATTCATCGCCGCCACCAGCATGATATCCGCCGGAAAAGTGAGACTCCCCGCCGCCCGCGAAATTGTCACCCTCCCGTCCTCCAGCGGCTGACGCAGCACCTCGAGTGTGGAGCGCTTGAACTCCGGCAACTCGTCGAGAAAAAGCACGCCGTGGTGCGCCAGGCTCACCTCGCCCGGTGTCGGGTTGGTTGACCCGCCGAGCAGACCCACATCGGAAATCGTGTGATGCGGCGCGCGGAACGGCCGGATGGCGACAAAGTTGTGCTTCCCGTCGAGTAGCCCGCACACGCTGTGGATCTTGGTTGTCTCAATCGCTTCCTCCAGCGTCATCGGCGGCATGACTCCGGGAATCCGTTTGGCCAGCATGCTCTTGCCCCCACCGGGTGCGCCGATCACGAGAAGATTGTGTCCGCCGGCGACTGCCACCTCGAAAGCGCGCTTCACCGACGCTTGGCCCTTCACATCGGCGAAATCCAATTCGTCGCGCTGATTATCGCGAAACACCGTCTGGAGATCGGATTGCGTCCGCTCCACCGTCTTCTGCCCGTCGAGAAACTCGAAGCACTCGCGCAGGTTGCGTACACCGAAAACCGAAAGCCCCTGAACCACCGACGCCTCGGCGGCATTCTCCGCCGGCACAAGAAGCGCCTTCTTCCCTTGCCGACGCGCTTCGATCGCGATGGGAAGCACGCCTTTAACCGAACGGATCGCCCCCGTCAGAGCCAACTCCCCGGTGATGGCGCAATCGCCGAGTCGCGGAAGATTGCGGCCATGGGCGATGGCCAGCATCCCGATAGCTATTGGCAGGTCGAAGCTTGGTCCCTCTTTTTTAATGTCCGCCGGCGCCAAATTGATCGTCGTCCGACCGCGAGGCCAACGGTAACCACTATTGGCCATCGCCGTGGTCACGCGATCCTTGCTCTCCTTCACCGCCGCATCGGGCAGTCCGACAATAACCACCTTCGGGTCTCCAGACCCTTCATTCACCTCGATCTCCACCTCCCGGGCATCGGCCCCGTGCAGAGCGGCAGAGTAAACCTTTGTCAGCATGAGATGTTCAGGAGAAACGGCTGATAGACTCCATTACAGAACCCCTTCTCAAGTCCAAACTTTCCCAAAAACAAAAAAGGCGCGCTCACCGCGCGCCTTCTGCCTCCTCGTTCTGCGGACAAACCGCCTCGCATCGGGGTCACACGGTGCGAGGCATTTTTCTCAGTCCGTGCGGCTGCAAGCCGCTTGGACAAATCCGTGAAAATCCGCGTTTATCCGTGGCTAAAACGCTCCTCTTCGTCTTGTTGGTCTACGCCCGCCTCACCGGACTCCGGCTCCTAGCCTTTCGGTCTCTCATTTGACAATTCGCTGCTGTAAGATATCTTCTTACAGCATGCGCAGCACACTCACCATCAGTCTGCCGGCCAAACTCCGTCGCGAGATGGAGCGGGCTGCGGCTTCCGAGCACAGGAATGCCAGCGAGTTCGTTCGTGACGCCATTCGGTCCAAGCTCTGGCAAAAAGCCATCGACGATTCCCGCGAGGTCCTGGTGCCCGCCGCGCGCGCCCGTGGCATTTACACCGACGAAGACGTCTTCCGCGTTGTTTCGTGAGGCTTGTCCTCGATACCAACGTCCTCATCGCTGCTGTGGTAGCCGACGGCCTCTGCCGGGATCTCGTCTGGCGGCGTCTCGAAAACCATTCCCTGATCACATCAAGAACACTTCTGAATGAGCTCCGCGAGAAGCTCGAGGAGAAGTTCGTTGTGAAAGCAAAAGACATTCCGTTTCTAAGTGTTTACGAAGCTCGCGCAGAGTTGGTGGAACCTGCGCCGCTTGATGCCAATCTCTGCCGTGATCCCGATGATGTCGCCGTGCTCGCCACGGCAATCGCCGGCAAAGTAGATTTCATTACTACGGGCGACCAAGACCTTCTGGTTGTAAGCCAACATGAAGGGATTCCTATCGTGACTCCACGCCAATGGCTTGAAGCCCAAGACCAGCCCTCACCTGGGTAGCAAAAAAGCGCGCCCTCGCGCGCCTTCTGCCTCCTCGTTCTGCGGACAAACCGCCTCGCGCCGAGGTCACTTGGCTCGAGGCATTCCCTTCAGTCCGTGCGGCTGCAAGCCGCTCGGACTCATTTGCCTCCGGCTGTCTCGCAGACTCGGCTGCGCTAATCTTCTTTCGTCCGTGGCTAAAGTTTTGTTCTCCGACCTCAGGTTTACGCCCTCGCGGCGCGCGCGCCGCTCCACACCATCCAAACCAAAGGCAACGCGCTCCAATACCGCGGGATAAATTTCTTCGGCTCATAAATGCAGCGCATGAGCCACCCGAGCCCGCTTCGATCCGCCCACACCGGAATCTTCGCCTGCGTCCCCGCGAGAAAAGCCACCGCCGCCCCCGTGCAAACAATACCCGGACACGGATCAAGCCGCTCGCGCAACCACGCCTCGAGCAAATGGTCTTCCCCGATCGAATCCGCCTCGGCCAGGTCCGCGATGGTTCGCGCCACCTTGAGAATCCGGTCATGCGCCCGCGCGCTCAGATGCAAATCATCGAGCGCATGCTTCATCAAGTTGTGGCAGGTCTCCGAGATCGCGCAGTGCTCCCGCATCAGCTTCGGCGACATCCGTGCATTCAACGCCGGCCGCAACACACCCTCGAAACGCTTGGCCTGCCGCGCCCGCACCGCTTCCACCCGCGCTGTCCGTGAGCGCCACATCCGCATTCTCCACCGCGTGCCGGTAATCCGGCACCGTGCGCAGCTCATTGGCCAAGTTCGGCCCCGATGGCGCAACGACAAGCCCCCCGCGCCAAGTCTCCGCCACCGCCTCCTCCACCGAGCTAGTGAAAAACGGAATCCCTAAAATGCGTTCAGGGGACATAGAAAAGGCCCGCCACTATCCGGACAGAATGCAGTCGGCCAATCGCCTCTGCAGGCCAGCCAAGGCGCTAGGAGAAAGACGCCCCAAGCGCCTTGTCATTTTCCTCACTGGCACCACGCCGACATAACCCAAACGAACTACCGATTCCGTGTGCAAGCCGGATGAAACGAACTCGGAAGAACCTGGACTGAGGATCAAATCAAATCCCTTGATCGCCTGATGCACTTGCGTGCTGATTCCACACGCCAAGTAGTCGCCGAAACCCGGCAATTCGCGCAGCAGCAGCACAGGCCTCGGTTTCGCCCCGCCATCCGCTTGAGCCAGCGGCGCGACTACGACATCACCTGGGAAGACTTTAGCCACAAAGGCTCAGGACAAACGTTCGCCGCACTCGGAATAGTCCGGTTCATCGGGCCCGTAAGCCGCATCAAGCAGAGCGCCCGAGGGGGCAATCCAATCTGCGTGCTCAGCCACCAAGGCAGACTCGCGGACATCCACCGCCACAATGCTGCCACGCGGCATGGGCAATGGCTCGCTCAATACGAGATGCGTGGCGTCCTCCACTCGGGCTGTTAAGTGCATAGTCCGGATCCAATAAACTCGCTTCCGCTCAGGTTCGCAAGCCCATCCGCCCCTCAGCCGTCTCTGCCCACCTTCCCCGCCGTCCTGTCCAGCGCCCTCGGCGCACGGGGAGAACGTGGCGCCAGCTCCACCCGGCGGCCCGCCTTTGGCCGTTTCGCCGACTCTATGCTCCAAGCTCCACGCTTTCCCCAAAATCCTAAGCCTTAGCCCACAAATAAAAAAGCGCGCTCATCGCGCGCCCACCGTCTCTTAGTCTTTCGCCTCACCGCCTCTCCGTCCGCCTTCAAACCCTTACACCTTCAAACTTTCCCACCTTTCCACGTCTTTTTGTCTCTTCGTCTTTCGTCTCTTGGTCTTTTAGTCCGCCTCTCTCAGGCGCCCCGCCACCGCACCCCGCGCTCGCTCGCCGGATTCCCCGCCACAACAGCATTCGACGGAACATTTCGCGTGACCACCGATCCTGCCGCCAAAACCGCTTCATCCCCGACCTCCACTCCGGGCCCGACGAGCAATTCGTATAATCGTTCCGGTGCGATGTCTGCGCCGTTCGGCCAGGCAATTGTTCCGGCCTCGACGCGCAGCTGGCGAAAGAATTCCTCGTCCGCCAGCGGCGCAAACACCGCCCCATATCCCAGATACCGCGAAAGATCGACTTCGCCGTGCTGCCCATCCGCAAAGCTCAGCCAGACACGCCGTCCACTTGTCGGGCGAGCGCCAGTAACCTCCGGAATCGTTTGCATAGCTCTTAGTTAATCCAAAGGCGGAATCTTTTTTAAAGGAGCCTCCTCCTCAAGAGGGACCGTCTTCAGCGACTCCACACTGGGCGATAGCGTCTTCGCCCTCTCCAGTTGTTGCCAAAACCGCTCCGACGTCAGGCGCGGCTGACGCCGGATCAACTCCTCAATCTCCTTAGGTTTTGTTCTCATTGGCCCCGCTCCCGCCCAAATTCAAGCTGCGACGCACCTCCTCAGGTGAGAGCAACCGCCCCGCCGCAATGTCCGCATCTGCCTCCGCCAGCGCGGCGCGAATGTCTTCCTCCTCCAAAAACGGATACATCCTCAAGACCTCATCCCCGGAATGGCCGGACGCCACCAATCCAGAAATGGTCCCCGTCGTAATGCGCATACCGCGGATGCAAGGCTTGCCCCCCATCACTCTGGGATCTCTCGTGATGCGCGCTGCGGCCATAGCCGAGACATAGTTCACCCTCGTCAAACCGGCAAGTCTTGCGCCACCCGTTGTCTCCAGCCCTACGCGCTCTTCCGGTTGCCGCATGCGTTGCTGTCCGACTTCGCAAACCTCAGCACGCCACTCCCCCGACGGCCGCCGATCGACTTGTGGACTGCTGCAACAAAGCCACTCCAACTTCCATACTCCTCGAGAAGATCCACGGTCCGAGGTGCCGGCATTCTCCGCAGCTTTCCACTGAAGACCCACTCACCGGCTTCGTTGGACCCGGATTGCTGTGATGAAGTGCCCATGACTGAATCCTGCACTGCCCCACCGCCCGAAACAACGTCCGGATGAGCCACTTAATCATTCGGAGACTTCCTGTAGGGACAAAGACAATCCGTGGAATCTGTGTAATCCATGGTGAATATACATCGATCCCGCTCAATAGACATCGACCAACTCCTTCTCAATCCGCGCCAAAAACGCACGCTTAACCGCACTGAGCGAAAGCACGTCAACCTTCGACCCGAGCGCATCCTCCAACGCGCATTTCAGTCCCATGAAATTCGCGAATCCCGGCCTCGACGCAAACTCCACCAGAAAATCCCAATCGCTGCCCGCGTCAGCCTCACCCCGCGCCCGCCCGCCAAAAAGCCAGGCCCGCTTCACATCAAACTCCCGCCACAGCGGCTGCAACAACAGCCCAAGCGGGTCCCCAGTTTCAGGACTGCACTCGCCTTTCGTCATTATCAACGTGTCTTCCTAGAAAGGAGACTCACCCACATCCGCTGCCAAGCGCCGCACCAAGTCCTCGTGATACCAGAACCCCGCGCCCTGCAACTCCCGCACGAGTGGTAAAAACTCCGGAATGAACCCTAACTCCTTCGCCTTCTTCAGAGTGCCGAGTGTTCCAGCGACACGCAGACCGTAGAACTCAGCAAGATTCCTTCCCAACCGCTCGTCTATCAGCACCAAGTCCGCGCCATCACGCAGCGCCGCCGACAAAGTATCGCGCTCTCCGGCGTCCAACATAAAGAACCTCGACTCGTCTTGCGCTGGCTCCCGCTCGATCCGAATCCACGGAAGTTTTGTCAAATCCGGAACCTCGACAACCCCTCCCGCCCCGCACTCCGCGACCACGCTCGGCACGATACAGATCTCGCCGTGCACCCTGTTCATCAGGTCGAGACGACCGATAGCCGAGAAAGCCAGTAGCGGCGTGGTATTCGAGTAGATCGTCACAGCGACGATTCGCGACGGTAGTCCACATCGCCCTGATCGAGGAGCCGCGCCCCCTGTGCCATGGCCGCCATCAAAAAAGCCGCCCTCGGCTGACCCACCCATCGCGCCGCCAACCCCGAAGAAATCTTTCCCTCACTGAAGAGAGCCAGAGCCGCCTTCTCTTTCAGCACATCCGCCATCTCGCCCGGACTGACGTGCAACTCAAGCAGCACCTCTGGAGGGCAATCGACGCTTATGGACTCGGCCACTGGCATAACCGTTAATTAAACCGAAGTCCGCCCGACCGCAACCCCACGCCGTCAACCCGGACCACTGGCTTTTGACCTCTGGCATCCCTCCCTTGTCACGCCGGAGGCTCATCCGGCCGAGGCGGATCCTTGATATCCTCGAGCGAATAATCCGGCTCATCGTCGTCATAACCTGCGGCGAAAGAGCGGTAGGCGAATTCTTGCCACTCCGCATCCTCCCGCTTCTCCGCCGTCACCTTCGCACTTTTTACCTTTTACTCCGGTGCATCACTTCTCGTCTGCCCCATGCTCCTTGCCCCACGCCCTCTGCCATCTGCTTCTCCAAGATCTCCTGCAACCTGTCCACCGTATCAGGCGTGAAAAACGGCTCGCCCGTCGTCTCGTCTACCCGCGCACTGGGGACAGTGGCGCCCTCAGTTGCCACAGCCTCGTCACTCCTTATTGCCTCACCGTAGAGGTAAAAACTCCACGCGCCCCGCCAAGTCCTCCTGCTCGCCTGCTTTTGCGATGATCTCCAAATCACGAATGCATTGGCCGACCGTCACCTCCAGTTGGTGCCCGTAGATCACCCCGGCGAAGGCAACGCCTTGGCGCTGCCGCAAGCTTGCCTCGGCCAGCATGTCGCGATCCTGCGAAAACATGACGCGTCCCAAGGACGTCGACCTTTCCAGCAGCGGACCATCGTCGAGAGTTCCGGTGCCATCGTCTTGGGCCCGTAACACATCCACACCTTTCTGCCGCAGCGCCGCCGTGACCGCGGCCGGGACATGGACGTCCATGTAGAGCCGCAGACTCAACTCAACAGTCCCTTGGATCGCAACCTGAGACGCAGTGGAGTTTCCCCGGTCGCCGTGCCTAGCGCTTTGGCCGATTCATAATCCTCGGCGATGATCTCCTCGAACTCGGTCTTGTTGTCGTAATAGCAAGAAAGAGCGGAATGAATCTGGCCCAACGTCAGTTCAGGGTGCTGGCGGGCGATTTCGTCCGCGCTCCAACCGTGAGCGATATGATCCAGCGCGACCTCGATCACTTTCACCCGTGTTCCCTGAATCCAGGCCACACCGAAGTTATCGACAGAGATATGTTTTGGCAGAGCTGCCGTAGTCATAGTCTCAAATTAGCAAGATTCCCGACGCAACCAAGTTCAAGTTAAAATTCCCCGTCACGTCACCTGACCCCTGTCTCCTTGGCCCGTGAAGTGCGAAGCCCACTTCACCGGGACGCCTCCGCCACTTCGCATTCTGCATTCATCACTTCCCACTTATCCTCCGTTTCTCCGTCGTTACCTTTCACCAGTCACCTTCACACCCGCCACCGCGCGCTTCACGCGCCTCCCCCGCTCCCACACCTTGCGCAAAGAATCTCTCGTGAGCGTCTCGATCGCCAGCGTGTATCCCTCATCATTGATGAATTCCACTTCGAAAGCATCGTCCGACAACACTTCGACCACAGTGCCCAGTGAACCCTTGGCAAGGCTCCCGAACGCTTCGGTCAACGCCACCACGTCCAAAAGCTGAATTTCGGATTTAACGTCTGCGCTCATTCTTTGTTGCGGCATCACGGATTTCATCCGCCAACCGCTGCTTTTGGGCCGATTTCCAGCTCCGCTGTTCAGACGGGATCTCCGCGTTCCACGCCGCCTTCAGCGCCGCAACGATTTCCTCATGCGCGATCGTCGGCTCACGGCGACGTTTCGCCACGACGGCCAGATCATCCACGTCTTCGAGAACGGCCATCACCCGCTTGAGCGCCGCAGCTTCCACTTCCTCCAGAATCCCCTCGTCTCGAAGAAAATCATCGAGACTGCTCCCCGTCAGGGGATTTGCTTTATTAACTTTGCGCGTTTTCGTGGGCATTTTTTCTCTTCAAGGGCAAAGCCTTGTCTTCTGGGCACCGGTTCTCCAATTTGCGCCCTCTTTTTTCAGGTTTCAAGTTTCAAGCCTCATCCCTCCCCGCTCAACGCCCCACCGACCAACCGAAGCACCGAAATACCTTCCCACTTTCCTACCTTCCCACCTTTCACCAGTCACTTTCACACCCGCCACCGCGCGCTACACGCGCTTCCCTTGGCACTTCAGGAAGCCGGATGCAGCGAGGCTGGAAGTCCAAAGATCTCTCGCACCTTTGATCCAGGCACACCGATCACGACGTCAATCGGGAAAAGACGGCCGTTCGTATCGCGAAGCACATTCTTCACATTGGCATCCAAAACAACCACGTCCGACTCTGCTTTGAAATAGGCGGGCACCTTCGCGCAACAAAACCGTTTGAAGCCGAGGTCGCCGAACCATGCAGTGATGTCATCTTGCGTGAGACCAACGTCCACTTTGGCCTCGGTAACCCAAGGCTGCGATGAGATGATACGCACACTTCCTTCCGCGGACCATACTCCGACCAATTCAATGCTGTCCCCGAGCAGCTCGTTGTGAAAAACAAGACGCTGGAGATAGGCTGCAGGCGTTGCACTGAGTCCCTCTCCTTCCAGGGAGTGACCGAAGCGACCACTCTTCGTAACCTTTATCGCGCGCTGTGCGCTCTCGTCGAAAAAGACTTCGTGCTCTGCGCCCGAGGCAACTGGCTTGAACCCGCGCAGGCCGTCCTCGTTTAAGCAGCGGCCGCCGCTTGCCGCCCAACGTTGGAGCGCCGCGACTTCTTCGTTGAATCGCTGTCTCCCCGCGCCTCGACCCGGAGACACTGAGCCAAGGCTTCCGAGTAAGAAATCCAACGCTGCTTGAGGCGGGCTTCCCTCATCTCGGCGGCTTTCTTTTGGATGCATTTGTCGATGGTGACCATGGAACGAGCTTTCATCTTCAACGATGCAGCTCCGTGGATCAGCTGTCAACCACCCGCTCTCCGACCTTGCAGGCTACCGACGAGCCTTATCGAGCTGATGCCAAGAGATCCTCTTCGACTCCTTGGAACGGACTAACGCCGATCGCCGAGAGCATCGTTACGAACTTCTGGCGAGAGAACCCGGCCAACTCCGCCGCGCGCTCTTGGCTTAATTCGCCCACCTCATAGAGCTTGGCGGCAGCCATGAAACGAAGCCTGCCAGCTACCTCACTTGGTGCACGCCGCAGCGCGGATAAAGCGCTATCGGGAACTTCCATTTCTACTTTCATGTTATCAGCTTAGCCGCAAACAGCCCTGTTGTCACGTGCTCGCCCCATAGCCGTAAAATCCGCCACCTCCTAGGACAAACCGCCGAACGCCGGAACCGGAGGCCAGCTGGCCGTAGATAGCCCATGGGCAATCACCCGGCGGTTGGCATTCCACCAGTCCGATCGGCTCTAAGCCGCTCGGACCTTATCCTCATCCATCTTCCTCAATTTGCCTTCGGCTGTCTCGCAGACTCGGCTGTGGCTAAAACTCGTCTCTCCGCCTCTTAGTCTCTTTGTCTTTTAGTCTCTTGGTCCGCGGCGCGCCGCGCGCCGCTCCACACCATCCAAACCAAAGGCAACGCACTCCAATACCGCGGAATAAACTTCCGCGGCTCATAAATGCACCGCATCAGCCACCCGAGCCCGCTCCGATCCGCCCACACTGGAATCTTCGCCTGCGTTCCCGCCAGAAAAGCCACCGCCGCACCCGTGCAAACGATCCCCGGACACGGGTCAAGCCGCTCGCGCAACCACGCCCCGAGCACCTCCTGCTTACCGCCCGCGAGATTCAAAAAAACCACCTTCGGCTTCGCCGTCCGCAAACGCCGCAACAACTCCTCATCCGCAATCGGATACCCGCGATAGAATGGCGCCACATAGGTATTGCTCCCATCCACCGGAAATCCCTGCGTCCGCAACCATGCGGCGATCTTGTTCCCCTCCTCCTCCGTCGGCATCACCCAGAACGCCGCGCCCGGTTCCCGCAATGCCGGCTCCGCCAACATCGCCTCGAGAAATTTCAACCCCGAATGCCGCGGCACCGATCGCCCGGTCGCCGCGCGATACACCGCCACCATCACCGCGCTGTCCGTGAGAGCCACATCGGCATTCTCCACCGCGCGCCGGTAATCCGGCACCTTGCGCAGCTCATTGGCCAGATTCGGTCCGGATGGCGCGACCACGAGCCCACCACGCCAAGTCTCCGCCACCGCCTCCTCCACCGAACCGGTAAAAAACGGAATCCCTAAAATGCGTTCAGGCGACATAAAGCCTGCAACCTATCCTTTTCCGCAAAAATAAAAAAGCGCGCTCATCGCGCGCCCACTTCTTTCCTTTGTGACCTTCTGTTCGAGAAGATTCCACTCAGCGCTCATCCCTCGCGGCTTTCAGCCGCTCGCTCCCCCTCTCTCAACTTGCAATACACCTGAGTAAAGTAAGACATCTTCAGGATCGCAAAGGCCAATCCCGTAAACCCATCACGGAACCCACCCATCAGCACGTAGCTCCCGAAAAAGTAAACGATCCCGATGAACGGCGTCTGCATCAGCCGGTATTTCAGCTTCTGCTTCCAAGACCAGTGTGCGCGCAGTCCGGGCGTCCCTCAAGCCTGACAGCCTGCTTGCCAAGCAGCAGATCTATCTCCAATCAGGTTTAAACTCCGTAGAAACCAGGCCGCAAAGCCGCATGACGCTCCTCCGACATCCGCACCGCACCTTGAGCGACCAACCAAGCCTCGAACTCCGCATCAGACATACCCGCAGTGACCGAACCACTCGCCCGCGCTTCGCGCTTTCGCACAACAGAAGCCATAGCGTCCGCTGAATCCGGGCCATTGCTGGTCGTAACGCTCATAAGGTCGCCGACAACATAAGCACGTCCCGATGAAATAAAAAAGCGCGCTCATCGCGCGCCCACTTCTGCTTTTAGTTCTGCGGACAAACCGCCGCGTATCGCAACCGGAGGCGCAGCCGTAGATAGCCCATAGGCAATCACTCGGTGCGCGGCATTCCCCTCAGTCCGCGCGGCTGCAAGCCGCTCGGACTTTATCCTCATTCATCTTCTTAAATTTGCCTTCGGCTGTCTCGCAGACTCGGCTGTGGCTAAACTTCCTCCCTCTTCCACCGCACCCCGCGCTCGCTCGCCGGATTCCCCGCCACAACAGCATTCGCCGGAACATTCCGCGTGACCACCGATCCTGCCGCCAAAACCGCTTCATCCCCGACCTCCACTCCCGGCCCGACAAAAACGCTGGCCCCGATCCAAGCCCCATCACCCACCGTGATCGGCGCATTCCGGTAGGAGAACTGCGGATCCCGGTAATCGTGGTTGCCCGTGCAGAGAAACGCCCGCTGCGAAATACAGGCATTCGCACCGATCTTCACCGGTTCGAAGTTGAGGATGAACACCTCTTCCCCGATCCAGGCATGATCACCCACCTCCAACTTCCACGGGAAATGCACATTCACCCGGGGTTTGATGACCACCCCGTTGCCGATCCTCGCCCCGAAAGCCCGCAACAGCGCCACCTTCAAACCCGACGGCCAAGGCAACGCCGAAAGCAGAAACGCACACTTCAGCAAATACCAGACCGCCACCACCAGACCGGATCGCCCGCGACT
>JBILUI010000177.1:0-4080 GCA_044371145.1 Chthoniobacterales bacterium | reverse complement strand
CCCGCTTGATTGGAGCATTGGTCGGCTTGCCCACGAAAAACGTCTCCACGCTGCGGCCGACGTTTCCGGCCGTGTTCGTCGTGGCGTCCCAAGTCCGCTCGCTCCATCTTGTCATGTGCCCGACCAATCCCCCGCCCTCGGTCCAGCGTTCGCCGAGCGGACGGTTGTCCGCGGGTGTCGCCGCGGTTGGCGCCGGACCGGAGCCCTTGCCGAGCGGCGAAATCACCGCGCTCGTTTTGGCCGAAAGAGCCAAGGAACCGACTTCGCGGCGCCCGGTATCGAGCAAGCGCAGAGTCCAGACCGGCGCGCCGTTGGACGAATGCAATCGGTAGCTTACCGAGTCAAAACCCAACTTTGCCTGCGTCGCCAACTTGTTGGCCTCGGCGAAGGCGCCTTTCGAGTCGAGCTTGAGTTGCCCATACGGAATGGTCGGCGCGACGAGCAGCGCATCATCCGCGCGAAGCGGTGTGCGCTCCGAAGCGACGCCTTTGCCTGTGACCACAAATTCGCGCATGCCACCCCGCGCTGCAGCATCGCGAAAGAGCGCAGTCCATTGCTCAGGCTGCGGTGTTCCCTCAACCGCGCGCATCTCGACCAAGTTGTCGAGGTAAGCATTCCCCTTTTGCCGGCCGACGGAAATGAGAGCTTCGTAAGCACTGACCGGGGCAGCCCGGAGAAAACCCGGGACGAAGAACGCCAGAAGGAGCAGAAAGCGCAGCAGGATTTGCATGGGCCAATTAAGACCAACCCGCAATTTGATTTCCAGCACGGACCGTCAGGCGCCCCCGATCAGGCGCGCCCTTTCGCCTGAGTCCAGAAAGGCGATCTCCCAGGCGTTGCGCAAAGACTGACAGACCTGCGCCTCATCCAAGCCCGCCGAAGGCGCAGCCACATCCAATTCATAGGCAAGGTCGATCCCGCTGATTCCAGGGTCATCCGTGTTGATCGTGGCAAGGAGACCAGCCTCGAGAAATTTTTTCAGCGGGTGGCTGGCATAGTCAGGCACCGTGCTGGTTTGCACATTGCTGGTCAGATTGGCCTCGATGCCGATGCGCCGTTCGCGCAGGAGATTCATGACCGCAGGATCTTCGGTCGCGCGCACCGCGTGCCCGATGCGCGTGGCCCCGAGTTTTTCGATCGCCGTGACGATGCTTTGCGCGCCAGCTGCTTCGCCTGCATGCACTGTCACGGCCCATCCGGCGTCACGCCCTTCCTTGAAATGTTCCACGAACAACTCAGCCGGCCAATTACCCTCGTCACCCGCCAAGTCGAGCGCGCTGATCTCCATTTTGTGGTCGAGCAGAGCGCGCAATTCGCGCCGCGCACGCACCGGACCATAGGTGCGGGTCAGGATGCCGATAAGGTTGGCCTTCACCCCCGTAGCCGCTTCGCCCTCCCGGACGCCTTCGATCACCGCGGCCGTGACCAGCGAGGGGTCAAGGTTGTGCGCGTCGGCCATAAAGGCCGGACTGAACCGCAACTCGATGTAGCAAATCCCTTCGCGCCGCGCGTCCTCGACATTTTCCCGCGCGATGCGCCGGCACGCATCGTAGTCGGCGAGCACCGCGGTCATCCATTTGAACTTGGCAAGGAATTCGATGAGTCCGGGTTGCGGTGTGGTCACAACCACATGAGGCCGCAATCCCTCGAGCGTGTCCGCGGGAAGCGGGATGCCGTGCTTCCTGCCCAGATCCAGGATGGTCTCCAGCCGCACACTGCCATCCAAATGGCGGTGGAGATCGATCAGCGGCGGACGGGCGGACATATCCACCCAAGAATTCGTCTTCTGCGCGAGGGCGACAAGCGGATTTGTTCAGCGGACGATTCGGTCCAACGCGGCCGCAATGTCCTTGAACTCGTAGCGATATCCGCTTTTTTCCGCCACGGCGGGACGGACACGCGCGCTGGAGAGCAGCATGGACGCCATGCGGCCGAGAACGAGGCGAAGCACGAAAGAGGGCACGGGGAAGATAGCGGGCCGATGGACCGCACGGGCCAGGGCGCGGGTGAAATCGGTGTTGGTCACGGGGCGCGGCATGACGGCATTGAGCGCACCGCGGATGATTTCGTTTTCTACCGCCCACATGGCCATGCCGGCGACATCGTCGACGTGGATGCAGGACATCCATTGTTTGCCGCTGCCGAGGCGGCCGCCGAGTCCGGCGCGGAAGAGGGGCAGAACCAGCTTCATGGCGCCATCCTCGCGTCCGAGGACAAACCCGATGCGCAATAGTACGACGCGCGCATTGCGCACCTTTTCCGCTTCGGCTTCCCATGCGCGGCAGACATCGGCGAGAAAACCTGCGCCCAGCGGCGAACTTTCGTCAACTTCGCGGTCACCGGTGTCGCCGTAGTAACCGATGGCAGAGCCGCAGACCAAAACGCGTGGAGGCCGCACCGCGCGGGCAAAGCCCTCTACGATGGAGCGCGTGCCGAGCACGCGGCTATCCATGATGCGGGCGCGTTTTTTTGCGGTCCAGAGACCGAGCACGGATTCCCCCGCGAGATGAAGCACGGCATCGAGGCCGTCGACGTCGGCGGGTTCGGCGGGAACAAACTTGCGCGTGGTCGCGTCGCGTGGCGTCCGGCTGAACGGAACGACCTCCCATCCGCGAGCGCGCGCCATTTCCGCGGCGCGTCGACCGATGAATCCCGAGGCGCCGGTGATCCCGAGGCGCATCAATTGAACTTCCGGTGCAGCCAGCGGTAGGGAAAACGATTGCCGGGGCAATCGGTTGGCTTGGGGTTGATCTCGCGGTGGGCCTTGACGATGGAAACGCGTCCCTTGCTCTTGCCGACGCGGCCGCGGAGATAGCGGATCAGTTCGTCGAGGGCTGCGAGTTGCGCCTCGGTGGGGCTGTCGCGGTTGTAGTCACCGACAAAGCAGATGCCGATCGAGATGTTATTAAGGTACTCGCTGGCCACATGGCCGCCGTTGATCTGGCGCGTCCAGCGCGAACCGATCTCGATCTCTCCGTTGCCGGAGGATGTGCCATTTCCTATGACAAAGTGGTAAGCGAGTCCGTTCTGCATGCGCCGGACTTTGCGGTGATAATTCTCGAAGACGCGCGCGTTGCCCTGGCGGGTGCCGCTGTTGTGCACGATGATGTATTGCCAGCGTCCGCGTTTGACCGGGGCGCGGTCGATGGCTGCGCGCACGCCACGCGTTAGGTAGCGGTAACGCGGACCGCCCAGTCCGAAGAGTCCGCGACGCTCGGGCTTCGGCGTCGGTTGCAGGCCCTGCTCTTCCTCGAGTCCGGACTTCTCGATGGTGATCGGAGCCGCCGGTATGTCCTGCGGCGTGACCGTCGGCACGGGTGTGGGCCGCGGGGTTTTCTCCGTGACGGGAGGTGGCGGCCGTTCCTGTTCGCGCGGCACGGGAAAAAGATCCTCGCGTTCGCGTTCGGGTTCGGGTGTCGCGCGCGTCTCTCGCGGCGGCGGGAGTTTTTCCACCGGTTCCTCGTCGCGTTCGGGCGGCACGGAACGCGGGGCTTCGGGCGGCTCCGAGCGGCGAGGAGGCTCGGGCTCGGGTGGGCGCGGCGTGGCCTTCGGTTTCGGCGGCGGTTCGGGTTCGCGCTCGGGAGCAGGACGCGGCGTCTGCACCGGGCGGGGTTTGGGCTTCGGTTTGGCCGGCGCGGGAGGTGGCGTGGAGGCGGGCACCGGCACGATGGATTCGCGTGCGCGGAGGAAAAGTTCGCGCTTCCGCTGTTCGTCGGTCGAGAGCTGGGCGCGCACGGATCCGGCGGCGAGCGCAGCGAGAAGAACAAGCAGCGGCGCGAGACGGAGAGCGGAAGTGCGCGCGGGAGGCACGGGAAGAAAGTATGTTCCCGCGCGCCGGGAGTTCAATCCGATTGCGGGCGCCCGTAGCGGACGCGGACAAGGTAAAGCCCGTCCGGCGGAGCGACCTCACGGCGCGAGACCGAGGCTTTCCCGGCCAAACGCGCGTGCAGATCCGCCATGGATGCCTTGCCTTGGGCCACGCGGACCATGGCGGCGACAAGCATGCGGACCATTTTGTAGAGGAAGCCGTCGCCCTCGAAACGCAGACGGACGAGCGGGCCTTCGGACGAGACAACGGCG
>JBILUI010000054.1:0-14784 GCA_044371145.1 Chthoniobacterales bacterium | reverse complement strand
CGTGCTCGACCTGTGGAAGAACAAGGACATCTACAAGCCGGCCGTCTACATCCTGCCGAAGAAGCTCGACGAGGAAGTGGCCCGCCTGCACCTCGAGAAGATCGGGGTCAAGCTGACCAAGCTCACCAAAGACCAAGCCGAATACCTCGGCCTACCGGTCGAAGGCCCTTACAAGCCCGAGCACTATCGATACTAATCAGTTTCGCGCTGCGAAACCGTGAGCTAGCAGTAGTCAGCTGACAGTTTACAAACTAAACCAAACCAAAAGGCCGTTCCGCAAGGAACGGCCTTTTTGCTATATCCTATTTCGCCGGCCCCATGTTGATCACGGCGGCGTTGGTGATGAGTTGGTTCGGAATGGAGACGACATAGCCCTCAGCGGTGCGGACACGGGTGCTGCGCAGGCCGATGCGTTCGACCACGCCGGTGATATCACCCTGCTGGATTTTGTCACCGACTTGAAAGGTGCGATCCATGAGCACGGCGATGGAACCGAAAAGATTGGCCAGAGTTTCCTTGGCCGCGAGAGCTACAGCGAGTCCGCCGATGCCGAGTCCGGCCAGCAACCCCGCGACGTTGTAGCCGGCGTTTTGCAAAATGAGCAGGGCGGCGATGGTGACAAGGAAGACCTGGCACGCCCGGGCCAAAACCGGGGCAAGCGTGGCGCGCGTGCGGGCGGCCGCAGGGTCATTGGAGGCTTGGGCCCACTGGGCGAAGGCCAACTTGACGGCGCCCGAAGCGGCCATCGCCACGAGCAGAGTGAAGGCCCCTTGCAACACGGTGTCGATGAGACGCTGCGGCAACGCAGGCAGGTGAAGGATGCGCACAGCAAACCAAACAGCCGCGAAAAGCAGCGCCCACCGAACCAGGGGGACAAAAAAACGCAGCACCTCGATGTGCAGGACCTTGGCTCCAACCCCGGAGAGTCGCCGCACACGCGCGGAAAGAACAATCTGCAGGCCCCAACTGACCAGCAAAGCCAGGAGGATCAGAACCGCGACAACGGACAACTCCGTCGCGTGGGCATTGATCCAAGATACGGTCACGGTTTTCC
Source organism: Chthoniobacterales bacterium (assembly GCA_044371145.1). Classification (GTDB taxonomy): domain Bacteria; phylum Verrucomicrobiota; class Verrucomicrobiia; order Chthoniobacterales; family JACTMZ01; genus JACTMZ01. Next base: position 13,730 of record JBILUI010000054.1, on the reverse strand, counting down.
TTTAGCCGTAGAGGTCGCAGAGGACACGGAGAAAACGCCGCGCGTGTGCGGAGTTTTCAGTTTTCAGTGGTTCAGTGTTCAGTGAGGGAGCTTTAAGGAGGGAAATTTTTCGGTGTTCGGGGGTTCAGTGTTTCAGCTTTCCGGTTTGGCTTTGGCCTGTCTGCGTCTGCAACTCCGGCTCAGCGCTTCGGCGTGTCAGCTTCCTTCAAGTTTCAAGCCTCAGGTTTCATCCCTCCTACTGCCCCCTCTGCGCTCTCTGCGTTCTCTGTGGTTATTGCCCCAGTCCGCACAAAAACTCGCTCGCCGATTCTGCGATGGCTTTGCGTTCGGCGGGCGACTTCTTGGCCAAGGTTTTCAGGGCCATGCCGACGCGCGGGTTGCGGGCGAAGCGCTTGTCGTGGCGGGCGTAAAAGTCCCAGTAGAGGTAATTGAAAGGGCAGGCCTCCGGGCCCGTTTTAACCTCTGGCTTGTAGCGGCAACCCACGCAGTAGTTGCTCATGCGCGAGATATAGCCCGACCCGGCAGCATAGGGTTTGGTTGCCATGAATCCGCCATCCGCGTGCAGCACCATGCCAAGGACATTGGCCGCCATGACCCAATCGTGCGCGTCGACATACATCTCGAGGAACCACCGCAGCGCCTCCTGCGGTCTGATCCCGGCGAGGAGGAGAAAGTTGCCCAAAACCATGAGGCGTTGAATGTGATGGTTGAACCCGGTGGCGCGGACTTGACCGATGGTCTGCCGCAAGCAGTTCAAGTCTGTTTCCCCGGTGTAAAAAAAGTCCGGAAGAGCCCGCTCCGCGCCGAGTCCGTTCACCTCCACGTATTCAGGCATCTTGAGCCAATAGACCCCGTTGATGAATTCGCGCCATCCGGCGATCTGGCGGACAAATCCTTCCACACTCGCTAGTGGCGCCTTCCCTTTTTCGTAGGCCGCGATGGCCTTCTCGATGCATTCGCGCGGAGCAAGAAGCCCCAGATTGATCGTCGGCGAAATAACGGAGTGGAAGAGAAGTTGCTCATCTTGGACCATGAGATCCTCCCACGGACCAAATCCGGCAAGCCGCGCGGCGATAAAATCATCCAGCCAGCGCAGTGCGCCGGCACGGTCGACCGGCAGCCAGAAATCGGCGGCGCGTCCCGGGTTTTTCGGGAATTTTTTCTCCACCACCGCGATGACTTCGCGTGTGGTTTTGTCCGGCTTGACCGGGGCGATGTCCGTGTGCGGACGTCCGGCTTTGACCCAGTCTCGGAAGGTCTTGCGGTTCTCCTCGTCGAAATTCCAACGTCCTCCGACCGGTTGGCCGTCGGGCTGCATGAGAAAGCCGAACTCCTGACGCACGCGGCGGTAGTGCGTCTCCATGAGGAGGGACTTTTTATCCTTGGCCCAATCAATGAAGTTGCTACGTGGGACGAGAAATTGGCGCGTGGGAAGAATTTCGATGGAAAGTTTTTTGGCCAGTTTCTCGACAGCCTGCTGTTCGTCATAGTTGTTCGGCTGCGCGAGCAGAATGCGCTCCGGCTTAAATTTTTTGACATGCGCAGCGAGCGCCGTTTCCCATGTGGCCCCCTCCTCCAGCGCATAGTAGTCGACTTTCCATCCGTCCTTGCGTCGCTCCTCCGCGAAGTGCCTTGCAGCGGAAATGAGCAAGACGAGCCGCTGTTGATGGTATGGAAGTTTCCCGAGGTGCTTCGGGCTCTCGACCATAAAAAGGACATCGTCCTTTTTCCGCGCACCGGCCAAAGCGACGTTATCCGGCCCGAGTTGATCGCCAAGGATCCAAATGGTGCGGGGCATCGGGCGAACTTAGAATGAAGAACGCAAAATGAGGAGAGAAGTGTTCAGTGGTTCAGTTTTCAGTTTTCAGCGTGGAGGTTTTAAGTCTGAAGGCTTGTAAGTTTTAAGAGAGGCAAGCGCTCGGGTAGTCCGGCTGAACACTGAAAACTGCCTGCGGCCAAAGCCGCAGGCTCAATTTCCTCTTCCCGCGCCGCCCGATCCGGCGTTTCCTTCCCTCATGTCGACGCGGGCGCGCAACAAGGTCATATTTCTCACCTGCATTCTGGCTTTTCTCGGAGTGGGCTTTGCTCTCTACCGGCAATGGGTCGACCGGAAGCCCTTCGCGGTCATTCTCTTCGTCGCCGATGGATTGACGCCCTCGAACCTCGCCGCGGCGCGGTTGTTCAACGGAGGCGCAGATTTCCGATTTGGGATGGAATCAATGCCCCACATGGCGCTGGCTTCCCCGCGGGCCAAGGACTATGCGGTGGCCGACGCGGCGGCAGCAGCCACCTCCATCGCCACCGGTCAGGAAGTGAACCGCGGCTCGCTCGCCTTGTCGCCCGGCGGTCAGCCGCTGGAAACCATCTTGCAGTTGGCTCGGCGCGAAGGGCGCGCGACCGGTCTTGTCTCCGACACTCCCCTCACCGATGCCACCGCGGCCGCTTTCTTTGCCCGGGCGAGCGATGCGCGTGATCCGGAGGCCTTGGCCTTGCAACTGCTTGAAGACGGCATGCCCGATGTGATGCTCGGCGGGGGAGGGGCCCTCCTCACCCCGCAGCAGCAGGGCGGAATGCGCCGCGACGGACGCGATCTCCTTCTCGAAATGCGCCAGCGCGGATTCGACATCGCTCGCACCAAGGCGGAATTGGAAAGCACCCCGGGCTGGCGGGCACCGCAGCTCTTCGGCGTATTTGCCGAGGGCGATCTGGCCGCGGCCGAGGAGCAGGCCAAATACCCCACGCAGCCGCGGCTGGCCGAACTCGTGCAAAAAGCGATCGAGTTGCTCCAATTCAACGCGCGCGGATATTTGCTCGTCGTCAACGTCGGATCGACCGGCCGTGCGCTGGAGGGGAGGCAAGCCGAGACGCTCTTCCGTCAACTCCGGGAACTGGACGAAGCGCTCCAAGTCGCTCGCGACTATGCCGGAGAGAACACGCTCCTCGTCGTGGCCGGCTTGGGCAATCCGGGCGGGCTCCGCTTGAATGCCTTTTCCTTCGCCCCCGATCGCGGCATCGCCGTGCTCGGTCCCAGCCCTTCGGGGGTTCCCGCCGTGAGTTGGTCGGCCGCGGAGGTGCAGCCTTCGCCGGATGCGGCAACGCAAGCCTCGACTGAGGCGCCCGCCCAGAGCCACCCGGTTGCGGAGGACGCGGTTGTCTTGGCCTCGGGCATGGGGTCGGAGAAGCTAACGGGGTTCCTCAGCATGCGTGAGCTACAGGCCCTCATGGCCGGGAGTTTGTGAAAGGAAAAATGATAAATGCAGGAGGCAAAATGCAGACTTTTCCCCCTGAACACTGAAAACTGCCTGCAAGGCCGAATACTGCCAACTGCCGACTGAACACTGCCGAAGGCTGCTCTTTTGCCTTGCCCAGCAAGGCTGGATGGACCAGCCTTTACGAGAAAGAAAACAACCCCATGAAAAAATATTTTGCCCCTTTACTTGTTGCCTGTGTGACCAGCAATCTTTTCGCGGGCGGAACTCCCGGCGGCCCGTGGGCCAACGGCGCCTATTACGCGGGCTACCTCAACGGTAAATATATGGGTGTGGTCACCGGGGACAACATCGCCGGCGTGCTCGGCTTTGCTATCACCGATGGCGCACCGCCTTACAGGCCTGATCAAGGCCAGGCGGGAGGCGGACAACAGCAACAGGGCGTCAAAGTGGCCGAATACCAAGATCCACGCATCGATATCACCCAGAATTATTTTGCGATCTTCGTCGAAGGCCGCACTTACACCGGTTTGACCACGGCGGGCATCGACATCAATAGCAAGATCGTTGCGGGCGCCTTGCAGGGAACCGATCCGATCGGCGTGCAGGCAGCGGTTGGCGGCGCTCCGGGCCCCGGAGGCTTCGCATTTGACGCGGCGGACGCACTTTCGATCATCAACCGCGGTTTGAGCGGAGGTTTCACCGCCAAAATCAACTGCGACAAGGCAGTTTTCACCTTCAAGGGCGACGGCCAACTTAGCACGCCGGCCAACCAGCAAAGCTACACCATCGAGGCGGTTCCGCTCCAGACCGCCCCCGGCGAGCCCTTGCCGGTGCCCGTGAACACGATCACCAATGAGTATGTCACCGGCATTTACCAGACCGAGACCACACCGTTTACGGTCAAAGGCATCCGGACTTCCTTCAATGCTTTCAACTTGCAAGGTGCGATCGATCAGAATTCCGCAAACGCCGCCGGGCAGGGAGCCGCGAATTGATCGGGTCAACAGACTGTCTCGAGGGCAACTCCGAAGCTGTGCGGCAAACGAGGCGCGAAAAAGGTTTCACGCTGCTAGAAATACTCGTTGTTTTGCTGATTGTGGCGATCCTGTCGCTGCTGATTATTCCGAATTACTCTCGCATCGTCGCGGCGGCCCAGGAGGTCATCTGCGCCTCCCACATGCGCTCGATTCGGGTGGCTCTGGGCAATTACCTGCAGGATCACGGCAATGTCTGGCCGCAACCGGAACCCGGACTGGAGGGCGCGCCGCTGCAAAAATTCTGGTTCGCCACTTTGCAGCCTTACGGCATCTCTGAAAAGACGTGGCAGTGCCCGACGATCCGCCACGCGCTGCGCGAGGAGGGGCAAACCGGCGATTTCGGCATGCATTACGTGCCGACGCAATTCAACGCCACGCCGAATATTGCCAACCGGTGGACCACGCAACCGTGGCTGATCGAGGCGGCCAACGCGCACGGCAAAGGTCCGCTGATTTGTTTTCCCGACGGCACGGTGAAATCGATGTCCAAGGTGCTGGCCGAACAGGGAGTGAGATAGCCGGCTGCGGGGCAGCCGGCAGCGTTAAGTGTTCGGTGTTCAGTGATTCAGCGGGAGAGGTTTGAAGTTTTGAATTTGCAAGCTTCAGGATTGCCTTCGGTTCAAGCTGGAGCGGTTCAGGATTTTTTGCAGCCGGGGCACTCTGCTTTTGAGCGGTGTGCATTTCACAGCAGTGGCGCCACACATCGCGGCAACCTCGGCGGGAACGTCGACGCCCTACAGTCGATGTAACGGCGCCCGCGCGTGCCGTCCTGTCTTTGAGGGATCTGATGCCAAACCTTGAAGGGTTGTAGAATTCGATTCTGTGTTGGATCGCGATGTCCTCATCGCGTCTACGACACCTGAGACAAGTTCATCGACGCACCGTCAAGGGGGAGCTCGGCGTGACGCTTGCGGAGACGGAGCAATCCGCCTTTTCCAATCGTCCAAAAACTCGTGGCGATATCGGCGCCGCAGTGGACAAGTCGATGGATTAGCGGGCTGGGCCGAAAAAGTTCGCCTGCTGCGGGTTCCTTTTCGACTAGCGATTGACCTCGAGTGCTCCGCTCGAGCTGGGGGTCAGGAAGAACCCGTCGATCAAACCCTGCGCCTGGTCGAGAACGCCACGCACGCGGTATTCGCGACCGCTGGCGGGATCGCGGAACGACCCGCTGACCAAGCCGGAGCTTCGGCTGATTTTCAGGTTAAGGCCGGCCGCGCTGCCGTAGAAGGCACCGGGGAGGCGGAAAGCGACGGCTCCCGCCACGGATTTGCCGGTTGAACCGTCGCCCCAATCGAGGCGGAAGTCCGCGTTCCAAGGCCAGTCGGCCGGAAGGACACTGTTGGAAGATCCTTGGTAAGGCGACAGGGAAGTGGAGAGGACGACGTCGCGGCGCGGTCCGATGGAGGAGACCGGCGTTTGCCAGACAAGCTCGCCCACACCCACGGGGCTTTGCTCCCCGTCACGCGCAATGACACCGCTGATCGAAGCATTGCCGTTTCTGAGCACACGGTGGACAAAGACGGTGTTTTCGCCCTCCTCGCCCGTGGCACCCCAAACAGGGAAACTCGCGGTGAAAGGAGTGTTGTCGGCCAGACGTCCGGAGATGAGAGCCGAGCCGGCCGGCGATATGAGGACGCGGGCAACGCCGGAACCTTGCAGCCGGTCCGGCGAAGTCGGGGCGGGGTCGATGACGAAAGACATGGTGTAGGTGCCGGCGTCTTCGAACTTTTGAGTGGCCGAGTAGACGAGCTGGCCGGCCAAGGCGGCCTCGGGGGCAGCCGAGCCGCGGGTAACCGTGCCGGTCAGATATTTCGCGTCTTCTTCGTCAACCAGCTGGAGTTGGACGGAGATGCCCGGCGCCCACTGGTCGGAAATGCTGCCGTCATCGCGCAGCATGCCTCTGAAGCGGTAGATCGTGCCATTGCCCGTGGTCAAGACCCCGGTGTAGGCACCGGTGGCCGCGACGGTGACACGGATTTCTCCGCCGATATCGGCCGGGGCAGGCTGGGCCGAACGGCTGCGGGGCAAGCGGCCTTTGGCCATGGTCGGCGAAACCATCCGGCCGAAGAGTCCTTGGTAGGATGCCGGCGTGTAGGAACGCGCGGTTGCGCCGGCTCCGGTGTATTTGGTGAGCAGGGTCTGGGCATACGCCGTGCTGTAGGGATTCTTCTGCCCGTTGGCCCAAGCGGTGGCCCAAGAAACCCTCTTCGTCGGATCCGGGTTTTGCGCGGCAAGCTGGAATTCGAGGATGGCGCTGGCCAGTTGGCGCTGGAAGGTTTTCTCCAGAGCCGAGCCCGAGGCATCGAAACCACCGGCGAGGAGAACCGCGGCGAAAGCGGAGCGGAAAGCCGCCGCAGCGCCCTGCCGGTTTTGGTTGGGGCTGTAAAGGTTCATCATGGTGACGAGTTGGGTCTCATCGACACCTCCCGCACTGCGTCCGGGGAACATGACTTGGCTCAGCCAAGCGGAGAAATCTTTGTTGGACTTGCCGGTGACACCGGAATAGGCGAGCGAGAAGCTCAAGCTGTTGAACACCCTGCTCTGGAAGGCGCGGGCCAAGCCCTTGGTGGCCGTCCAAGGCGCGTCCGGAACACCACTGTAGACGGAGGGGATCGGGCCGACCGGCGTGTCATCCGATTCGATCATCTGGATGAATCGGGTGATGAAGTCCTGTTGACCGTAGTCGTTGGCCACGCCGTCCGTGGGTGTGAGCCCCAATCGCGCGTAAGCCGAGAAGGCCATGGCGGTCGTGAGGCTGTAATCGCGGAGACGGTTGAAGATCATGGTGCCGGAGTCGTAGCCCATGAGTGCCGCGACGAAGGCGGAACGCGTGGTGCCGGAGGCCAAAAGGGCCACGGCGATATCCGCCTCGGTCTTGGTCGGCGGCCGGTAAAGAATCGCCTGGTAGATATTGTAGACAAAGGCGGCGTCAGGATTCCAAGTGTTGGGCGCATAGACCGTGGCCGCGCGCACGTCCATGATCTCGCTGTTCGGCGCGATGACCGAGGAGAAATTCCGCACGATGTTGTCGTTCTGGACCTTCGTCTCGAAGTTGAGCGCCAAGGCGCGCGCCTCGATGGCAAAGACGCCGGGTTGACGGGGAACGATCCAATCGAAGGTGTAGATTTGCGGGTCTGTATTGCCTGTCGTGCTAGCTGGGTCACCCGGGGTGCCTGCGCCGAGGTAGGCCCCGTTGGCGTAGAACTCGACCCTCGCTTCCCGGTTGGCGGTGGATGGGAAGACAGCGCGCGCCTGGAGTTGCACTCTTTCGTCCGGAGTGAAGGCGCCGTCGTCGTCTTCCTGCAGGATGGGATAGGTTTCCACTTGCGGCAGCGGGTAGAGAGGCAGTGTGGTCGAGACGGTGTAGACCGAGCTGACTCCGGTGGCGTTGCGCGAGTCCTTCGCAGTGGCGAAGAGAGTGCTTTGACCGATGTCGGTGAGGCTGGTCCGCCCGGTATACATCTGCTGGCTGCCGCTGAAGACGCCGCTGGCCAAGGCCTGCTGGGGAGCCTGGTTGCCGAAGAGGAATGTGACGCCGTTCGTCGGGATAGTGGCGCCGCCCCGGGGCGTGACCGTCGCATTGAAGAAGACCTCGCTGCCGAGAACGTAGTGCGTCTCCGCGATGGGTTGCGGCGAGATGATGACAATGGGAGTCGCTCCGGCGGACGGGGAAACGGTGACGTCTTGTCCGGCGGAAATGACACTGTTGTCACCGACCTCGCCGAGCACCTGGATGGCACGGGCCGTGAGGGTGAAGTTGCCGGCCACCGTCGGCGTCCACTCGAAGATGGTCGTGGTGCTCGTGCCGTCCGCCGGATCATTGACGTCCCGCGAGCCGATGAGCACCCCGTTGGCGTAGAAGTCGACGCGCGCGACAGGCGTGATGCTGCCGTTGGTCACGGCTTGGAGGACCAGTCGTGATCCGACGGTGGCGGTGTTGGAGGGCGGAGGCAGAAGGCTCACCGTCGGCAACGGGCGAACGACCGGGGCGATCTCGAAGGCCAAGGGCTCGGACACTGCCGTGATCCCGCGTGAATCGGTCACTTGGGCGGTGATGTCATAGTTTCCGTTCCGGTCTGGCTGCCAGAAGACCGAATAAGTGCTGCCGATGTTGCTGACCGTCCCCTCCACGGGCACGCCGTTCGCGAAGAACTTCACGCCGCCGGGAGCGACAGTCACTCCGCTGGGGAGGCTAACAAGCGCATTGAAGAAAAACTGCGAAGGCGTGCTGAAGTCGTTCTGCGTATCGCCTCCTCCGCCCGGCGTCGGGTGCGTCATGCTGATGAGCGGAGGAGCGCCGCCGGAGGCGGGATTGGCACAGACCACCAACTGCTGCACCGCGGCAGAGCTTCCGTAGATATCTGTGACGATAGCCTTGAGGAAGTAGTTGCCCACACCCGGCAGCGTAATTTGCTGCGAGTAGGGTGCCGTGGTGTCCGGTGCACCGATAAGAACCTCGTTGAGGAAGAAGCGAACATCACGGATTGGGGCTTTGGTGGTCGAGTTGATCGTGGCCTCGGCGGCCGCGGTGAAGGTTGTTCCCGGCGGGAAAGTCACGCTTGCGGCCGGCGAGAGGAACTTGATGCTCGGGTCGCCGGTGAGCGGAACATTGATTTTGACCTCGTTGGATTGGCCCTCAAATCCTTTGACGCTCACGGCGACAGCGATGAGGGTCACCTCGCCTTTTGAGCTTGGCGTGTAGGTCACGCTGTAGGAGTCGCCGGCCGTGGTGGAGGAACCGATGAAGTCGCCGTTGCCGTAATAATCCACGCGAGCGATGGTCGAGCCGACGATGCTGGCCGTGGATTGAAGTGTAATGGGGGAGCCCACGGGGACCGAAGTTCCCTCAAGCGGTGTTTTGATGGACACCACCGGGACCGCCGATGTGCCCGTAGTGACGGTGGTGAAGTCATCAGAAATTACCGATGCAAACGCCGCCGAGCGAATGGCATTGGCGCCGATGTTGACGGATACTGCGCGGGCTTCGGCCCGGAAGGACGCGGAGGCTTTCGGCGACCTCCAGTCGAACTCGTAGATGTTTTTACCGAGGACGGTGTTGGTCGAGGGCGTGCCCACCCCGGCGTAAGCACCATTGACGTAAAATTCGACACGCTGCTGGGTGGAATCGGTGGTGCTGTTGGTCGAAGCGGCGACGGGGAACAACGCTTCGGCTTGGAGTTTAACGAATCCTCCCGCCGCTGGGACGGTCCCCGGAGGCAGAGGCAGCATGCGGACCTGCGGGAAAGGAGTGAGCGGAAGCTCGGCGGTGACCGGTCGCGAATCGACCGTGCTGTTGCCGGCGGAGTCAACAACCTCGGCCTCGAACTCATAGCGTCCAGCCGACGGCAGGGCGACCTTGGTGGCAAAAGTTTTAGCCGCATTGGTGCCCGAGCCGTTGGTGAATCCGGTGAATTCGCCGCCGATTGAAAGCCCGTTGGCGAAGAAGGTTACTCCGTCATAGGGAATGGTATTCGGTGACTTGGCCAGCGCGTTGGCGTTGAGGAAAAGTTTGCTCCCGACCACGTAGAGGCCTTCCGCGATGGTCTGCGGGGAGAGAACGACGTCAGGAAGCGTGTTGGGCTTTAAATTGTCGACGGTCACGGTGACCGGATCCGAATCGGTCACGTTGCCGAGGTTATCCGTGGCCCGCGCGACAAAGACATAAGTCCCCTGACTGGGTGGGATGAAGGAAAGGGAACCGGAGCCCACCGGGCCACCAGCAGCAGACAGTGTTTGCGTGATGACCCCGTTGACCAAGAGATCTATGGACTGCACCGAACCATCGGCGTCGTTGGCTGCCCAGCGAATATTCAACGTGCTTTGCGGCACGGTCAACCCGTCGTCGGGAGAGACAATCTCGACGGTCGGGGGGGTGCCGCTGCCCGCAGTGAACTGCACGGTGGTCGAGCTGCCGATCAGACCGGACGTGCCGTAGGCCACGGCGATGAGGGTGTAGGTGCCGGGCGACGGCGGCGTGAACTCGACTTGGAAGGGCGCTTGTGCGTCGGGCTCACCGATGAGGATGCCGTTCTGGTAAAACTCCACCCTTTGGATCGCACCTTGACCACCCGGTGGGACAAGAGCGGTTGCCTTGATGGAAACCGGCGTGTTGATCGGCACATTGGCTCCCGTTGCCGGCGCCGTGATGGTCACGTTGGGTTTGACGCCCGGCGCGGTGTTTAGCGTGATGAAGTTGTCCGAAACGCTGGAGCCGACAATCTTGGTGCCGTTGATGACTTCATCAAACACGCTGATGGAGGTCCAGTTCACCGCCTGCGCACGGGCCGTAATGATGAAGGGGCCGTCCTGCGCGGGTGACCACTCCAGCGAGTAATCGTTGTTGTTGGCGTTCTTGGTACCCAAGCCGATGGAGACACCATTGGCATAGAACTCCACCACGGGCTCCGAGCTCGCCGCCGTCGGGAAGACCGGGCGGGCCTGCAGGATCACCTTGCCGCCGATCGATACTGTGTCGGAGCCGCCGTAGACCTGCAGCATCTCGACCGAGGGAAGCGGATTGCGCGCCCCGTAGGAGGCGATGCGGTAGACCTGCGAGGCATTGAGAAGGCCCGCACTGTCTTCGGCCTCGGCGAAGAGTTCATTGCCCCCCACAGCCAGCTGGTTGAGCGTGGTGGTATCGAAGAGGAAACCTTTGCGCTCGGTGACAGTGAAAGGCGCAGCATAGGAGCTGCCATAATTGCCGGTCGGGGCCGTGATCGGCTGACCGTTGAGGTAGAAGGAAACCTGGTCGATTGTCTTGGGCGGCACCGCCTGCGCGCTGGCTGCGGCATAGAACTCGCTGCCCACCGCCACATAGCTTACGCCCAGCGGCTGGGTCAGGCTGACCGCCGGCAGCGGGTTGACTGCCGTATTGTCGACCGTCACGGTGACTGGAGCGGAGTCGGTCACATTGCCGAGGTTGTCGGTTACCCTGACGACGAAAATGTAGAGCCCTTGGCTCGGCGGCGTATAGACGACCACGTTGGATCCGGGGTTGGAGGCCGGATCTACCGAGCGGTCGATGACAAGCGGCGCGCCGGCGTTGCCGATTGCCGGCTGTCCATTGACCAAAAGTTGGGCCCTCTCCACGCTGCCGTCGACATCGCTGGCGCGCCACCCGATCGAGAGCGCCGTTTGCGGAGTGGTCAGGCCGTTCTGCGGCGTGGTAATGGAAATCCTCGGGGCCGCGCCGCGTACGCCGTTGAGCACAATGTATGGCGAGTCGGTAACATTGCCCAGGTTGTCGGTGACGCGCGCCACGAGTTCGTAGCGACCGGCTGCGGTCACGGGCAAAGTGAAATTGTAGGGAGTGTTGTTGGTCGTGCCCACGACCACGCCGTTTTGCAGGAAGTCGACTTGTCTGACTGTGCCATCGGCATCAGCGGCCGCAGCCTGCAACAAGACCGTGCTGGTCGGACTGGCGGCGACCGACGGCGGATCGATGACCACGGTCGGGGCATTGGTGTAACCGCTGCCGCCGACCAAGCCGGAGAAGTTGGTCACTGCACCGTTGCTGACCACGGCGGTGACCGTGGCAACGGTGTTGGTCGTGCCGCCGACAAGGCGCACCGCGGGGGCGTTTGTTCCGTAACCACTACCGCCGACCAAATCGGTGAAGCCGCTAACGGCTCCGGAATTGGTCAGTGCCGTGGCCGTGGCGCTGGTCGAGGTCTTCAGGAAAGATGTCGGCGCTTTGCCGGTAACGGCGTTGTTGGTCACAGGAGCCGACTGGTTGATGAGGCCTGCGGTGGTGTAGGCCAACGCTGTCAGGATATATTGACCGGGAGAAGGCGGGATGAACTGAGTCTGGTAAGGGAAGGAGTTAGTAGCGGCTCCGATGAGGACACCGTTTTGGTAAAACTCGACTTGCGAGATGGTCCCCTGCCCTGCGGGAGCGGAGGCCGAGGCCTCGAGAAGCAAAGGCAGGCCGGGGGCATTAGTCGCATTGTTGGTTGGCTTGATCAGGGAGACGGATGGCAGGACGCCCTCAGCAAATGTGAGCGGCCCGAGGGAGTTTTTGCTGCGCACCACCACATTGGCGTAGGAAGCGGCAGTGTCGGTGCCTTCAGCGCTGATGGCCCAGTTTGGTGCACTCAGATAAGCGTAGATTTCGTCGTAGGTCCGCGGTGTCCCCGGAACCTGCCAGTTCAACGAATAGGTGCCATCGGCTTGCAGCACGCCCAAGCCGAGGTAAACGCCGTCGGCATAGAAAAGAACCGAGCTGTTCGTCACGTCGTAAGGGAAGTTCGGCGACTGGAACGTTATCCTGGCACGCAGCGGGTAGATGCCACCGGCGACTTTAGGCAACCCGACATTGTTGCCGAGGATCTCTACGGTCGGGAAAGTGTCACCGATACCGTAGAAGGTGATGGTGCTGATCTCGCTGATGCCCGTGTTTCCATCGACATCCTCCGCAGCGGCGAAGAGCGAGTTGGTGCCCGTTTTGGAGGGGCGGAACGGGACATACCAATTGCCGTCGAAACCGTAAGCCCCAGCGTAAGGTTGGCCGTTCAAGTAGAAGGTGACACTGACAATGCTGGAGAAGACCACCGTTGGCGGAGACGTATACCCGCTTCCTTGCTTCGTAATGACAACCGCGGTGATCTTGCCGGTTACATCGACAGTTACCGTGCCTTCCCCGCCCGAGCCTCCGCCACCCACGAAGTAAACTTTAGTCTTCGAACTGTAGCCCGATCCACCGGAGGTCAGAGTTACGCCTGTGACCTTGCCTCCAGCAACGGTTGCCTCGCCAACAGCGCCTGAACCGTTGGCGTCAAGGTCTTCCGCGGAAGCATTGAAAACAAGGTCGCTGCCTACAACGTAGTTACTGACCTGCGAGGGAGGTTGGGTGACAGCGACCAAGGGTGTGCTGCCAACATTCGGGTCGCCCGCCGTGATGATGGAAGAAGCCACGCCGGTAATGCCGCGGGTGTCGGTAGCTACGACGCGAACAACATATTGCCCTGGGTTGGCGAGTTTGTAGGTCAGCGAATATGACTCCGAGGTGAGCGGAGCGCCGACCGCGGCGCCATTGACATAGAATTGCACCGAAGCGATGGACTTTCCGAGTTTGGGAATCGCCGAGGCCGCTAAAGCGATGGTGCTTCCCGTCAGAAATTTGCTGCCGTCTTTCGGCGAAAGAAGAGTAACCGCCGGCCGGCTCTCGGTGGGCGGCGGGGCCTCGCCCACATTTTGCGAGTCGTAAACGTAAACGTCGCGGGCGTTTTGGAAATCGAGCGGTTCGAGGTTGTTGCGCCCGAAAACAAGGCCCCCGTAAATCTCGGATCCGGAGCTGAAGGAAATGACGCGGCCATTGCCACCGACCGCCGGGGCTTGGTTGGCCGCAGTGGTGAAGGCGCCCAACCCTGCCCCCTGCTGGGCCGAGACGGTGGTAGGGTAGCCGAAGTTGTTGAGGCTGATGCGCGTGGTGGAGACGTTGCCCTCTTGGTCGAGGCCGGGAAGCCCTATGTCAGCTTGGCGG
>JBILUI010000175.1:0-4136 GCA_044371145.1 Chthoniobacterales bacterium | reverse complement strand
GCGACCTCGGAGAGATTGCCCGCGACAGGACCCAGCGCGACGAGTTTCTGCCAAGTGTCAGCAGCCTGAGCGGTCTGACCGAGGCGCTCGTGCAGCGCGGCGATGCGCGAAAGCAGGGTTGCGTCGCTCGGTTGCACGGCGAGCGCCTGCTCGAGCGGAGCGAGCGCATCGGCCGGCGAAGCGCCCGCCTCGAGTTTGTCGGCCTCGGCGATGAGCTCGACCAACCTGGCTTGCATCGCGGATTTTTCGCCCTCGGAAACTTCCGGGACCGGTGCGGGAGTCGCGGCCGGAACAGCGGCAGCCATCGGCACCTCCACTGCACTGTAGGCCTGTTTGAAGTTGGGACCAAAGTAAACCAGCACGGCAACCAACTGCGCGACAGCGGCCACGCCCAGCAGGCTGGCCGCAACGATGAACGTGGTGCCCAAAGGCGTCTTCATGCGAACGTGAGAATGCGGGGGATACGGGCGTCAGTCAACGACCGGCGCGACTCATGGCGTGATCACCTCGAAGGAACGAACACGGCCGCGCGAGAGTAAGAGGACCGCACGCAGGTCCGGAGGCAAAGCGGCTGCGGCGGCGGCAAATTCCTCCGGCGTAGCCACGGGATCGTCGTTGACCTGCTCGATAACGTCGCCCGGTTGCAGCCATCCCGCCGCGGGGCTACCGGGGTCGACCGACTGGACCATCACGCCTTGGATGCCGTCCGGCAGACGGTAGCGGGCGGCGAGTTGCGGTGTCACGGGACGGACCGTCACTCCGGAGAGCGCCCCGTTTCGGACCACTTGCGGCACGACTTGCACCGGCGAGGGCGCCAGCGCGCTGGCCGGCACCTGCCCTTGCTCGACGATTGTCACAGGAACTTTGACGGTCTGGCCCTCGCGCAGAATTTCCAATTCCGCCTGCTGACCTACGTTCGCCTCCGAGACGCGCTTGCGCAGATCGCGGTAACCGCCGACTTCGCGCCCGTCGAACTTCACGATGAAGTCGCCCCTCCGGAGCCCCGCCACGGCAGCTGGGGAATCCGCAAACACCGCGTCGATCAAAGCACCGCGGTCGTCGGGCAGACCGAGCTGGCGCGCCGTGCCCGCGTCGAGCGGCAGCATGACCACACCTAGATAGGGGCGTAGCACGCGGCCGTGCGCGAGGATCTGTTCAAGGACACGCTTGGCCGTGTTCGAAGGTATGGAGAAGGCGACACCTTGGTTGCCGCCCGACTCCGACTTGATGCTGTTGTTGATAGCCACGACTTCGCCGTGGATGTTCACCAATGGTCCACCGGAGTTCCCGGGATTGATCGGCGCATCGGTCTGGAAAAACTCGTTGATCGATTCGCTCGAGACAACGCGGTCGCGCGCGCTGATGATGCCCATGGTCACGGATTCCTGCAGCCCATAGGGCGCGCCGATGGCGAAGACCAACTGTCCAACGAGCACTTTTTCCGAATCGGCCAGCGCGAGAGGGCGCAGCCCAGGCGCGTCGATTTTCAGAATGGCGATATCGGATCCCGGATCCGCACCCAGCACCTTCCCGGGCAGGCTCTGACCACCGCTCAACGTCACCAACACCTCGGCCGCGCCGTCTATGACATGGAGGTTGGTGATGATATGCCCCTCTTCCGAGACGATGACGCCCGAACCGGTCTCGGCGACCGGCTGGCGCCGGCCGAAGCCGAAATACTGGCGGATGAGCTCTTCGCGGGGATCTGCCGCGGGGCTCTTCTGCGCGCTGATGCTGACCACGGAGGGAATGACGGCCTCGGCCACGCGTCCGAGTTCGTCGTTCAGCGCGGTCAGGCCGGGAATATTCGCGGTGCCGACGGCCGGTTTGACCTTGGGCAGAAGGGTCTCGATTGCGGCGGCACCATCCCGCGGTAGCCCGCTCTGGCCGCTTTTCCACGCGTAAAGGCCGGCCAAAGCCATCGTGATGATCAGGACAAAGAGGAGAAATTGCAGGAAACTTTTCATCGTGGCACGGAAAGCTCAGGCGGTCGCGCGGCGCAGGGCGTCAGCGTGGAGCCAATCCCAAAGGCGGTCGATCGATTGCCCGACACGGCGGCGCGCGGCGGCTGTTTCATCGGGGGTGAATTTCCGCCCCGTCGCCGGTTTTTCAACCCCGAAAATGTAATACTTTATCTTTGGCTCCGTCCCGCTCGGACGCACCGCGCAGCGACGTCCGTCTGCCAAAGTATAAATGATCATGGCTTCGGCCGGAATGCGCTCGCCCTCGACGTCGTGGACAACGTCGGTGGCGAAATTTTCCATTTTCACCACGCGTGACCCGTCCATCTCGGCCGGCGGATTGTTCGCGTAGGACGCCGCCAGCTTGCCGATCGTCGCCGCGCCCTCCGCCCCCTCGAAAACGAGCGACTCGCCGCGCTCGAGATGAACACCGAGGGTGGCGAAAATGTCGTTGAGATATTCGACGGCGGTCATGCCGCGCGAGCGCGCGTAGGCCACCACCTCGGCAAAGGCGGCGACGGCCGCATTGGCGTCCTTGTCCCGTGCGAAATCGGACAGCGTGTAGCCGTAGCTTTCCTCGCCGCCCATGACGAGAAACGACGAGTGTTCGAGCCGCAAGCGACGTGTGTCCTCCTCGCTGAGATGCGGGTAGCCACGCCGCAGGTCGACAGGGATCGCTTCCTCGTATTGGCGCAACTTGGCCGCGTTGTATTTGAAGCCGGTCAAGGTCTCCACGCAGCGCAACCCGAAATGCGCGGCCACCTCTTTCTGCAAATCGGTGGTGACGTAAGTCTTGATGATGACGCCGCGCGATTTGTTCGCGTCGTTCAGAATGCCGAGTTCGAACATGCGCGAGGCACGGTAAAAGGCGAGCATGGCGCCGATCTGGTTGCCGGTGAGGAGTTCCATTTTTCCATCACGACCGCGCACCGCCACGCCCATACGGTCGTCGTCGGGGTCGGTCGCCATGACCAGATCCGCACCGATTTTGTCGGCCAACTCCATCGCCTTGGTCAGGGCCTCAGCGTATTCCGGGTTGGGCGACTTGACCGTGGGAAAGCGGCTGTCCGGCACGAGTTGTTCCGGCACGGCCGTGGCGTCGAAACCGAGCCGCTCGAGCAACGGCATGACGATCGATGCGCCCACGCCGTGCAACGGCGAGTAGACAATTTTGAGATCCTTCTCCTTGGCCACGACGGCGGGATCGAGCACCACGCATTCGAGCCGGTCGAGATAGGCCTCGTCCATTTCCGGCCCGAGCGAGGAACGCTCGCCCTGCTGCGCGTCGGGGAGCGGCTGGTAATGCGCACTTTCCACCGCATTGACCCTTTCGATGATCCCCGTGGCATGCGGATCGATGACCTGGCCGCCGTCGTTGAAATAAACTTTGTATCCGTTGTAAGCGGGCGGATTGTGGCTGGCCGTGATGTTGATACCCGCCGTCGCACCTGTCTGGCGCACAGCGAAGCTCAGTTCCGGCGTGGGCCGCGGGTCGGCGAAGACCAGCGCGTCACACCCCAACTCGGTGATGACTTTGGCCGCGAGATCGGCAAACTCGCGGGAGAAAAAGCGCGTGTCGTAACTGATGCAAATTTTCGGACGATGCGGCAGCTTCTCCCGCGTCGCCCATTCCTTGACGTAGGCGACCAGTCCCTGCGTGGCGCGACTGATGTTGTAGTAGTTCATCGCGTTGGTGCCCGTGCAGGGGAACTCGGGCCGCCCCAGCGCCTGCAGGGTTCCCTTCTCCACAGCGGTCACCGCCGCCCCGATAGTTTTTCCGCGCAACCCGCCAGTGCCGAAGGCTAGCGTTCGGAAGAACCGGTTGTTCAGCTCCTCCCAATTGCCGCCCGCGGCCAATTCGCGCACGCTGGCCTCTTCCGGGGCCGAGGGCCCGGCGGAGAGGAATCTTTCGATGTTCGCGCGCGAGGCGGCCAACAATCCGCCATGCGCCTCGCCGGCCTGAAGCACTTCCGACAAATCACTCATAAACAGCCGAATATAGGCGTCCCCTGCCCGCGTGCAAAGCCCCCGCAACAAGGACCGCGTTGCCGCCGTGGCGCGGGCCGCATACCTTGAACCAATGAGCATGGCGTCATGGAGCGTGAAGAACCGCGTTGCGGTGAACATCTTCACGCTCGTCGTCGTTTTCGCCGGCTACTACGCCGCCTTCACGCA
>JBILUI010000053.1:0-14946 GCA_044371145.1 Chthoniobacterales bacterium | reverse complement strand
GAGCTGTGCGCGGACGGAATGTTCGGGCGCATGGTCAGCTACCGCTTCGGCTCGGTCACCGATGTGGCCCTCGCCGATGCGGTCAACCGCCGCCGTTCGGTCTCGCCCGACTCGCAAATTCTCCGCCACGCCAAAGCACTGGGATTGTTTCTCGGCGACTGACCGTGACCACAGCGGAAAAATCTTCGCTGCCCTCGGCGCCCGTCGTTGTCACCGGTTCGCGCGGTCGCCTTGCCTCGCATCTGGCTGAAGCACTCGGCGCCACGGGCATCGAAGTCGTCAAAGTCTCACGGCAGTCCGGCGAAGACCGTATTTCCTACGACGAGCTGGAATCTTCGGGGCTTCTCGACCGTGCAGCCGCGCTTGTCCATTGCGCGTGGAGTTCGCTGCCGGCCACCGCGGAACAAAGTCCCGGGTCGACAGATACGCATGACCTGCCCTTGCTCGAACGCCTTCTTGAAGCCACGGCCCAGCGCGGAGGCGACGAACCTCTGCATTTCGTTTTTATCTCCTCCGGCGGCGCGGTCTACGGCGAGTGCCGGGAACCCGCCGACGAATGTGCGCCACTCGAACCCGTCGGATGGTATGGGCGCGGCAAAGTCGAAGCGGAGAAACTGCTCGGCGCCAGAGCGTCACGAAGTGCCGCGGCGCTGTGCGTCCTTCGTCCTTCCAACCCTTACGGATTCCGCCACGCCGCCGACAAACCGCAGGGCATCGTCGGCGCCGCACTGAACGCGGTCCGAACCGGCGAACCCCTCAAACTCGTGGGGGGTGGCGCATCGCTCAAAGACTTCATCCATATCGCGGACTTCGAATCCGCGGTCGTGGAATGCCTGCGCCGAAGGCTGACCGGCACTTACAACATCTGCAGCGGCCAGTCAGTGCGCACTCTCGATATCATCGAGTTGCTCGAGGAGATCGGCGGGATCAACGTGCCGCGCACGGATGTGCCCGCGGTGCCGTGGGATGTCCATACCTGCCTGCTTTCGCGAAAGAAGTTCACCGCGGCGACCGGATGGATACCCGAGCGCGATCTGCGTCGCGGACTGCGCGAAGCGCTGCGCGACGCGGGGTTCAACGTCCCCGGCTGACCTCGCCGAGAAAGTCCTCGAATTTCCGCGCGATGGCGTCGATATCGAACTGGGCTGACAACTCCAAGCTCCGTGCCTTCATCGCGCCAAGCAGCGCGCGGTCGTCAGCAAGATAGCGCAGCTTTTCCAAGAACGGCTCCGGGCTTTCGATCGGCACGGCGTATCCGTTGCCGCCGTCCTCGATGAGGTCGGACAAACCGGGTGTTGTGCTGCCAACCACGGCAACGCCCTGCTTAAGGGCCTCGATGACCGACACCGGGTTGCCCTCGGAGGTCGAGGGCATGAGTAGGACATCGGACAGTGATAGCGTTTCCCGCATTTTTTCCTCGGACAACCAGCCGCGCAGGTGCACACGGTCGCCCGTTTTCGTTTCGCTCACCGCCGCATGAATCTCCTCGCCCTGTGTTCCGTCGCCGATCAGATCGAGCTTCCACGCGAAGCGACAGCGGGCGAGCGCCCGGATCATCCACGGGAAATTTTTTTGCGGATTGAACCGACCGACCGCCACAAAACGCATGATGTCGCCAGGCGCACGTGCGCCCGAAGGTCTTCCGGCCATGGAGATACCGTTATGAATGATCTGCGGGTCGATCCCGTAGGAAACCTTGGCCAACCCGGCAGCGAAACGGCTGCTGGCCGAGACGGCACCCGCGCCGCGCCAGATCGGGCGGATGAACGGGTTAAGCGCGCGAAAAAGATGGTCGGTCTGATCGGGATTGCCTCCGGGCAAGTCGCCGAGATGCACGGTCAACGCGTAGGGAGTGCCGGTCAACAGGCCAATCGGCCAGGCAAGCGCCCCGCTCGGCACAGCAAAGTGGGCATGAATGACATCCGGCCGCCAAGAAGCCGCCAGACGCCACGCGGGAAAAAACGCACCAGCCAGATAACCGGCCATCTCCGGCACTGTGCAGAACTCGGCGCGCCGCCGGAAACCGAAGCTGCGCCGCACTTCCACACCTTCTGACATTTCCCTTTTCTCCAATCCGCGCAGGCGCACGGTCTGCACCTTCACTTCGTGTCCGCGATGGGCCAGACCGCGGGCGATGTTGCGCGCCATATTGCCGCCCCCGCCGCCGACCGGCGGATATTCGTAGCAGAGCGTGAGTATTTTCACCGCGCCTTCCTCCACTCGCCGTAGACCCACGCGTTCCACAGGAAAAGACGGTGGTTTTTGCGGCGCGCACGGTGCTCGTCCTGCAAACGCGCAGCCACACCCGGACAAGGCTGGACGGCCGCATCGATGCGCAGGTCGCCGGTGGCAAACCACCCGCCGACCGGGACGCCGAAACCTTTTTTGCGGCGGTAAATGATGTTGTCCGGAATGATGCCTCGCGCCGCTTTTTTCAGCAGGTATTTCGTCGCACTGCCGCGCAACCGCAGGCTGGCGGGAACGCGCCGCACGAAGTTGACCACGTCGATATCGAGGAAGGGCGCGCGGACTTCGAGCCCGTTCATCATGCTGGCGCGATCGACCTTGGCCAGCACACTCTCCTGCAAATAAAGACGGATGAAGAAGGACGTGGCCTTCTCGACCGGATCTGCGCTGGCCACACCATCCCACGCCTCGATCGCCTCGGAGAAAATTTCTTCGAGGTCCGCATTGGCGCCGAAGCAATCACGCAAGTCGGACAAGTCCATGCCAGCCATCCACACCGGAATCCAGAGAGGCGCTTTTTGCGAGGCTCCGCGGACAAAACGCTTCAGGGCAAACTCCGTGCTGATGTAACGGTGCGACACCGGCAACCGGTCGAGCAAGGCGACGATGGAGGGGTGCAGCGCGCGCGGGAACAGCTTTCCGTAAGTCCGCGCGACGCGCAGCGCGCGGAAAGGCTCGTAACCGGCGAAGAGTTCGTCACCGCCGTCCCCACCCAAAGCCACGGTGACATTGCGCCTGGTGAACTTGCTCAGCAGATAGGTCGGCAAAAGCGAACTGTCACCGTTCGGCTCATCGAGCCGCGAGTAGATTTCGGGCAAAAGATCGCGCGCACCTTCAAGACTGAGGGTTTCGGTGCGATGCCGCGACCCGATGGCCTTGGCCACCTGCGCGGCATAGGGAAGTTCGTCATAAGACGGCACGTCAAAGCCGATGCTGAAGGTCTGCAGCTCCCCGGGCGGGAGTTCGGCAGCCGCCAGCGAGGCAATCAGCGACGAATCGATTCCGCCGCTCAGAAAGACCCCGAGCGGCACATCGGCAACCATGCGACGACGCACCGCCGCACGCAGAAGTTCGCGCAACTCTTCGACACGGTGATTCAATGAAACTCCCTCCTCCGGCTCGGGCTGATAGTCCCAATAGCGCCACACACGCAGCTCGCCGGATTGCAGATCGAAAGAAAGCGAATGTCCGCCTGGCAATTTACGCGAGCCCTCGGTCATGGCCAGCGGTGCGGGCACGTAGCCGTAGGCGAAGTATTTGCGCAAGGCCAAGGGCGAAATGCCGCGCGGCACATCGGGATGCTCCAGCAACGAATCCAACTCGGAAGAAAACGCAAACAGTCCGCGGGAAGGCGCGTGATGGTAGTAGAAAGGCTTTTTCCCGAAGCGGTCACGACTGCCGAAAAGACGCCTCTTAACCCTGTCGTAGATAACGAAGGCCCACATACCATTGAGGCGCCCGACCATGGCGTCCCCCCATACCGCATGCGCAGCCAGCAGCACCTCCGTGTCGGAATGATCCGTTCGGAAAACCTGTCCGGCCGCTTCAAGTTCTTTGCGCAGCTGGGCGAAGTTGTAGATCTCACCGTTGAAGACAATGGTGCGTTGGCCGTCGGCGCTCCACATCGGCTGCGCCCCACCCTCCAGGTCGAGGATACTCAAACGCCGGTGCCCGAGATGGACACCGTCACCTTCCCAGAAGCCCTCATCGTCCGGTCCGCGGTCGGCCAAGCAACGCGTCATGCGCAGCAGGTCATCCCGCGTGCCAGGTCCGACGAATCCCGCAATGCCGCACATGGATGCAGCCCGCCTCAGCCGCCCGCGCGATCGAAATTGCGCGTCGAGCGTACGAGATAAATGGATTTGTCCTGCGACTCGTGGAACGTGCGCGTGATCATCTCCGCCAGGAGACCCATGAGGACGCAGATGATGCCGGTCATGAAGGAGAACACAGCCATCATGGGCAGCGGTGTCGCGGTGAAGTAATAGCCCTGGGCCCGCATGTAAAAGGTCCACGCGGTGAACCCGGCCGCCCCGAGGAAGAAAAGCATACCCCAGAAACCGAAAAGATACATCGGCTTGAGCATGTATTTGTCGAGAAACCGCACGGTGAGCAGGTCGAAGATCACTTTCATCACCCGCTCGAGCCCGTATTTGGAGGAACCTGTTGTGCGAGCGTAGTGGTTGACCGGGATTTCCGTGATGCGGGCCCCGTGCCACTTCGCGTAGATGGGCAGAAAGCGGTGCATCTCGCCGTAGAGCCGCACACCCTTGATCACCTCCGCGCGGTAGGCCTTGAGCGAACAGCCGAAGTCATGCAGATCCACGCCGCTCATCCCGGAGATCAGGCGGTTGGCCATGATACTCGGGATGTTGCGCTGCAGCGCGTTGTCCTGCCGGTCCTTCCGCCATCCGCTGACCACGTCGTAGCCTTCGTCGATCTTCGCGAGCATGGCCGGGATGTCGGCCGGATCGTTCTGCGCGTCGCCATCCATCGGGATGATCACCTCGCCACTCGCGTGGTCGAATCCCGCCATCATGGCTGCCGTCTGTCCGAAGTTGCGGCGAAAATGCACTACGCGCACATGCGGATCACGCGCCGCGATCTCGTCGAGCTTGTCGTCCGAACCGTCGGTGCTGCCGTCGTTGACGAAGATAATTTCCCAAGGCCGCCCCAGCTGTTCCATCACTTTGCGGGTCGACTCATAGAGCCCGACGACGGCGTCGGCTTCGTTGTAGACCGGCACCGTGATGGAAACGAGTCCGGTGAGTTTGTGGATGGGAGCCATGTCAGCGGGCAAAATAATCGGTGATCGCCTCGACCAGACCCGGAACGTCGTGGCGTTTGGCTTCGACTTCCGGCCGCGCGCCACACTCTTCCAAGGTCCGCGTGGTGACCGGACCAATACTGGCAAACTTCAGTCCGCTTGGCACCGGTAATTTGAGGTCGAAAAAATTCCTCACCGTGGAGGAACTGGTGAAGACGAGGAGATCCGCGCCCTCCGCTTCGAGCCTCTCCCTCGCCCTCGTACGATCTTCGGTTTCGGCGATCGTGCGGTAAGCGATGGCCTCGTCGACGATCGCTCCCATTTTTGAAAGCTCCGAGGCGAGAGCGCCGCTCGTCTCCACCGGGCGGACCACGAGGATTTTCACATTTTCGACATCGGTCTCTTTCTTGAAGGCCTTGGCCAGCGACTCGGTGTGGAAATTCTCGGCGACCATATCGACGTGGTAATGGTGATCTTTGATCCTCTGCGCGGTGGCCGCGCCGACCGAGGCGAACTTGGCCCCGCCGATCTCGCGCGCGTCGTCGTAAAGCTTGTAGAAAATTTCGAAAAACGCATCCACCCCGTTCGCGCTGGTGAAAACGATCCATTCGTAGCTGTGCGAGTCCTGCACCAGTTCGGCAAACTCGCGCAGATCGGGAGCCGGCTCGCGCCGGATCAGAGGCAGTTCGTAGACATCCGCTCCGAGATCGCGCAGGGCGCTGGACAACTTCCCCGACTGCGCCCGGCTGCGCGTGACGACAATGCGGCGTCCGAAAAGCGGGCGCGCTGCGGTCCAGGCAAGCTTCTCCGAAAGTTTGACCACATCGCCAAATACTACAACGGCGGGCGGCAGCATGCCCGCCTCGCGCACCTTGTCGGCAATGTCTGCTAGAGTCGCCTTCACGATTTGCTGGTCGCCGCGCGTGGCCCACCGCACCGCCGCCGCGGGCGTGTCCTTCGCCGCCCCCCCGGATATCATCCGTTCCGCGATACCTCGCAGGTGTTCCACACCCATGAGCATCACTTTCGTCCCCTCTGCGGCACCGATGGCGGCGTAGACTTTGGCCGCGGCGGCATCGGCGGGGTCTTGGTGACCACTGAAGACGGTGAGAACGGAATTCACCGACCGCTGCGTGACGGGAATGCCGGCATAGGCCGGGCCGGCGATGGCCGAGCTGACTCCGGGAATAATCTGGAAGCGCAATCCCGCCGCAGCGAGGGCAAGAGATTCCTCGGCTCCTCGCGCAAAGACAAAAGGATCTCCCCCTTTGAGACGAACGACTTTTTTTCCCTCGCCGGTTTTCTCGACGAGCAGGCGATTGATTTCTTCCTGCGGGAGCGTGTGATCACCGGATTTTTTTCCGGCGTAAATGAGTTCCGCCGATTCGGGAGCGAAGCCGAGGAGTTCGCGGTTGACCAAGTTGTCGTAGACCACGACTTCCGCGCGCGAGAGGACATCGCGTCCGCGCAAGGTCAGCAGCCCCGGATCGCCCGGACCCGCGCCGACCAGATAGCAGATGCCGTTCTTACTCGCCATGGAGTTTTGCCGCGACCTCGCGACCAAGTTGTTCCGGATCCCTGCCGTGACCGGAGGCGTAGCGGGCCGCGCCCGATGCCTCGTCGAAAAATACCGCTTCGAGATGCAATTCGTCGCCGATCATCCGTGCGCGCGCTCCCAGCGCCATATGGCAACCTCCCCCGCTGGCGCGCAAGACCTCCCGCTCGGCGCGCACTGCCGCATCGCTGGCGGCATCGTGGAGAACAGACAATGCCTCGCGAGAGACTGCGTCGCCGGAGCGCGTTTCGATCGCAATGGCGCCCTGACCGGGAGCGGGGAGAAATTCTTCGAGTTTCGACACGTGAAGGCTTTTTCCGTCGATTTCGAGAATGCCTGAGATCGGGTGACCTAGCCTGACCAAGCCTGCGGCAGCGAGGATCGTCGCGTCGCAAGCGCCGCCGGCCAGCTTGGCCAGTCGTGTCGGCACATTCCCCCGGATCGGAGCCGCAACCAGATCAGGTCGTTCGGCCAACAGCATGGCGCGACGACGGGGACTTCCCGTGCCCACCCGCGCGCCTGACGGCAAAGCATCGAGGCCGCCCGGCTTCGTTGATACGAGAACGTCGGAGCAATCGGCGCGGGGCAACACCGCGGCAAGGCCCAACCCCGCGGGCAAAGTGGTCGGCAAATCTTTCAAACTGTGCACCGCAGCATCGGCCCGTCCGTCGAGCAAAGCTGCTTCGAGTTCTTTGGTGAAAAGTCCCGTCTCTGCTGCCTGCGAAAGATCGGCCTCGGTGGCCTTGTCCCCCGTGGTGCGGATAATGACTTCCGCCACTTCCAGCCCGGCATGGGCCTCCCGCAAGCGACGCGCCACCTCGCGGGTTTGTGCCAACGCCAACTCGCTGCCCCGAGTGGCCAATCGGAGAACCGCACTCATGATGTCCAAGTCGCGGACGACTTTGCTTCGCCCGGCCTTTGCTGCACCCACGCGAGAAATTCCCGCACGTGCTCTTCGATCAATTCCTCGCAACGCTCAACCTCGCGTCCGCGCGCATCCATTCCGCGCTGGGCCATGGCTTGCAACGAATCCATGTCGTGGAGGAAGACTCCTTCGAGGCCGTTCAGGGCCGGATCGAAATCGCGCGGCACGGCAAGATCGACGAGGAAAAGCGGACGGTCACCGCGGGCGGCTACGATGGGCGAGAGTTCCCCGGACGAGAGGAGTCTACCGCGTGCCGCGGTTGAGGAAATGACGATGTCCACATCGGGCAGGGCGGATTGCCACTGGTCGAAATGCAAAGCCATTCCGCCCAATTCCCGCGCCAACTCCGCGGCGCGCTCGAAAGTCCGGTTGGAAAGAACAAGCCGATGGACACCGCGCGATTGCAGACTGCGCGCCACGCGCGCTCCCGCCTTGCCGGCACCGAGCAGCAGCACCCGACACTCCGATAATTCACCGAAGATTTTCTCCGCCAACTCGACGGCAACGGATCCCACTGAAACCGCACCGCGCGTGATGCCCGTTTCGGTGCGCACTTGCTTGGCCACACGGAAAGCCTGCTGGAAAAGACGATTAAGCGCGGCGCCGGTCGCGCCGTTTTCCAGCGCCATCGCATAGGCGTCTTTGACCTGCCCGAGAATTTCCGTCTCCCCCACCACCATCGAGTCCAAGCCGCAGACCACGCGGAAGAGGTGACGCGCGCCCTCGGCGCGTTCGCAGCGATAAAACTCGGCTTCCACGCCGGCGGACCGTTGGAGCAAATCCGCGCAGGACCGCGCGGCCGATTCCGCGTCCTCGGAAAGACCGTAGATTTCCACGCGATTGCAGGTGGAAAGAACTACCGCTTCGGCCAGCGCCGCCTCCCGGCGGAGCTCGGAAATAAGCGACGGCAAGGATGTCTCTTCGACGGCAAATCGTTCGCGCAGCGAAACGCCCGCACTGCGGTGGTTGATGCCGATGCAGAAAATGTTCATTTCGCCAGAAGTCCCCCCAGCGCATACATCGCGGGCAAAGTGATCAAGGCCAGCGCGAAAGCGCCGACGCAGTATTGCGCCACCCGATGCGAATGCAGCGTGTTGCGAATCCAAAGGAAAAGAATCCCTGCGTAAATCAGCCAAATAAGGACGGAAGCTCCCGACTTCACCCGACCGACCGGTGTGCCGACAAAGAATCCGGCCAAGATTCCGATCGAAAGAAGAATGACCCCGAACCACAGCAACCGGCGCATCGCATCAGCCAAGGTGGTGATGGGCGGGAGCAGATGGAATAGTGATCCGGGCACGCGCATCTTCAATTGTCTTTCTTGCACGAGGAACATCACTCCGGCCACGCAGGCCAAAGCGAGCACACCGTAAGCCACGAGGCTGGTCGACGCATGGAGTTCGAGCCATCCGTCGGGTGGACCGCCTTTGCGGACTGCGGGAGTCGAAGGCAATAAGATGGCGAAGAGTTGCAGTCCGAAAACCAGCGGCGCGGTGAAAGCTCCGAGCACCGAGATGCGGTAGGTCGTGCCGACGACAACATAAGCCAGAGCCACCGACCAACTGAGAAAGATAAGGATCTCGAAGGAGCTGGTGATCGGACACCGCCCGACCGCCTGCCCGCGCAGATAAAGAAAGGCCGACTGCAGAATAAACCCGGCCGCGATGGCATACAGGTTGAACCGCCCGGGGCGAAATTTCCCCGCGCCGAGCAAGAGCAAAGAATAGGCAAAACCCAAGAGGTAAAAAAAGGTCGAGCCCGCCAACAGATACCGTTCCATGTAAACCGAGGATCATAGCCGCCACCCCCCTTCACGGGCAAGGCGACCTCTTTTCCGCTGGCACACCGAGCCGAGGCGTGCGATTAGGGTCCATGCTACGCCCCACCCTCCTCTCGGCGGCCCTCGCGGCCCTACTCCTCACCGGCTGCGCCACCGGCCGCAAGCTGCCCACCTACGAGAAACCCCTGGCCCGCACGCCCGTCCAGAGCGTCCGCACGACGGCATACACGCACACCGAGTCGGACCACATCAAACACGGACGCAAAACCGCCGCGGGAACCGTCCTGCGCCGCGGCGACGTCAACAGCGCGGCGGCCGACTGGTCGCGCTGGCCGGTTGGCACCAAATTCCGCCTCGCCGAAACCGGGGAGATCTTCGAGGTCGACGACTACGGTTGGGCACTCTCCGGCACGAACACCATCGACATTTACCAGCCGTCACGCGCGCAAATGAACCGCTGGGGGGTTCGCCGTGTGACCATCGAGATCATCGAATGGGGCGACCCGCAACGCAGTCACGAGATTCTCAAACCGCGCATGCGTTTCGCCCACGTCAAACGCATGGTCCGTCAGCTCGAAGACCGCTACGCATTGTGAGTTTTTTACCGCAGAGGACGCGCTTATCCTGCCCGACTTCTGCACAACCTGCGCGAACGGGCTTGTCCTGTCCGACGGGAACAGGCCATATCGTGCTTCTGCTCCATTCCTCCGTGCCCTCAGCGCCCTCTGTGGTTAATCTCCCCGTCACCCGATGAAGAACCACTGGTCTGATCCCGTTCGCATCTTCATCGCACTGCTAATCGGCGTTGCCTTCGGCGCCTTAGTCCCGGCTACCCTCGGTTACGGGACATTCACCGTCGGTGCGGTCATCGCTTTCATCGGCGATCTTTTCCTGCGACTCCTGCAAATGATCGTCGTTCCCCTCGTTTTCACTTCGATCCTCACCAGCGTGGCGCGGCTCGGACGCGACCATGCCTTCGCCCGGCTCGGACTGAAAACGACCGCCTACTTCGCCACCACCACATTGCTCGCGGCCATCGTCGGACTGGTCATTTTCAACGTCGTCCAACCCGGCAAAGTCGAACCCGAGGTTTCCGCCGCCTTGCGCGCCTCTGTGCCGGAAAGTGTGGCCGAAGTCAGCGAAAACATCGGGGACAAATCGACGGGCGACCTGGCCGATGTCATCCGCCGCGCCGTGCCGCCCAACATCATCGCGGCGATGAGCGACAACCGCGAAATGCTCGCGGTCATTTTCTTCGCATTGCTCTTCGGATTCTTCAGCGGACGCCTTCCCGAGGGACGGCGTGAGTCCTTCCAAGGATTCTGGGAAAGCGCCAACGACGTCATGCTGGCTATCACGCACGGCATCATGCGCGTCGCGCCCATCGGCATCTTCGCTCTCATCGCGCGCACCGTGCAGGAAAGCGGCGGAGCGGCGCTTGGCCCCCTCGCCTTGTTTTTTGTCTGCGTGGCCGGCGGGTTGGCCTTCCACATGTTCATCACTCTCGCGCTCATCATGCGCGTCTTCGGCGGATTCCGTCCGTGGGCGCACTACAAAGCGATGGCTCCGGCCCTGCTCACCGCATTCTCCACCGCTTCCTCCTCAGCCACTTTGCCGGTGACCATGGAATGTCTGGAGAAAAACGCCAAAGTTTCCCCGCGCGTGGCTGGCTTTGTCGCCCCGCTCGGATCCACGGTGAACATGGACGGCACCGCGCTCTATGAATGCGCCGTGGTCATGTTCATCGCCCAGCTTTACGGCGTCAGCCTCGATCTCTCACAGCAAGTGCTCGTCGTCGTTCTCGCCCTGCTCACTTCGGTGGGCGTGGCCGGAATCCCCGCCGCCAGCCTGGTCGCCATCGTCATCATTCTCCAAGCCGTCGGACTTCCGCTCGAGGCCATCGCCATCGTCATGGCGACCGATCGCATTCTCGACATGATGCGCACCGCGGTGAACATCTTCGGCGACAGTTGCGGCGCGGCCATCATCGCCCGCAGCGAAGGGGAGAAAGTTTACGACCTCACGCCGAAGGCGTGAGGAGTTTGCAGTGCTCGGTCTTTGCGTTCCTCTGGAGCCATTGGTTCGTCCTGCGCGGACGGGCTTGTCCCGTCCGACGGGAACAGGTCTGTTGCGCTCCCATGACGCAAGGTCATGGGCGGCGCGCGGCCCAAAGAACCGGCCACGACTTTTTCGAAACCGCCTTAGCCATTTCGCTTCGTTGCTTGCTGCAAAACCATACCCCTTTTGTTTTCGCGCATTGCCATGGCCTTAGGTCAGGGGCAACGATCCTGGGGTATGGACACCTCATCTGTCAGCCACTTCGCTGCTCTTTCCTTTATTGTTGCCCCGGCCATGCTGACCAACGCATCGGCAGTCATGGGGCTGAGTTCGAGCAACCGCCTGGCCATCGCCACCCAGCGCACCCGCGAGTTGGCCCACGAACTGGAAGCGGCCGAGACATTGTCTTCGGACGAAGCTAAGCGCTACTTCGCAGAAATGAACGCATCGGCGGAGCGATCCGAGTTGCTCATCCGCGCCCTGCGCGCCTTCTATTTCGCCATGGGTGCCTTCGCTCTTGCCACGCTTCTCTCGCTGCTCGGTCTGGCCATGGAAACCTTCGACCCGCTCGGCTTGGTCCGCCCGCTGGAAATTCTCGCGCTCGCCGCCGGCGTCTTCGCGTTCGGCGGACTCGTCACCGGCTCAGTCCAACTGCTGCGCGAAACCCGCCTCGCTGTCCGCCAACTCGATGCCCGTTCCCGCAACCTCCGGGCCAAGGCCGAGGAATGGGAACGTCGCACCGCGGCTTGAATTAGAGCGTTTTAAGATTTTCTGCAGCCGTGGCACTTTGCCTGGAGGCCACCTTCGGTTGTGCCGCGAAACGAACCATTCGTCGGCGGGGACGCCGACGCTACAGTTAAATGTAGCGGCGCCGTCCCCGGCGCCGAAGCTTTTCTCAAACCGCTATAGATGCACAGCCACCACGCAAAACGTCCGCCGGGCGGACGCTTGGAAAATAATGTGCGCGGGCGCTTAGCGACGGCGGCGGTGAACTACATGTCCGGCCAAGCCGAGCGCGGAGAGTGCGAGCAAGGCGTAGGTCGAAGGCTCGGGAACAACGTTGAGCTCCAGGCTATTGATTGTGAAGTAAGCAGATTTGCCTCCCCCAAGATCAAAGGAATTCGCAGCGCCCAAGTTAAGGAGATTGTTGGAGTTCACCACAGCCACTCCCCCTAAGATGGTGTAAACGCCGTTGGGCGTGCTGCTGTTCAGGCCGATCAAATCGGAGACTGCGAAACCACCGAAGGTCACCGAGGAACCGTTTACCGTGATGGTGTTGAGCGTGCTGAACTGGATTTTGGCGCCGGAGAGGAGCGACAAGTTGCCGCCGATGGTTCCGTTGCCACCGAGGATATTGCTGGCGCCTACGGTCAATCCGCCGCCGATGGTATTGTTCAATGTGAGTTTGACTGTATCGGTCAACGTGATGCTGTCTACGAGGGCCGAGGAGTTGCCGCTGATGATAACTGTTCCGTTTCCGCCGAGGGTTATGCCGACGCCTGTTCCAGAGCCTCCTGATGCTCCGAAACCGCCGGAGAAAGTGGTCGTGTTGCTGACGACAAGGACTGACGGTCCGGTTGTTCCTGAACCCTTGAAGAAACTCGATTGCCCTTGAAATTCCAAATTGTTGCCAGCCAGCAGCGCAGCTCCATTGGTTTGGCCGCCAATGCTGAGGGTGTTGGTGATAACGAGGCTGGAGGCTCCCATGAGCGTGCCGTAATTCAGCTGAATTTGGCCGGAACCGGCAGAAGCCGCCGATCCCAGTAAAACGGTTCCTCCCGCGGTCGGCGAGGCCCCGGAAGCACCGACGCGCACTTGCGCGGTATTGGCGCCGTTGATCGAAAGCGTTCCCGAACCTGTTTTGGCGATCACCGTCGCACCTGAGACAGCGCCATTCAGAGCCAAGTTACCCCCCGAGCTGACGTTCACGGTTTTGGTGCCAGAGGTGAAGATGACATCAGGATTGATGACGGCAGTTCCGCTCGACAACCCGGTGCCCGACAACGAGGTCACATTGCTTATGGCGCCGGAAGCAGTGATCGTGCCCGCGGCACTCAGAGCGAGCGCGCCCAAGCTGCGGGTGAAACCCTGCAAATCCAAGGTTCCCGTGTTGTTCAACGTGGTCGCCGTGTTGCTCAGACCGCCGTTAACCGTGAGCGTCGTTCCCCCGGCGATGTCAAATGTGCCGCTGCCGGTAATGTCGCGTCCTGCACCGAGTGAGACGGTTCCCGTGGTCTTCAGCGTGCCGTTGTTGACAAGATCGTTGGCCGTATTGCCAAGCGCGGAATCGCTCGCAATCTGCATCGTGCCGCCGTTCACAGTCACGTTCCCGGCAAAGGTGTTGGCGCCGGACAGAACCAGCGTTCCGGCACCCGCTTTGGCCATGCCGGTTGTTCCGGCAAGCTCGGACGAGATCGTTGTCGTGACGCCTTCGTCGGTCGTGATCGCGTTGTTCGCCGCAGACGTTCCGGCAAGAGTGATCGTGCTGCCCTGCACATCGTAGCCCGTTGTCTGGAACGTCATGCCATTCGATACGGTGACGCCGCCACTCACCGTCACCGTGCCGGCCGCGTTGGTGAAGATCAACGTTTGATCGCTTTGAATCTGTCCCGCACCGGCACCGCCGGTGTTGGTCGCCCAAGTCGTGCCAGCCGAGGTCCAAGTGCCGCTGCCGCCGCCGCCCGGGACAGCCGACCAATATCTGCCGCCGCTGACCGGATTGGTGTTCAACAGGGACCCGGCAAAAGTAAAGTTTCCCTCCAGTCCCCCGGTGCCGCTGTTTGTCTCGGCGTTGAAAGCGTAAAACCTGAAAGTGATATTGGTCAGACCCTGGTAAGTGGCGTTGGACAGGTTGAGGACATTGCCCGTCGCGGCAGTCGTGACATCCGATGTGTAGCTCAGGATTCCGGCACCCAGAGATTGGCTTAAATTCGTGTTAACCGTGGTATAGCCCGAAATGACGCTTCCGTAGGTATCCAGACTCGAACGCCACTGGAAAGAGCGCGGGCCGGTGCCGCTTCGACCAACCCCGAAAGTAAAAGCCGTCATGTCGAACGTGAAACCGGCGGCCGCCGTGAGCGAGAACTCGAAGTATTTACCCAAGTCGACGGATCCGGTGAGGCTTCCAGAAGTGGCGTCGAGAGCCCAGGCACTGGCGCGAAAGTTTCCTGAGGAGGAACTTGAAGTGACGCCAACCTTCAAAAAATTTCCCTCGGTCAGATTCGGTATGTCGGTGCCATTGTAGGCGAAACTGTTGGTGTTGCCTGTCGTTCCCGTGAATGTGTAAGTCCCGGTGAATGTCGTTTGGGCAAAAGCCGACGAGACGGTCACGGTCAGGATCACCGCAAGAGTGGCAAAAGTTTTCTTCATAGTGGCGAAGAAGTTTAGCTTGGTGATTTCCAATTTTTTTAGCTTACACCGCAAATATCGCCTGCTTTTGTCTTTCTGCAAGTGGCGCGCTGTGCGAAGGAGCCATCAAACGAAACTGATGCCTCGCTCTCTGCGGTCGATTGGCGCGGTTTTGGCAAAGTTGTAGCCGGTCCGCTGGGCGCGTCGCCGCCCATGACCTTGCGTCATGGGAGCGCAACAGACCTCTTCCCGTCGGACGGGACCAG
>JBILUI010000052.1:0-14975 GCA_044371145.1 Chthoniobacterales bacterium | reverse complement strand
AAAGCGAGCGATCTCGCCATGCTCTGGGTCGTGTGGTCACTGGCCTACGGCACCGGACAACTCGTCAACGGACTCTTCACCGATCGTATCGGCGGCAAATGGTCCATGCTCATCGGTGCCATCGGCACCATCGTCTGCAACTTCATCTTCGGCTTCTCGTCTTTCGTCGGGACATTCTCCACGTTCGCCCTCATTGCCCTGCTCAACGGCTGGTTCCAGTCCTACGGCGCGCCGGGCATGATCAAAATCAACGCCGCCTGGTTCCGCCGCACCGAGCGCGGCACGTTCGCCGGAATTTTCGGCATCATGATCCAGTTGGGGCAGTTCGCCATCAACACCCTCGCCCCCTTCCTCCTCGCCGGCTTCACCATTTCGCTCTGGGCCATCGGCACGTGGGTCGTTGAGCCGGGCCAATGGCGCGTTCTCTTCATCATTCCGCCGTTCGTCACCGTTGCCGCTGCCCTTTTCATGTTCTTCACTGTCAAAGAGGAACCCGCCGCCGCCGGCTACCCCGACGCCATCGAGGACGAACTCGACAATTCCGCGGGCACACGCGTCAGCCTCAAGGAATCTTTCACCACCATCTTCACCCACCCCCTCGTCTGGTTCTACGCCGTCGCCTATGCGTCGACCGGTGCGGTGAGACACAGTTCGGACCAACTCTCGGTCATGTTTTTCACCGAACAACTTGGCATCAATTGGAAGTCCAAGCCACTCGCGGTCATGATCACCATGAACCTCATGACGCTGGCTGCCGTGGTCGGATCGATCGCCGCCGGTTTTATCAGCGACAAATTCTTCAAAGGCCACCGCTCCCCGGTCGCCATGGCCCTCTACTTCACCGAAGCAGCCGTCCTCACCACCGCCGCCATCGTCATGCTTGCCGGCTTCATCCAACCCGGCACTCTGGGCGTTTTCCTCGGCGGCATGTTCCTCGTCCTGACATCGCTCACGGTCAACTCCACCCACTCCATTGTCGGTGCCGCTGCGCCGATGGATATCGGCGGCAAAAAAATGGCCGGCTTCGCCGCGGGCGTGATCGACTCCTTTCAATATTACGGCTCCGCTCTGTGCCTGTTCATCACATCCTTCGTCCTCGAACGCTACGGCTGGGCCGGATGGTACCCCGTCATGATCAGCTTTGCCCTCATGGGCGGATTCGCCATGCTTCTCCTAAAGCGAAAACAAAAGCGCCTCGCCACCGCAGCCAACCCGTCATGAAAATTCTTCCTGTCATTGTCGCCGCCGCCCTGACCGCGACCCACGCCGCCGCGCAGGACCCGCTGCGCATCGAGGGATCGAACACCTTCGGCGAAAAACTCGGCCCACTCCTGGTCAAAGGCTTCAAACGCGCCAACCCCGGCATCCCCGTGGAATTGAAGCGCCCCGGCTCAGGTCCCGGCCTTGCCGCGCTCATGGCCCGACAAACCGACATCGCCCCCACCTCGCGCCCGGCCAACCGCACAGAATTGCTCGCTGCCCGCAAGGCCGGCGTGAACCTGCGCCCGCATATGATCGGCAGCTACGGCATCGCGGTCATCGTCAATGCAGCCAACCCCGTGAAAAATCTCAAACCCGCTCAAGTGCGCGCGCTCTTCAACGGCAAGATCGCCAACTGGAACAAAGTCCGCGGGTCCGAAAAGCCGGTCAACCTTTACATCCTTGACCGCAGCACCGGCGCGCGCGCCGGATTCCAAGACCTTGCCCTGCGTGGGGACGAATACGCGGCCGGGGCAAAAGCCTTGCCGGATTACGATGCGATCATCGCCGCTGTGGCCAAGGATCCTGACGGCATCGGCTACGCCGACATGGGCCCACTTACCTCCGGAGTCCGCTCCCTGCTCATCAACGGCGAACCGCCCAATAGCGTTTCCATCTACGAACAAGTCTACCCCTACGCCAACTCGCTCTATCTCTACACACTCGAAGGAAAGGCAAACCCGGCCGCCAAAAAATTCATCCGCTACGCCTTGTCCAAGAACGGCCAACGCATCATCCAAAAAGCCGGCTTCGTCCCCCGCCTCGCCGCCCCGCCCTCGACCAGCGACAACTTGGCCCCCTGACTGTAGCGTCGCCGTCCCGTGCGACGGTCGTTAACTCACTTTTGTAGCGGCGGTCTATGACCACCGCATCCAGCTCACCTTCTCACTCAGCTTTCCCACTCAAGTTTCATCCTTCTCTTTCATGCTCACCGTTTCCCAAGTCACCAAAGCCTTCGGCGGACGCGTCCTCTTCGAAGACGCTTCGCTCCAGATCAATTCCGGCGACCGTATCGGACTGATCGGAGCGAACGGCGCAGGCAAATCCACCCTCTTTTCGCTCATCCTCGGCGACAACCAAGCCGACGAGGGTTCGGTCAGTCTGCAACGCGGAAGAACCGTAGGCTTCCTGCCTCAGGAAAGCGCCCCGTCCGGTGACGAGACCGTCCTTCAGTTGGCCACGAGCGTGTCTCCGGACATGACAGCAGCCTACGCGAAAATGCGCGAGTTTCCCGATGAGCATTCGGCGGAACACCACGAGGCGGCGGCTGTTTTTCTCGAGCACGACGGATACAACCTCGAAGCGAGGGCCAAAAGCATTCTGGCCGGTCTTGCCTTCCGCGAGACCGACTTCGACCGCCCTGCGCGCACCATGAGCGGCGGATGGATCATGCGTGCCCACCTCGCCCGCCTGTTGGTCATGGAGCCGGATCTGCTCATGCTCGACGAACCGACCAACCACCTCGACCTCGAGACCCTCGGCTGGTTCCAGAATCATCTGGCCGGCTACGCCGGGGCACTGCTCGTCATCTCGCATGATCGTGCCTTCCTCAACGCCATCTGCGAAAGCATCGTGGAAATCTCACGACAGCACCTTCATCGCTACCGGGGCAACTACGACGATTACCTCGTGGAGAAAAAAGCCCGCGACGAGCAATACCTCGCAGCTTACAAGAACCAGCAGCGCGAAATCGAGCACCTCCAGGATTTCATCAACCGCTTCCGCGCCAAGGCGAGCAAAGCCGCGCAGGCCCAGGAGCGCATCAAACAACTGGCCCGCATCAAACGCCTCCCGCCGCCGGAAAATTCGGAGGCCACGGTCAAATTCCGCTTCCCGCAACCGCCCCGCGGCGGCCAACGCACCATAGTCCTCGAAAAAGTCCGCCAAGCCTACGGAGATCATGTGGTCTACGAAGATCTCAATCTGACCATCGAGCGCGGACAACGCACTGTCCTCGTTGGACCCAATGGCGCGGGCAAATCAACTTTGCTCAAAATTCTCGCTAGAATACTGCCGCTCGAAGCCGGCACGCGCACCGAGGGACACAATGTCAGTGTCGGTTATTTCGCCCAGCACCGCACAGACTCCCTCGATGTTAAACGAACCGTGCTGGAAGAAGCGATGGACGGGGCCAGCGGGGTGAGCGAGCAATCCGTGCGCACCGTTCTCGGATCGTTCCTCTTCCGCGGCGAAGCAGTTTTCAAAAATGTCGGCGTGCTCAGCGGCGGAGAAAAAAGCCGTCTTGCTCTGGTTAAACTGCTCCTCCGTCCCCCGAATCTCCTTCTCCTCGACGAGCCGACTACTCACCTCGACATGGCCAGCATCAATGCCCTCGTTGCCGCGTTGAAACCTTACGAGGGCACACTCGTTTTCGTCAGCCACGACGTCCATTTCATCCGCTCCCTCGCCACCACCGTCCTGCACATCAACGCGGGAAAGCTCACTCCCTACGCCGGCGATTACGATTACTATCTCGACAAGTCGGGTGCAGCTTCCGCCCGCGGCGGCCTTGTCGCCGCACTCTCCAATCATCGTCCCGCCGAAACACCGGCAGCCCCTGTCGTCGACAAACCGAAGCTCGGACTCAAAGAAATCAAACAACAGCGCCGCGCCGAAGCCGAAGCGCGCAAAGCCGCGGCCGCCGCGCGCCGCCAGTCCGAAGCACGCCACCGCGAACTCGAGCAGCGCATCATCGCCCTCGAAGCCCGCCAGCGCGAACTCGCCGCCATCCTCGAGACAGCCCCCAACGACGCCACATCCTTTCCTCTCCACCGCGAGCTGGCCGATCTCACCGAGGAACTCGAGCAAGCCAATGAGGAGTGGAACAACCTGTCGGCCACCATGGCTGCAACCGCCTGAACAATGGACAAAACCCCGTCCACTCCTCACCGCCGCCGTCCGCGCTACCCCGGAAAAAATCCCCGCCGCTTCGAGCACAAATACAAGGAACTCGATCCGCAGCGCCACCCGGACACCATCACCAAGATCCTCGCCTCCGGCAAAACCCCCGCCGGCTCGCACGTTCCGATCATGGTCGCGGAAATTCTCGAAGTGTTGCGTCCCCAGCCTGGCGATTTTGCCGTCGACTGCACGCTTGGATACGGCGGACACGCCTGCGCGCTCATGAAACGCATCATACCCGGCGGTCATTTGCTCGGACTCGATGTCGACCCCGTTGAATTGGCTCGGACCGAAGAACGTCTCCGCTCTGACGGATTCGGACCGGAACAATTCACCGCGGTAAAATCGAACTTCGCCGGACTCCCGGCCGCGATCGCCAAGACAGGCCGCACTGGCGCCGACCTGGTCCTCGCCGATCTTGGTGTCTCGTCCATGCAGTTGGACAATCCTGAGCGAGGTTTCTCGACCAAAACAGACGGCCCGCTCGACATGCGCATGAATCCTTCCCGCGGAATCTCCGCCGCTCAGTGGCTCGAAAAAGTTTCGCCGGAAAAACTGGCCGCGGTTCTACAGGAAAATGCCGACGAGCCCCACGCTGAACGGGTCGCATCCACACTTGCCGGGCGCTGCTTGGCGACGACCACAGATCTCGCCACCGCCATTCACTCGGCACTGGCATCGGTTTCGCCCGATGAACGCGAACTTTCCGTGCGTCGCGTCTTTCAAGCCATCCGCATCGAAGTAAACGAGGAATTCAATGCGCTCGACACCTTCCTACGAACCCTTCCGAACTGCCTCAACCCCGGCGGCCGCGTCGCCATACTCACCTTCCATTCCGGCGAAGACCGCCGCGTGAAAAAATCCTTCCAAGCCGCCCGCGAAGGAGGCCTTTACCAAGAAATCGCCCGCCGTGTCCTCCGCGCCACCCCCGAAGAGTGCCACGCCAACCCGCGCTCCACCTCCGCCAAACTCCGCTGGGCCGTCCGGTAACTTCAGCGCTTGGACGCCAAGAAGTCGGCGGCCACCTTTCCCGCCGCTTCCCGCAGGGTCATTTTTCCCTCCGCGACCATCCCTCCGAGAGCGTTGAGATCTTGTTGGACGACGGTGCTTTCGAGCATCCCGACCAACACCTTCTCGCGCGCGAATTCCACTAACCCCTCCTGGACCTGACGCAACCTGCGCGCGTCCCATTCGCCGGAAGCCGTCATTTCCTTGCGGAATTTCTCCACCACCGCCCACACCTCGGGAATCCCGCTTCCCCTCACCGCCGAACAAGTCAGCACCTCCGGCTTCCATCCCACGGTGGCCGGAGCGAGTAGATGGAGCACCTGCGACAACTCCAACTGCAACCTCTCCGCCGCGACCAAATTGTCTCCATCCGCTTTGGTCACCGCGATGGCATCCGCCATCTCGACAATCCCCTTCTTGATCCCCTGCAACTCATCGCCTGCTCCGGTCAGCGCCAGCAGCAGGAAAAAGTCCGTCATCGACCGCACCGCAATCTCGCTCTGCCCGACCCCGACCGTCTCGATGAGAATCACGTCATAACCCGCCGCCTCGCATAGGGTGATCGTCTCGCGCGTCTTGCGTGTCACGCCCCCGAGTGCACCACCTGAAGGAGACGGGCGGATATAAGCCGCCGGATGACGCGACAACTTCTCCATCCGCGTCTTGTCTCCAAGAATGCTTCCGCCCGACACCACGCTCGTCGGATCCACCGCGAGCACCGCCACACGGTGTCCACGCTCGCAAAGATACAGCCCAAACGCCTCGATAAACGTGCTTTTCCCCACCCCCGGCACACCAGTGATACCGATTCGCACCGACTGATCCCGATGCGGCAGCAGCAACTTCATCAGTTCCGCAGCCTCTTCGGCATGCTGCGCCGCGGTGCTCTCGACCAGCGTAATCGCCCGCGCCAAAACTGACACATCGCCGGCACGGATCCCGCAGGCATATTCGGCAGCAGAGAGAGTCAGGTCGTTTCGAGATGTTTCAAGGGTGCTTGCCATATTTTTTGGGTATTGAACCATGGATGAATCGAATTTCACGGATGATTCCCCAAATCGTTCGAACCAAGGTGATCGGTCGTACCCTTCTGCCCCCCTGCTTGGCACTGCAGCGCCGTCAGCGCGACCAACGCCCGCACATTGAAGGAATACCTCCGCAATTTCATGGCAAGCACCGAACATCTGATTAATAAGGGAGCATACTCTCATGTTGTGCCCTTTCGAGCAATTGACGGTTTTTACCGTCCTCCTACCTTTGGAAATTGATTCCTATCCAGCCATGTCTCCCACAAACAATCGTCGTCAATCGAGCGCAGCAATCCGCCACACCATAAC
Source organism: Chthoniobacterales bacterium (assembly GCA_044371145.1). Lineage (GTDB taxonomy): Bacteria > Verrucomicrobiota > Verrucomicrobiia > Chthoniobacterales > JACTMZ01 > JACTMZ01. The sequence continues at coordinate 8,469 of JBILUI010000052.1, read as the reverse complement.
CGCATTCCTCTCCGCGCTCTCGTTCTTCGTCAGCGGATCGGCCTTGGCGCAAGACACGGTGAGTTGGAACAACTCTGCCGGCGGAGATTGGAACACCGCCACAAACTGGTCACCGGCGCGTGTTCCCACCACGAATGACATCGCAGTCATCTCGTTGCCCGGCACCTACACGGTGACTCTTTCCTCCGGCACGGCGGCCCCGACAAGTTTGACCGTCGGAGGCAGCAATGCTGTCGTCACGCTCCAGCAAGCGGCCGGCACTCTGGCGCCCCAGCAGGCATCCACTTTCCTGTCGGGTAGCACCTACAGCCTGGCCGCAGGAAGCCTTTCAGGTGCCGGGGATCTTACAATCAACGGCGCATTCACTTCGACGGGCGGAACGCTTTCGACTGGAGGCAAGTTGGTCTTGGCCGAGGGATGCACGTCGGTGGTGAGCGGTGGTTTCAGCAAAGAAGTTGGCCGAGTGGTCGAGAACCGTGGGACGCTCACCGTAAACGGATCTTGGGAATTTATTGCCAGCGGACTGGTGGATAATCAGGCTACCGGCACTCTGATTTTCAATGGGGGGGGAATCGTAGCCCGCACTTCTGGCAGTCCCGGCGGAGTAAGAAACACCGGTCTGATCATCCGTCGCGGCACAGGGACAACATCGATCAACAATTTGCCACTGAACAATCTTTCCGGTGGCGAGGTTCGTATCGAGGCGGGGGTTTTGGCGCTGAGCGCGGGCGGGACCATCGGTATGGTGCAGTCGACCGGAGGGTCGTTGGCCTTGAACGGGGGAACCCACATCTTGGGTGCAGGAGATTCGGTGGCGGCACCGATTTCGGTCAATAACAGCACCTTGACGATCAACAATGCTTCCGCGGTGGGATTCACCTCATTGTCGGCGAACTTGGGCAGCACAGTGAATTGTAATGTGGATCTTACACTGGCCAGCTTGACACTCGACAGCTCCGACTTGGGCGGATCAGGTAATGTCACGGTGACCAGCACGTTCAATTGGACGACTGGCTCGCTTTTGCCCGGCGGCGAGTTGGTCTTGGCTCAGGGTTGCACGTCCATTTTGAACGGCAGTTTCAGCAAGGCTGTGCGCCGCGTGGTAAAAAACAGCGGCACATTAACTTACAATGGATCCCAGTGGAATTTGGGCGATGGCGGTCGGGTCAATAACTTGACTGGCGGAACCCTAAACCTGAATGGCAACGGTGGTTTGACGCGAAACATTGGCGGCACCAACAACGCAATCAACAACGAGGGCCTGATCTTGCGGAGCGGGACAGGGACAACATCGATCAACGATTTGCCGCTCAACAATCTTTCCGGTGGCGAGGTTCGCATCACCTCGGGAACTCTCCAGCCCTCGGGCGGCTTCAACCAATCTGGCATTGTGTCGGGCACGGGTATTTTGGCCGCCAGCTTTACCAACAACGGAACAATTCGCCCAGACGCAGTTCCCGGGGGATTGACGATCTCCGGAAATCTGACGCAAGGCAGCGCAGGCCGCGTTGAACTCACGTTGGGCGGACGCGATGCCACCCTGGGCCATCGCTCGCTCACGGTTTCGGGCGTCTCTGGCATCGCGAACTTTGCCGGCTCGCTCTCCATAACGAGGTCGGCGTCTTTTGCCGAGACGAACGGAGCCTCGTTCGAGGTGATTCGCTTCGCGTCGCGCACCAATGACTTTTCCTCGGCCGAGGGTTTGGGGCCGGTGTCAGGAGTTGCTTTGCGGCGATCATTCACAACCACGAGCCTTAACTTGACGGTGGGGCTCGTCCCGGAACTTTCCGTGGGCAGTGGACTCTCGGGCAAAGTCGGGGTCTCCACCAACTACAACGTGACGGCCACTGGCACGGGCCCGATTTCCTTCTCCGCCTCCAACCTGCCGGCCGGTCTCAACATCAACTCGGGCACCGGAACGATTGCCGGCACTCCCACCACGGCAACCAACGGCAGCGCCTCTGTCGTGGCCAGCAACAATTTCGGGGCGGTGACCAATCCCCTCTCCTGGACGATCGCCAAAGGGTCATCCGTGATCAACAGCCTACCGACCGCCAGCGCGATCGCTGCGGGACAGGCGCTGAGTGCCTCCGCGCTCAGCGGCGGAAGCGCCAATGTTGCGGGCGCATTCACTTGGACGGATGAGTCGCTTGTTCCTGCAGGGAGCGGCAGCTACAGCGCAACCTTCATACCAAATGATTTCGCCAACTACGAGACGGCAACCACCGACGTGCCGGTCGTCGTCATGAGCACCAATGCCAACCTCGATTCCCTCGTCATCAGCAGCGGTGCATTGACACCGGCGTTCTCCGGCGGCGAGACCAGCTACGCGGCCAGCGTGGACTATGACACCGCATCCATCACCGTCGCGCCGACCGTCAGCGACACTACCGCTGCCGTAGCGGTGAACGGTGTCGCCGTCACCTCGGGAACCGCGAGCACTGCGATCAGTCTCAACGTCGGCCCCAACACCATCAACGTTCTCGTTACTGCGGAAGACCCCGCCACCACGAAAACCTACACGCTCACGGTCACCCGCGCCCAAGAAACCGTCGCGCCAGTGATTACGCTCATCGGGGAGAATCCCCTCACCGTCAAACGCGGCTCCTCCTTCACCGATCCGGGCGCCGATGTCACGGACAACGTCGATGCGCCGAGGAAAATTTCCGGCACCGGCTCGGTCAACACGTCGGTCGCCGCAACATACACCCTCACCTACTCAGCCACCGACGCCGCGGGGAACGTCGCCACCCCCGTGACGCGCACGGTCAATGTGGTCAACAGCACCAACGCCAACCTCAGCGCCCTGACCATCAGCAGCGGTTCACTGAGTCCGGCCTTCGCCGGCACAACCACCGACTATGCAGCCAACGTCAGCTTCAGCGTTGCATCGGTGACTGTTACGCCAACCGTCGCTGATCCCACAGCCAGCGTCACGGTCAACGGATCCTCCAACCTGACGGATCCGATCAGCCTCAACGTCGGCGACAACACGATCACTGTCCTTGTCACCGCGCAAGACGGCACAACGACAAAGTCCTACACGATCACGGTGACGCGTGCTGCAGCCAGCACGAATGCCAACCTCAGCGCCCTGACCATCAGCAGCGGCTCGCTGAGTCCGGCTTTCGCAGGCGACAGCGCCAGCTACACAGCTGCCGTCTCCAACTCTGTCACCTCCATCGTCGTCTCCGCGACCGTCAGCGACCCCACAGCCAGCGTCACCGTCAACGGCTCCTCCAACCTGAGCAATCCGATCAACCTGAACGTCGGCGACAACACGATCACTGTCCTTGTCACCGCGCAAGACGGCACAACGACAAAGACCTACACGATCACGGTCTCCCGCGCCGCTCTCAGCACGAACGCGAATCTGAGCGGTCTCACCATCAGCAGCGGTTCATTGAGCCCATCCTTCTCCAGCAACATGACTGCCTACACGGCAAACTTGGATAACACCGTCGCGACGATTACCGTCACGCCAACGGCCAGCGACGGCACGGCCACCATCACCCTCAACGGTTCGTCGATCACCTCGGGCAGCGCCCGAACGGTTACACTCGACATCGGATCCAATCAGATACCCATCGTCGTTACCGCGCAGGATGGCGTGACAACCAAACCATACAGCATCACCGTCACCCGCGCGTCTGCATCCGTCACCCCATGGACCGAGGCATTCGGCAGCGGCACCAACACGTTCACCATCGATTTCGTCGACATTGGCAACACGAACAACCCGGCGGATGCGAGCGGATACGGCGCGGTGCCTTACGGATATCGCGTCGCTGCCTACGAAATCCCGCAGGATGCCATTAGCAAAGCCGCCGCCAGCGGACTATCCAACGTTACGGCCGGAGCCTGGACCGGCAATCGGCCGGCGGCAAATGTCAGCTGGCTCGAAGCCGCGGCATTCGTCAACTGGCTTAACACGAGCAAAGGATACCAAAGGGCTTACAATATGGTCTTCACCAACGGCGCATGGACCGTGCAGCCGTGGAGCAGCGCAGACGCATGGACCGTTGGCGGAACGAACCTTTATCGTCACAAGGATGCCTACTACTTCCTGCCCAACGAAAATGAGTGGTATAAGGCTGCTTACTATGACGCGGCCGCGACGAATTACTTCCCCTATCCAACCGCAAGCAGCAAAGCGCCGACTGATGTGGGCGGCGGAACCACGATCAACACGGCAGTTTACAATAGCGTCACTAATACACCTGCTGAAGTAGCGAACGCAGGCGGTCTCAGCCCCTACGGCACCATGGGCCAGGGCGGAAACGTAACGGAGTGGAACGAGTCCACTGTGGATGGCAGCACAAACAGCACTATTAGGGTTGTCCGCGGCGGCAGTTGGTCGGCCTCTGCTGCCGCTTTGCTCTCCTCAACCCGCAGTAGCGCGAGTCAAACGGACAAAAACAGCGCGGCCGGTTTCCGCGTGGCAAGTGTCCAACCGCGTCCGAGCCAAGGCTTCACCGACTGGGCGCAGGGTGCGCCACTTACGCTGGAGAATTTGCTAAAATACGCATTCGGCGGAGCGAGCGGTCCTGATGCGACCGACGGCATACCCATGATCCCCTCCGTCGGTGCCACCAACCTGTGTGTCACGGTGATTGTGCGAACCAACGATTCATTGCTCACAGTCTCCGCCCAGAATATCGGTAATCTGTCCACTGGCACATGGGGCTCCGGTAGCGTGACCCGCACCTCTGACGGCATCGACCAAACCGGCGTGCCGGCCGGATTTCAACGCCAGAGATTTTGCGCACCGCATGGTGGCGATGGCCGGGAATTCATACGCGTGCAAGCCGGGCTGACTCCTCCGGTAATCAACAACCTGATCACTGTGCAGGGCGGCACCCTGCCATCATCCTCGGCGCTCTCTGGTGCGGTGGTAGCGACCTTCCAAATCACCAAATACGAAGTCACATGGCACGAGTGGCAGGAAGTGCGGGACTGGGCGGTGGCCAATGGCTACACCGACTTGGCTGGGGTGGGTGCGGGCAGCACGGGCAACCATCCCGTGAGTAATGTGAGTTGGCTTGAAGCGACCAAATGGTGCAATGCCAAGAGCGAGAAAGAGGGTTTGTCGCCGGTGTATGAGGTCGGAGGCACCATCTACCGCGCGGGCTTGGATGAGCCTACAGCGAACAGCAGTGCCAACGGATATCGTTTGCCGACGGAAGCTGAATGGGATTGGGCCGCGCGCGGTGGACAAAGTAGTCAAGGTTACGTCTACAGCGGAAGCAATGACGTGAATGCCGTTGCGTGGTATAGCAACAACAGCGGCGCGGCTACAAAGGAGGTTGGAACCAAATCGGCCAATGAACTTGGCATCCACGACATGAGCGGTAACGTGATTGAACTGTGCGAGGACCTTGTATTCGCCACTCTCCCCGGCGGTGCGCAAGGCCGCTACCGCCGAGGCCGCGGCGGGAGCAGCTTCAGCCAGCCTAATTCTAGCACCCAAGTTGTGGAGGATGCCGCTTTGGCTCGCAAAAGAAGCGACGCGTTCGCTTCGGGATACCGCGCCGGAGGCATCGGCTTCCGTTTGGCACGGAAAGGCCCGTGACACTCGGTTGCGAGTCGCCAACGCCGGTCCCCGTCAGTTAAGCCTTAGCAGACCCAGCCACCCCAGCCTTCGCACGCACCTCACCCGTAAAACGGCCCCGCGGGGAACTCAGCACCGGTCAACCCCGCTTCCCTCGCGAAAAGCGCCAGCCCTGCCGCGGAAGAAATACCGAGCTTGCGCGTCAACGACGTGCGGTGAAGTTTCACCGTGCGGTCGGCAAGTCCGCAACGCGCGGCGATCTGCTTGTTCAGCAAACCGTGGGCCACTCCCCAAAGGACCTGACGCTCTCGGAAGGTAAGATTCTCCAAGGCCGACGCAGCCGGGTTTTCCGCTTCTTGAGCATGAACCGGAGCACCATTCACGGGATCGGCTATCTCGATATCGGTCCCGCGATAACCGAGCAAGCGGCCGCGACGGTCGAAAAAGGGGAATCCGTGCGACGCAACCCAGACGATCCGTCCGCTTTTGTGCGTGAGCGGACATTCCGCATTGAAAAACGGCGCCTCGCGACCGAGCCATGAACTATTCAACTCCTCGGCCAGATGCGGCTCCATGTTCTTGGGATAAAAGCTGTCGATGTGCTTCTTCCCCACCAATTCCCTCCTCGTGTAACCAAGGAGCATCTCCAACGAACGGCTCACGTAAGTAAAAATCCCCCGCGCATCAACCTCCCAAATGGCCGAACGACTCTTCGCCAGCGTCTGCTCGTAACGTTCCAGCGCCCGCTGCGTCTCGGCATCGGGAACAAACCCGATCGCGCGTTTCTCCCGCAATCTGCGTAACTCGGCGGTGGGCATATCTCCTCCGTTACTGCACGGGCGAAGCCCGATCAATCGCCATGTTCTGCGCCGCGGGCATAGTCCTCCGCCGAAAGCGGCAAAACGGCAGGATTGTATCTCATAAAGTCGGTTTGAAAGCCTCCCATAAACCCCACTTTTCGGGAAGCCCGACCACCTTCCCCGCATTCCCCTCGGCGCACTCTGCGTTCTCTGCGGTTTCACTTGTCGCCGCATCGCTTGACCCCTACTGGTCGTTTCAATAGACTAATTGCATGAAACCCGCACCCCGCGTGCAAGAAGTCGGCGCCTACGAGGCCAAGACCAACCTTTCCCGTCTCCTCCGCCAAACCCGCGCCGGCAAATCATTCATCATCACCCAGCGCGGCAAACCCGTGGCCGAACTCAAACCCGTGCCCACCAAGCGCGCCAAAGCCGGACGCGGCGACATGAAAGGCAAGATTTGGGTCGCGGACGATTTTTGCGAACCGATCGAAGACATGCGCGAATACATGCAATAGCGCATGCGCTACCTGCTCGACACCCACGTCCTGCTCTGGTGGCGCGCCGACGATCCACGCCTGCCGCACCGCTGGGATTCCATTCTGCTGAACACGGAAGAGCATGACATTGTTTTCAGTGCAGCATCCCTCTGGGAAATTGCGATCAAACGCGCTCTCGGCAAGTTGGACTTGGACATCGATATCTCCGACTTCTCGCGGCAATTGGAAGAAGATCACGGTTTCCGCCTCATCGGCATCGAAACCGCGTCCCTCGATCGCCTCGCCACGCTACCGCATCATCACCGCGACCCGTTCGACCGCCTCCTCATCGCACAGGCTCTCGAGCATGGCGCCACCGTCGTGACCAACGACCGCAACTGGAAAAAATACCGCTGCAAGGTGCAGTGGTGACCGCCTACAACTCCGATTGTAACGGCGGTCTATGACCGTCGCATACGTCTCTATCTGGTGATCCGGCGGTCACAGACCGCCGCTACAACTTCGCTTCGAGATCCGCGATGAGACGTTTCGCCGCGTCGGGAATCACCGTGCCCGGACCGAAGATTTCCGCCGCTCCGTTTTTGTGGAGGAACTCATAGTCTTGGTGCGGGATGACGCCGCCGACCACGACGAGGATGTCTGGTCTACCGAGCTTTTTAAGTTCGGACACCAATTGCGGCAGGAGCGTTTTATGCCCGGCGGCCAGAGAGCTGAACCCGACGATGTGCACATCGTTTTCCACCGCCTGCTTGGCTGTCTCCTCGGGCGTCTGGAAAAGCGGGCCGATATCGACGTCGAAACCGAGGTCGGCAAAAGCAGTCGAAACGACTTTGGCTCCGCGGTCGTGTCCGTCCTGGCCGATCTTTGCCACGAGCATGCGCGGACGTCGGCCGTGCCGCTTTTCGAAATCGGCGCAGAGCTTGCGCACCTCGGCAATCTGCTGATTCTCGCCGAACTCGCGTCCGTAGACGCCAGATATCGATCGGACCACAGCCATATGACGACCATACACCCTTTCCATAGCGTCGGAAATCTCTCCGAGCGTGGCCCGGGCGCGGGCAGCCTCGACGGCCAATTCAAGCAAGTTCCCCTTCCCTTCCTTGGCGGCGGCGGTCAGGGCGTTTAGCGACGCTGTCACTTTTGTATTGTCCCTCTCGGCCCGGATTTTTTTCAGCTGCGCGACCTGCTCTTCGCGCACCGCCGTGTTGTCCACCTCGAGAATGTCGATGGGGGCTTCTTCGGCGAGTTGGTATTTGTTCACCCCGACGATCGTTTCGTTGCCCGAATCGATGCGGGCCTGACGGCGAGCCGCCGCTTCCTCGATGCGCATCTTGGGCAGACCGGTGTTGATCGCCTTGGCCATTCCGCCGAGTTTTTCCACCTCAACGATGTGGGCCCAAGCGCGGTGCATAAGATCGCGGGTCAGGCTCTCGACGTAATAGGAGCCACCGAAGGGGTCGACCGTTCGACAGATGCCGGTTTCTTTCTGCAGAAAGATTTGCGTGTTGCGCGCAATAGCGGCGGAAAAGTCGGTCGGCAACGCAATGGCCTCGTCGAGGGAGTTGGTGTGCAAGGACTGCGTCCCGCCGAAGGCCGCGGCCATCGCTTCGATGCACGT
>JBILUI010000174.1:0-4223 GCA_044371145.1 Chthoniobacterales bacterium | reverse complement strand
CAGCAACCGAAAGAATTCCGCGCCATCAAGCAACTTCGCGTCAAAAGCGGCGAGCCGCCCGAAGTCATTTGCGATATCGAGGTGGCGCGTTGGTTCCGGCCGGTGGGAGGACAGGCCCCGTGAGGACTATTTTTGCGCTCACCGCGATGTTGTCGGCCGCCCTGGCGTGTGCTTTGCACGGCTCCGAGGATGCCGGCAAGATGCTCAAGGTTCCGCCGGCCGGTGACCGGCCGGTCGGTGACGCGATGACGGCGGTGGAATCCAAGGTGGAATCCCAAGAAGCACAACCGGCTCCGTCACTGCCGGACTCTCCTCCGCCCGAATCCGCGCAGAATCCATCGCCGGCGGAAGAGCCGCCAGCCGATGCTTCCGCCGAGGCCAGCGCCACAGCGATCGTGCCCGAACCCTTTCCGGTCTCGCGCTACGCCTCGCTTTGGGAGAACTCGCCTTTCCAAATCGAATCGATCGCCCCGCCGCAGCAATCGGAGGGTTTGGCGCAGCGTTTCGTCCTGGGCGGCATTCTCCGGGAAAACGGCGAACCGGTCGTATGGATCCGCGAGCGTGCCACCCAGCAATCTATCAAGGTGGCGCGGAATTCGACTAACAATCTGGGCCTTTCGCTCGTTGAGGTAAGCGAGACCATGGACAAGCAAAGCGATGCCACAGCCACCATCCGTCTCGGCGGCGAGCTGGGGGTGATCAAATTCGACGTGGCGGCGCCCGGAATGGCCATGCCGCCGCCCATGGCGCGGCCACCGATGATGCCGGCACCGGTCCGACCCCCGCAGCCCGTTCCCGGGGCGGTCCCCGGCCAGCCGGGAACCGCCATGCCCGGCATGCCTCAGCAGCAGATTCCGGTCAATCCGGCCATCGCCCAACCCGGCATCGTGCCTCCTGTGCCCGGCCCCGGCGTGCCGCAGAACGGACAGGTGCAAGCGCCGGGTCAGGAGCAAATGCCTCCTCCCCGCGTCATCCGCCGCCGGGCCATCGTCCCAGCCGCGCCTTGAGAAACCTTTTTCCTCTGCTTAACTGAAGCGATGTCGCGGTTTTACAGGCCTTTCGTTTGCCTCCTTCTCTCGGTTCAACTGATCGGGGGAATTGCGGCCGTGTCTGCGCAAAAAGCCATCGAGCCCCCCGCAACTCCTCCGCCCGCGGCGCCTGCCGCGCCCGTGCCACCCGCCTCCGCTCCTGCGGCGGCTGTCGTCCCCGCGTCCCCGCCGAATCCCGAAACGACGATCAATCTCAACTTCCAGAACAGCCCGGTCACCGAAATTCTCGGTCTCTACGAGCAGCTTTCCAACAAGCGCCTGATTCGTGATTCCGGCGTGGCCCAAGGCGCGCCGCTGACCATCGCCGTGCCGGGCGAGGTTCCCAAGAGCGAAGCAATCCGCCTCATCGAGGCATCACTGCTTCTCAACGGCTACACCTTTGTCGAGGTGGACGGCCAGACGGTCAAGGTCCTCGGTCCTTCGAAGTTCCCGCGCTCGCAGGGCATCCCGATCTACTCGTCGCCATCCATGTTGCCGGAGGGAGAAGAGGTGGTGAGTTATTTCATGAAACTAAGCTACATCTCGCCGCAGGACGCGGTGCAGCTTTTCAGCCAGGCCATCAGCCCGCCGAACACCTACACTTCCTTCACCGCCGTGCCCAACGTGCAGGCCGTCCTCGTCACCGAGAACGTGCCCGTCATCCGCAAACTGATCGATCTGCAGACGCTGATCGATGTTCCTCCGGCCCAAGTCATGACCGAGTGGATAACTCTGAAGCGCGCCGATGCGGAGAAAGTGGTAGAGACCTTGCAGACCCTGCTCGAGAAACGCGACGAGAATGCGGCGAAAGCCGCCGGGCAGCCGCCACCGGGTCAGCCGCCGCAGGTCGATGCCCAAGGGCAAATCATCCAAGCCTCGCTCGGCGGCGCGGCGTCGGGTGCGGGGCAATTCGAGACGAGTCTCATCGTTGGCGAGACGCAACTCGTCGCGGATCCGCGCACCAACCGTATCCTCGTCGTCACCCGCCCGATCAACTTTCCCTATATCAAACAACTCATCGACCAACTCGATGCCCCGGTTCCTCTCGACGCGGTGCTCGAGCGCCCGCTCAAGTTTGTCGCGGCTTCCGATGTGCTGCCGGTTCTTTCCGACCTTCTTTCGGATGGCGAGGAAGAGGGAGGAACAGGCGGGACAGGGGGATCGCGCGGGACCGGGGGTGACGGATCTTTGATCCAGCCCGGCACGGGCCAGGGCATCGGTTCGAACGACGGTATTGGTGGGGGTGGGGGCGGAATGAGCCGCGCGGACCGCATCAAGGAGCCGACGGCCGATGTAGCACCCGAGTCGGTCATCATCGGAAAAACGAAAATCATCGCCGACAGGAGTGCCAATTCGATCATTGTTATAGGACCTCCGGATAGCCGCCAGAAAGCGGCGCAACTGCTCGATATGCTCGATGTGCGTCCGCGGCAGGTCTACATCGCCGCAGTCATCGGTGAACTCAACCTGACCGATGAGATGGAGTTCGGGTTCAGTTATTTCCTGCGCTACGTGAACAATGGCGCAGGCACGGGCGCCGCGGGCTCCATCATCAATTCCATTCTTCAACCCAACACCAACCTGCCGGTGGCGGGGGATCTGATCAGCCCGAAACTTTTCCAAAATCTGCAGGGCCTCACCGTCTACGGCACGATTGCCGATGCTGTGGACATTTACGCGCGCGCCTTGGAAAGCACGGGCAAGTTCAAGATCCTTTCTCGCCCCGTCGTCTACACCACGAACAACAAGAAGGCCGTGATCAGCTCCGGGCAACAGATTCCTTACGCCAGCAGCACGCTCACTTCGCAGACACTGAGCGGCAACGCGGTCAACCCCAACACGGGCATCACAGCGAACATCACCTACAAGGACGTTCTGCTCAAACTCGAGGTGCTGCCGCTGATCAACGCCAACAAGGATGTCACGCTGGTCATCGTGCAGACGAACAACAACGTGCTCGGCGAGCAGAATTTCGGCGGCGGCAATACCGCACCGATCATCAGCGCGCAGGAACTCACTACCACCGTCACCGTCCCGAACGGAGGCACCGTCGTTCTGGGCGGGTTGATCGTGGAACGCATGCAAGCCGACGACTCGGGTATTCCTTTCCTCATGCGCCTTCCTGTTTTGGGCTATCTTTTCAAGCAGACCTCGCGGGAAGTCCGCCGCCAGGAGCTCATCGTGCTCTTGCAACCGACCGTCGTGGAAAATGACGAGGATCTCGCCAAAGCGAGTTGGCAGGAGCGTTACCGCAGCGATCTCGGAGACGAGGCGTATGCCGAGGCCGCGCCTTCCGCTTTCGCCAACACGCCGGTTGTTTTCGACGCGCAAGAACTCGAACCGGACTCGGTCGTCCGCAAGAAGCGCGATCCGCTCCGCCCGGCCGGCATCGACTACGAGGAATATGCCCCGGAGCGTCCGCCGAAAGCGCGCAAAGAGAAAAAGCTCTCGGCGCCCGCGCCGGAGCCCGAGATCCGGCGGGCCACGTTGCCCGATTGATCACCCACCCGTCATGGCCCTCATTCCGGAGTTGGTTGACATGGCTGCGCGCCACGGTGCGGCGGATCGCGAGAAATTGTCCACTGCCCTGCGCGATGCCGCGCGCACCCAGTCGTCGTTGCTGCGCGCTTTGCTCGACAGTTCCGAACTCGACGAGAACGGATTTTACCGCGAGTTGACCGATAAGTTCCATCTCGCGTGGGGCGGGGCGGACATCGCCAAAGCCGCGCCCGAATTGCGGGGCAAGTTGCCCGCACGCATCGCTCTTCGCTATCAGCTCCTGCCGGTTGCCGCCGATGACGACAACATCACGCTGCTGACTTACGACCCGTTCGACATGCTCGCGCGGCAGGCGGTGGCCGAGGCCGTTCCGCAGCGCGTGCGCTACGAGGTCTACACACGGAAAGGAATTCTTCCCGCATTGCGTCAGGTCTACGGCATCGGCGCGGAGACTTTCGAGGAACTGCTCGAAGGTCGCGCGTCCGACGAGGAACTAGACCAAATCCGCACCGAAGAAGTTAACGTGCTCGACGAGAACGAATCCGAGGAAGCCTCGGTGAAAAAATTCATCAACCAGGTCATTCGCGAAGCCCTGCGCGAGCGCGCCACCGACATCCACGTCGAGCCGCTGTCGGACGACCTCCGCGTGCGCTACCGCATCGACGGCGTTTTGCAGGAAGTTCCCGTCCCCGCGCA
>JBILUI010000051.1:0-15194 GCA_044371145.1 Chthoniobacterales bacterium | reverse complement strand
TACTCTCGGGCAGCACATCAGTCATGTCCGTCTGGATGAAACCGGGGGCGACGGCATTGACCGTGATACCGCGCCCGGAAAGTTCGCGCGCGATCGTTTTGGTCAACCCGATAAGGCCGGCCTTGCTCGCCGCGTAGTTGGCTTGTCCCGCATTGCCCATGATGCCGCTGACCGAGCTGATGTTGATGATGCGGCCGCTGCGTTGTTTGGCCATGGGGCGCTGCACGGCGCGGATGAAGTTGAAAGCACCTTTCAGGTTCGTGTCTACGACCACATCCCAATCCTCGCTGCTCATCCGCATGCTCAATCCGTCCCGCGTCACGCCGGCGTTGTTGACGAGGATGTCCACTTTTCCGAAGTCCTTCATAATGGCATCGGCCAGCTCCTGCACTGCCTGAAAGTCGGCCACGTCCACCGCGTAAGCCTTGGCCGCCCCGGCATGCGCCGCGTTGATCGCGTCCGCCGTTTTCGCAGCGTTGGATTCCGTGCGACTGACTACCGCAACTTTCGCACCGCCATCGGCCAACCTTTTGGCGATGGCCTCGCCGATCCCCCGCCCCGCGCCAGTGACGACGGCAACCTGCCCCTCGAATGGTTTGCTCATAGGCGTAATATCAAACAGGAGGCGGCGCCGCCGAGGCAAACATTAACGCCGGAAGACGGCCTCGATCTGGCCATGCGGTTCGTCGGTCGAAGTGAAAACAATGTTGGGATTGTCCAACCCGAACGGCTGCAAATTGATGAGATTGCAGTGCTTGTTGGGGAGCGCGAGCGAAACCTCATCGATCTCGGGCACCACGGCGAAAGCCGCCTCGGCCATCTCGGACATAGTGGCCTGCACCGAAGGACTGAAATTCTCGCAGAAAGGACGGATCATGGCCTCGCGGATGCGCGCGTTGGCCTCGCGGAAGTTCTTCGGATACTTCGTCCAGTGCCATCCCGCGGTGACCGACGTGGCGAAGATGCGATCCTTGGTCTCGGGCAAGGTGGTCAGTTCGCACCTCGGGTAGTCGGAAAAACCGCTTTCGGTCGACTTGAGGATGAGCCAGTCGGTTACTCCGGAAGTCAGTTCCTCCGTCTTTGCCGTGACCACCGCTTTGACCCAAGGCACGGGTGAACCCGGCGCGGTAAAGCTGTGGTTGTTGTCCCCGATCCTCTCCCACACGCGCTCGCGGATGTCGACGTGCACGCGCTCCACCTGTGCGTAGCGGTCGAGAAAATGGCGGGCCAAGTGCAGGGCGAACTTTTCCGTCTCGGTGGTCAGATGATCACGGGAGAGCACATTGACCGTGTTCTTCACCGTGTCAGTCGCCACCACCTTGCTGTTGTCGCCCTTGGTGTAGGACGTCTCGAAATCGCCCTCGAGCAGGACTTGCACATCGGCTTCGACGACCGTGTGCCGCGCGCCTTCGCGCAGAATCTTGACCACGCGGACGCGGGCTTTGCCGTAGCGATGGGAGGACAGCTTCATGGCCAAAGACTACAAAATTAGGAGCGGTCACCAAACACATTTGCCTGCGGACCGAGGACTGATAGGACCTTGGGTGTTGTGCCAAACCTGCCGCGCTACGACACCATGGATTACCGCCGCTGCGGCCGGAGCGGATTGAAACTGCCCGCGCTCTCACTCGGTCTTTGGCACAACTTCGGCGCGAACGACGACTACACAAATGCGCGCGACATGGTGCGGCGGTCATTCGAGGCTGGCATCACGCATTTCGATCTGGCCAACAATTACGGGCCGCCGCCCGGCAGCGCGGAAGAATCGTTCGGCCGGATCCTACGCCAAGATCTCGCTGCGCACCGCGACGAACTGATTATTTCGACCAAAGCGGGCTACTACATGTGGCCCGGACCCTACGGTGAATGGGGTTCGCGCAAATACCTGCTCGCCAGTTTGGATCAGAGCCTGAGACGCACGGGGCTCGATTACGTCGATATTTTCTACAGCCACCGACACGATCCCGAGACGCCGCTCGAGGAAACGATCGGCGCGCTGGTTACCGCGGTGGAATCGGGGAAAGCGCTCTACGTAGGCATCTCGAGTTACGACGCGAATACGACCCGGCACGCGGCCGAAATCCTCCGCCGCGAGCGCATCCATCTCCTCATCCATCAGCCTGTCTTCAATCTCTTCGATCGCTGGGTGGAGCACGGCTTGAGCGACGTCCTGCAAGACGAGGGGATCGGCTGCATCCCGTTCAGTCCCCTCGCCCAAGGACTCTTGGCCGGACGCTACAACAGCGGCATCGATCCCGCCTCACGCGCCGGCAAACCGGACGGCTTCCTGCGTCCGGAGCACGTCACCGAGGAAAAACTGCGCCGCGTCCGCGCGTTGGCCGAGATCGCTGCGGCCCGCGAACAATCCCTTGCCCAGATGTCGATCGCTTGGCTTCTGGCCAAGCCCTATGTCACCAGCGTCCTCATCGGCGCGAGCCGATGGAGTCAGATCGAAGACAACCTCGGCGCGTTGCGGAATTTTTCGTTCGCCGGCGAAGAACTCGCCGCCATCGATCGCGCCTGCCACTGAGGTAGATCGCGCCCTCCCGGCCCGACAATCCCTCCACAATCACGATGGGGACATCGTGATCCACCGCGGATCTAGAGCAGTTTCGGAAATGTAGAAGCCGTTCGGTGTAGCCGAGGCCACAGAAAATCTTAACCGCTCTAATCCCAGGGATTGATCACCTTCACGCTACTATCCGCAAAGTCCTTCACATTGCGCGTCACCACCGCGAGTTGGTGCACGGCGGCCGTGGCAAGAATCAAACCATCGCGAAACGAACGCGGACCCTCGGCATGCGAGCGACCGCACATTTCGGCAATCGGATCATCCACCGCCAAAATTCTCCCGGCGAAAGCCGGCTTAACCCGATCTTCAAACCAAGTTCCAAGCGTGGCCGCCTTCTTGCGGTCGCTCTTCCGCGCCAATTCTATACCGAGCCGGATTTCAAGAAGTGTGATCACACTGAGAAAGCATGTCTCCGGCTTTTGCGCGGCTTGCCATGCAGACACGCGGGGGTCGCACCGCGAGGCTTTGCGCAACTCGGAAACCACATTGGTATCGAGGAGAAACAAGGATCAATCCTCCAGCACGGCTGGGCGCGGTTTCTCGACAAGGGGCGGAATTGGCAACTCCACGTCCCCCGCCTTCACGTCGCCCAACATTTCGAGCAGCGTTTTCCGGGACCTCCCGCCGACGGCAGGAAACCCCAACCGCTCGCGGATCAAATCGGCAATCCAACCGGACAAAGAGAGGTCGGCATCCACAGCGCGGTGTCGTGCCTCGCGGCAAAGTCCATCGTCTAGTTTGATGGTCACATTCACGATTGCACGATTGCACGATTGCACGAGACGCGTCAAGCCCTGTAAAGCTTAGTGACGGTTAGAGACAACCGCTAAACGCGATCGAATTGGAAGAATCCGCGGGCGGTGCGCTCGGTATCCGTGGCCACTTTTTCGAGCGCTTCGCCGCGCAATTCGGCAATTTTTTCGGCGGTGAACTTCGCGTGGGAGGGTTCGCAGGCTTTGCCGCGGAAGGGAACCGGTGCGAGATACGGACAATCGGTTTCGACCATATAGCCGTCGGACGCCACAGATTTGGCGGTCTCTTGCACGAGCAAGGCATTCTTGAACGTGACGATGCCGGTGAAAGACACGAGGTGACCCATCGAGGCGATCTCGGCCGCAGCTTCGGGCGAACCGCCGAAACAATGAAAAACCCCGCGCACCTTTCCGGTGTAGGGACGAAGGAGGTCGATCGTGTCTTCCCACGCATCGCGTTGATGAATGACGACATTGCGTCCGAGTTCGACGGCGAGGTCGAGCTGGGCTCGGAACGCTTCGACTTGCGCGGACTTCATCGCGCCGTCGGCAATTTCCGCCTCGGTGGCCTCAGCCGTCCCAGCCTGTAAGGCACCAAAGACACCCTTGTCCCTCTTGGCCAGTTCGCGGCTGGGCAGATGATGGTAATCCATCCCCGTCTCCCCGATGGCGACGACCTTGGGATGCCTGGCCAGCGCGGGAAGCTCCCCGAGAAAATCCATCGCGCCCTCGTCGAGAACGTTGCATGGATGCAGCCCGACCACCGCGTAAACATTGTCGTATTTCTCCGCGATGGCCAACGACTTGAGGCAGCTTGCGCGATCGATGCCGATGGTGATGATGCGGTGCACGCCGGCCTCGCAGGCACGGACAATAATGGCGTCGAGCTGGCCCTCGAACTCGGGAAAATCGAGATGTGCGTGGGTGTCGGTGAGCACGGCTGCTACCAACGGACGACGGACGAGGCCCAGGTCAACCCGCCGCCGAAGACAACCATGAGAATGTGGTCGCCGCGCCCGATGCGTCCACTGCGCTGGGCCTCATCGAGGGCGATGGCCACTGCGGCGGCGGAAGTGTTTCCATAGGACTCGAGATTGACGAAGAAGCGCTCCATCGGAACATCGAGCTTGTCCGCGATCGTCTCGATGATACGCAGGTTGGCCTGGTGCGGAATGAAGCACTCGATGTCATCGGGTGTGAGGCCGGCGCGCTGGATGGCTTCTTTCGCCGCGGACATCATGGTTTGCACGGCATGGCGGTAGACCTCGCGTCCGGCCATTTTCATGGTGTTTGTTTTCTGGCCGATGTTTTCCGCGGTGAGCGGATTGCGCGATCCCCCGCCGGGAACGTTGAGGATCTCGTCGAGAGAACCGTTGCTGCCGGAGTAGGCGGAAAGAATTTCCCCGGTCCCTTCCGCGGCCGGTGTCAACACGGCGGCGCCGGCACCGTCGCCGAAGAGCACGCAGGTGTTGCGGTCGGTCCAATCGATGATCGCGCTGAGCTTGTCCGCCCCGATGACGAGCGCTTTTTCGGCCGATCCGGTGGCGATGAACTGACGAGCCAACTCCATGCCGTAAAGGAAGCCGGAGCATGCGGCGGAAACGTCAAAACAGGTGGCCTTCGGGGCGCCGAGGGCTTTTTGCACGAAACACGCGGTGGCCGGGAAGGCCATGTCAGGCGTGACGGTGGCCACAATGATGAGGTCGAGGTCCTCGGCTTTGACTCCCGCGTTTTCCAACGCATCGCGGCCGGCCTTGATGGCGAGGTCGCTCGTCGCCTCGTCCTCCGCGGCGATGCGGCGCTGCTTGATGCCCGTGCGCCCGGTGATCCACTCGTCCGTTGTGTCGACCATGCGCTGCAGGTCCTCGTTGGTGAGGATTTTTTCCGGAAGATATTTTCCGGTGCCCGCGATGGCGACGGAACGGAGAGTTTTGGCGCTCATTCGCGGGCGTAAAAGGCGGCGAGTTCCTCGACGATGTGGGGGTTGATGCGGGTCTGGATGGATTCGAGGGCGACGCGGATGGCGTTCTTGATCGCTTTGGCGCTGCTCGAACCGTGGGCGATGATGCAGATGCCGTCGACACCGAGGAGCGGGCTGCCGCCGTATTCCTCGTAGTTGGTGCGCTTCTTCAATTTGCGGAAGGCGCCCTG
Source organism: Chthoniobacterales bacterium (assembly GCA_044371145.1). GTDB lineage: Bacteria > Verrucomicrobiota > Verrucomicrobiia > Chthoniobacterales > JACTMZ01 > JACTMZ01. The sequence continues at coordinate 9,719 of JBILUI010000051.1, read as the reverse complement.
CATGAGATAGGCGCCGGCCATGCGTATCGGGGAGCGTTTGATTTCGTTTTTAAGCCAGTGAAAGACGGCCTCGGCCGTGGCTTCGCAGGATTTGAGGACCACGTTGCCGGTGAATCCGTCGCAAAGGACCACCTCGACGGGATTCTGGAAGAGATCGTGTCCCTCGATGTTGCCGCGGAAGTTGAGCCCGCTCGATTTGAGAAGCTTGAAGATGTCCTTGGTGAATTCACTGCCTTTGACGTCCTCACCGCCGATGGACATGAGTCCGATGGCCGGGTTTTTGTAGCCGAGCACATAGCGGGAGAAGACTGCGCCCATGATGGCGTATTGCAACATGTGCTCGGGGCGGGCGTCGGTGTTGGCGCCGGCATCGATGAGCACGCAAAGGTTGGTCTCGGTCGGCAGCAACGCGGCGATACCGGGACGATCGACGCCTTCGAGGGTGCGGAGCTTGATCGTCGTGGCCGCCACCGCCGCCCCGGTGTGGCCCGCGCTGACCACAGCGTCGGCTTGGCCGCGCTTGACGAGATCGACTGCGCGGGAAATGGAGGAATCCTTTTTGCGGCGCACGCCCTCGACTGCCGTCTCCGACATTTCCACCACCTGCGTGGAGTGGACGATCTCGATGCGCGGGTCGTCGCAGCTGTGCTTGGCCAACTCGGCCTGAATGCGATCAGTGTCGCCGACGAGGAAGAGTTTTTCGAGGTTGCGGAATTCGCGGACGGCCAAGACCGCCCCGGCCACGCAGGCCTGCGGGGCGTAGTCGCCGCCCATGGCATCGAGCGCAACCCTCATCGGCGAGTTGGCGGGCGCGTCAGGCCGCGCCGACGGACAGGACTTGGCGGCCTTTGTAGTATCCGCACGCCGGGCAAGCCGTGTGGGACGGGGCTTTGGCGCCGCATTGGGCGCAGGTGCCGAGTTTGCCGGCGCGCCAGCGGTTGGCGGCCTTGCGCGTGCGGAGGCGCATCTTGGAGACTTTGCGTTTGGGAACTGGCATAAAAATTCAGCGTTTGAGTTTGAGCTTATCCAACTGGTCCCAAGCGGATTCTTTAGACTCCTGCGTGCCGCCGCCGGACGCTTCCGGACGTTGGTAGGGACAAGAATGGCCATTACTTAGATCACAACGCGGATGGTTTGGCAAAGCCAATAAAAGCTCCTCCCGGACAGAGGGGGTGAGGTCGACCAGTTCCCGGCCGTCGATCTGAACTTGGGCGGCGAAGGTCTCGACTTCGGCTTCATAGACAAAAGGCTGCAGGCAAGCCACACAGGTCATTTCGACAGGAACGGCCACCCGCCCCGTGGCAAAGACCCCGCCGCCGGAAAGGCCCAAATCCAATGCATACCGGACCGGACCGGCCGGCTTGGCCCCGATGGCGCCGAGGTCGAGGCACGCGGCGTCCTCCTCGCCCTCGAGGTGCTGCCCTTCGGGCGGGATTTGCTTGAGATGGACGGCGATCATCGGGCTTTGCCGAATTTCTGCCGCAGCGCGTCCGCGACGGGAGCCGGCACCACGCCGGACACGTCCCCGCCGAGCCGCGCAACTTCCTTCACGATGCGGCTGCTGATGTAGCTGTAGTCCTCCTTCGGCATGAGGAAAATAGTTTCGACGTCCGGCGCAAGGCGGCGGTTCATCAGGGCCATCTGGAATTCGAATTCGAAGTCGGACACCGCGCGCAACCCGCGGATAACCGCCGCCGCTTTCTCGGCTTTGACGAAATCGACGAGCAGCCCGTCGAACTGCTTGACCGAAAGCCGCGTCTCGCCGGGCAAAGAAGCCCGGATCAACTCAAGGCGCTCCGCCACGGGGAAGAGCGGGCTTTTGCCCTCGCTCGGCGCCACGGCGACGATCACTTCGTCGAACAAACGCAGCGCGCGGCCAATGACGTCGATATGACCGAACGTCACCGGGTCGAAGCTTCCGGGATAGATGGCGCGCTTCATAAATTATTCCCACTCGATGGTGGCGGGCGGTTTGCTCGAAATATCATAGCACACCCGGTTGACCCCGCGCACCTCATTGATGATTCGACCGGAAACCCGGGCAAGCAACTCGTAGGGCAACCTCACCCAGTCGGCGGTCATGCCGTCGCGGCTTTCCACCGCGCGCAAGGCCACCGTGTTCTCGAAGGTCCGCTCGTCACCCATCACGCCAACCGACCGCACGGGAAGCAGGACGGCGAAGGACTGCCAGACGCGGCCATACCAACCTGAAGAAACCATTTCGTCCTGCACTATGGCATCCGCTTCCTGCAAAACGCGCACGCGCTCGCGCGTCACCTCGCCGAGTATGCGCACGGCGAGACCGGGACCGGGGAAGGGTTGGCGATAGACGATTTCGCGCGGCAAACCGAGTTGCAGTCCGACCTCGCGCACCTCGTCCTTGAAAAGTTGGCGCAGGGGTTCGACCAACTTGAGCTTCATGCGCTTGGGCAGTCCGCCGACATTGTGGTGGCTCTTGATGAGCGAGGCCGGGTTCCCCGCGATGGGCACGCTCTCGATCACATCGGGATAGAGCGTTCCCTGCGCGAGAAACTTGTAGGGTCGCCCCTTGCGTTCACGGGCCAGCGACTTGGCCGCGCGCTCGAACACGCGGACAAACTCGGTGCCGATGATCTTACGCTTGCGCTCGGGATCGGTCACCCCGCGGAGAAGTCCGAGAAACTTCGCCGCAGCTTCGATGATGCGCACATCCATGTGGAAGTGGCGCCCGAAGATCTCGCGCACCCACTCGCGCTCGCCCGCGCGGAGGAGTCCGTTGTCGACGAAGATGCAGGTGAGTTGCTTGCCGATTGCTTTGTGCAAAAGCGCAGCGGCCACGGAGGAATCGACGCCTCCGCTCAACCCGAGAACCACGCGATCCTCGCCCACCTGCGCGCGGATTTCCTCGCAGGCCCGCTCGATGAAAACCCCCGGCGTCCAATCCGGACGGCAGCGGCACACTCCCAGCAGAAAGTTCTCGATGATCTCGGAGCCGCGCGGAGTGTGGGAGACCTCGGGATGGAATTGCAGACCGTAGAAACCGCGCTTCATGTCGGCCACGGCCGCGGCCTGCGAATTTTCCGTCGTGCCGATGGCAACGAAGCCGCGCGGCAATTTCGTCACTTTGTCGCCATGGCTGTTCCAAACCTCGAGCTTGCGCGGCATTCCGGCGAAGAGCCGTCCAGCGCGCGTGACGGAAAGTTTGCCCGGACCGAACTCGCGGCGCTTGGAAGATTCGACTGCGCCGCCGAGATCGCGCGCCAGCAACTGCATGCCGTAGCAGATACCGAGAATCGGCAGGCCGAGTTTGTAAATGTCGCGATCGACGCGCGGCGCACCCTTGGCATAGACGCTGGCCGGTCCTCCGGAAAAAATAATGCCTTGAGCCCCGCCGCGGCGGATTTCCTCCGCCGTGGTGTCATGCGGGAGAATCTCCGAGTAGACGCGGCACTCGCGGATGCGGCGCGCGATGACCTGGGTGTATTGCGACCCGAAGTCGAGAATGGCGATCTTCGACGGCAGCGGCTCGTCGGCAGTGCGACGGCTCACGCTCAGTCGTAGTAAGATCCGAAGGAGTCGGCGGTCTGGTTGGGCGCGGTCAGGCGGCCTTGCCCCGTGATGCCTTCGTCGAATTTTCTGGTCACATCGCTACCCACCTCCTCCATGGCGGTGCAACCGGAGGCGGCGAGAAGGACGGCCGTGGCGAACAATAGAAACAGGTTTTTACATTTCATGTCGGCTTTGGTTTGCAGTCCCATCTTAAGGTCCTGCGCCCGACCCGGCAAGGGGCAAGGCCTTCAGAACTCTGCTGAACTTGCCGAAAACGGCCCGCGCCCAGTCACCACCGGCCGCGTCCGAGTAATGGACGCCGTCCCCACCCGTCTTGCCGTCCCGGTAGGCCTTGGTGATGGCCCGGGAGCTGATGGTGTAAAATCCCATCTTGTGCGAGGCCTCATTGATCCAGCCGTCCACTTCCTCGTGGACGCTCGGCGGATACTTGGAGGACGCGGGGGGCAGCACCCAAAAAATGGTCGCTGAGGGGTTGCCGCGCCTCAGTTCCTTGATGAAGTCCGCGATGATGCGGCGGTAGCGTGCGGCATCGGGGCGTCCGGTTTCAGCGAGCGCGTCCATCCAGTTGGTCCCCTGCTGGACGATGACGATTTCGGGACGGTAATGGCCGAGAAGCTTGCGCAATTTCGGCGTTTTGACCGGCCGCGGTCGCACGCCGTTTTGATATTCGAGGAGCATGGGTTTACTCGCGGGTGTGGTCTGGCGATAACCGCAATTCGTGACAAAGTCGCCGCTCAGCCAGTCTTCGGGCGAGGATCCGCACGACGCGAAGACGGCGACTTGCGGCGATCCGTATTTGCCCAGCAAAGAAGCCTGCATGGCATCGCCGAACCCGCCGACCGAAAGCGAATCGCCGATGAGCATGACCTTCACCGGAATCCGCGTGCCCGCCGGCGCGGCAGCCAAAGGCGAAAGAACGGAAACCACCACCGCGACGAAGAGGCAGAGAGCCCTCACAAATGGAGAGCCAGTTTGGCGTGATCCTCTTCGGGAATGAAGCGGTCGAGCAGGAGAAAACGCGGATCGTCTTTGGCCTTCAAGGTCGCCCACGGCGTTTCGTCCACCGGACGCAGGCGCAGGATACGTTTCTGGCCGGTGCTGAAGCGGTGCATCGACTGGCGTTTGCCGGCGATGTGCGCGGCATGCAACACGACAAGGTGCGTCCCGTCGAACTTGCCTTTGAGCACTTGGTGCACGCGATAGACGAAAGCGACGAGCGAATCGTTGTAGGGCGCGATTTCCTCGTGGCGGAAAGGTGGATTGATTCTTTCCAGCGAGCACTGCACGACCAACCGGCTCACGTGGTCATCGGGCGCTTCGGCACCGCCCTCCTCGTCCGAAACCAAAAAGGTTTCCCCGGCATCCAAAGGCCGCGCGGCAAGGTCCTGCTCGACGAGACCGTGGACTTTTTGCGCCCACAAATTCATATCCTCGCCGAAGAAATGCTGCTTGTCAGGTTGCAGGTTGCGGTAGGGATAATTGATCAAGTCACGGCTATCAATCACGGTCATGGCGGGACCGGCCAGCGCGTGAAGCCGCTCCACCAGCGTGTCCTGCACGGCCACAGGCGTGTTGCCGCAGGTCGGCGGCGCCACCCAGTAAAGGCGGCGCACCGGCGGATTTGCCTGACCGATGAGGGAAAGAAACGGCGTGACGAAAGGTTCGAGGGCATCGCCATTGCGCGAGCCGCCCCGGCCTTTGAGCAGGTCGAACAGGTTGTTGCCGAGCTGCACGATGAGAACCTCGGGCCGCGTCGTGGGAAGGAGGTTTTCGATCTTGGGCACCGGATATTTCGAAGGACGGTGGCCGCGACGCATCCCGTATGTGTCCTGCAACGAAATGGGACCCTCCGGAGCAGTCTCGATCTTCCAAAAACCGCAACGCGACTGCGCCTCGGCAAAAGTTTTCAACAAGGTCCACGAAAGCGGATGCGTGCCGCAAGCCATGTAGGTGTTGACGTTGGACACGCCGGACGAACGGAACAACCCGTCGAGACGCGAACCGAATCCGCAGAGCGCCATCGAGTCGCCGAGGATCAAAACGGAATTCAGCGGTTTCCCGGCAGAGGCAAAGACACGGTTGACGCCCAAGGCCGGCGCGAGCGCGGCGGCGCCCAGCAGCCTGAGAAATCGGCGACGGGGCCAAAGCACGACATCGCTGTCCGATGGGTTAAGCAATGCCCGCGTCAACTACTCTAAAAGAGAAAGCTTATCCAGAAGAAAATCTAAGGTTTTACTTTTGTTTTCACCTCGTTCAGAAGCTTCTTTCTCATGCGCGCGCGCCAGTCATACCAGTTCCTTCGAGCAAGGTGCGCAGCGCTGTCCACGTGTCTCCTTGTCGCGCTCGCGGCCCATACTTTCGCGCAGAGTGCCCCGACCAACTTCACCGCGAGCAAAGATCTTCTTTTGTCTACCAAGACACCGCTTGGCGAGGCCACTGTGACGATTCCCGCCGGCACAGCCATCACGAACCACGAAATGCAAGGCGAGCAGGTGAAAATCCGGCAAGGCGCCTTCACTGCGGTGGTCGCCCTGGCCGACGTGCAAACGGCACCCACTGCCGCGCCATCTCCCGAGGCCTCACCCACCCTGACCCCGCAAGCAACGCCAGCGTCAACCCCAACTCCCGAACCAGAGCCGTCCGCCACCGCGGCACCCGCGCCGTCCCCGGCCAGCAGTGCGGCCACGCCAAACGGCCTGCCGGATTGGTTGATGGCCGCAGCGTTCGGCGCGCTCGCTGCCTACGCCCTGTTCGCCACGATCGCGTTGCTGCGCCCGCGCGGCGGCAGGAAGTCCACGGCCAATGTGCGCGACCGCAACACGAAAGATGCGCCGGTCGTTACGCTTCCGTCGCAAAGCAAAGCCAAGCCCGCTGTGATGGCCGCGGGCGGCCGAGCCATCGCCTGTCCGCTCTGCGGTAAGAACATCCCCCTCGAGAAGGTTTCCAAAGGGCGCAACTCCTGCCCCTCGTGCCAAGGGGCGTTCGTCGGCGAGTAGAGCCTCAAGCTCCGGGGCGCGTCCCCATCTGCGAGGCTGTTTTGGCCGCCGCTTCGCGCAAACTGGCCTCGTATTCGGGCTGCAGCTCGTTGCTGAACAGCAACACGCGACCTTCGCCGGTCGATGCGTTGACCAGCAAATGCGCGCTCACCGCCTGACCCGGCCAGACAAGCGATTTGCCCGCGGCATCCTCGTGCGGCGGCGCGCCATAACCCGAGGCGAGCGCCTCGCGCAAAATCGTCGTCTGCCGGTTGTCCGGCGTGGAAAAACTCACCGCGTAGAATTTTCCGTTGAGAAAATAGTAGACCACCTCGCGCGCCACGAGTCCGCCGAGGACCAGAGACTCCTCCTCGCGCAAATAGAGCGCGACCGGATCGCCCGGCACCGAGGCACCATCGACCTCTTCGAGCTGCCAGGATTTTTTCGCCTCGTCCAACGTCGCGCCGAAGGGCACGCCGCCGAAGGCCTTGGCCCGATCGGGAAAAGTGTCAGTCGGTGCGTCCTGCGCGTACGCGGCGGAAACGAAGAGCGCGGCGAAAAGAAATGCGCGTGTGACGAAGCGGCGCACGCTCATGCCAGTTTCGCGTGGGAGCCGTCGCAGAACGGAGGCTTCGCCGTCTGCTTGCACATGCACCAAGCGACTTTGCGCTTCTCGGTGATTTCGACCTTCACCGGCGAAAATCCTTTGCCCTTGTGCGAGCCGTCGCAAAAAGGCTGCTTCGAGGAATAGCCGCAAGAACACCACCAGTAAGTTCCGGGTTCCATTTCTTCGACGAGGGGAGAATTGCCGCAGCTGTGGGGATCGCTCATGTCCCGGTTTCTATCGGCCGCACTGCGCGGCGTCAACAACCGCAAAAGAACAACGCCCGGGTGTGTGCCCGGGCGCTGCCATGATAATTTTTTGCGCGCAGCGATCAGTTGCCGCTGGGGGCCACCGCATCGACAGCCTTCTCCGCACCTTCGCGGACTCCGGTGCCCACGGTCTCAAGCGCACCGGTCGTTGTTTTGACCGCGCCTTGCGCAGCCGATGCTCCCGCGTCCACCGCATCCCCCGCGGTCTTGAGTGCGGTGCTCGTCGCATCGCCGGCCGTCTTGAGTGTTCCGCCCACGGCGGCACCGGCAGTTTGCGCGGTTCCTTCCGCTGCGGCCTCAACCGCGCCGGTCACGCCTTTGACGGGATTCGGGTTGATCAAAGCCTTGGTCGTGTCGACCACAGTCGAACCTGCGGCTTTGGTTGTGTCGACCACCGTGCTGGCGGCTTCTTTGCCGGTTTTCATCGTGCCTTCGGCCGCGTCTTTGACCGTCGAGCCGACATCTTTGGCGGTCCGCTTCGTCGCATCGACGGCGGTTTGGCCGGTCTGCTTGGCCGTTTCGGCCGCGGTCTTCTGCGCCGGCGCGGGCGAGGCCGCGGCCTCGGGCGGACGCTTGGCTCCGGCTTGGGCGGAAGCGGCAAGGGCCGCCGCGCAAATGGTTGTGAGGGTGAATTTGAGCATGAGGGATGTGTTCATAGATTGAATCGCAACTTGTCGCTCCCGGACGCGGACAGGTCAAGCGCGCCGGGAGATACGGGGTATTGTCTGTCGCGGGCGGACAGATAATAGTTGCGCATGGCCAAGTGCGAGCACTGCGGCTTCCCCCACGCCATCCCCAACTATTGTTCCAACTGCGGGAGCGGCGACCCGTTACCCAGCCGCAAACTTTTGCGGCTCGCCGCCATCATATTCGGTCTCATTATCCTCGCCGCCTTGGGCAGCGTGCCGGTTTCGCTTTACTTCCAGCGGCACGCCGCAACGCGCGACTATCCTGCGGCCTCGCCCGTCCCGACGCCTGCGGAGAACAGATAAAAAGAGAGCGGGTGACGAGACTCGAACTCGCGACATCTTCCTTGGCAAGGAAGTGCTCTACCAACTGAGCTACACCCGCGAAAAGAGGGTCAAAATCGCGGGCCGGGGGCGAAATGTCAACTCTGTTCGCGACGCAAGGTCACCGACACGTCCCTGGTCTGAGGCAGCACAAATTTCCGGACCTGAAGGGTGACAGCGCGGACGCGTGGAAATTCTTTGAGCAGGCTAGCGGCAAGATCTTCGGCCAATGTTTCGAGGAGGCGCCATTCGCGTTGGCCGCATTCCTCCCTCACCCACGCGGCCACCGCGGCGTAGTCCGTGGTACGCGCGATGTCGTCGCCGATCCCCCGGAAGTCGCTCTCCATGACGACATCGATGATCAGCTTTTGCGGTTCGGCCCGCTCTTCGTCGGGCACGCCGATGCGTGCCTGCACTTCCAGGCCGTTGATGCGGATACAATCGGGGCCGGCATTCATCTGACGCGGGTCTTGCAGCAGTTTGCGCAGAGCATCGAGGGAGGAAACGACCACGTCGGGTTTGGACGGCGTTAGCTTCTCGATCGAGTCGTAGCCGGTGAGCAAGGCGATGCTCATCACCCCGCCGTGTCGCGCGGTTTCGACATCGTGGATCATGTCGCCGACGAAAGCGGTCTCGTCGCGGTCCAGTCCGTGCCTTTCGAGAATCTCGCCAATCTTGGCGCGTTTATCCAAGACGCCGACATACGGATACTCAAAGTAGTGAGCGAGACCGAGCTTGGCCGACTGCACCTCGTAATGCTCTCGTTTCATCGAGCTGAGAAGAAAGAGGCGGCGTCCGCTCTCGCGGCAGAAGTCGAGAAACTCGTAGAGGCCGGGCAACGGCGTGACGTCGTCCTGGATGGTGACAAAATGGCCGTGGAAGGCGGCGTCCAATTCGTGCAGCGGAATATCCGGGAGATATTCCTCGTAAAACTCGGTGAAGGGCAGCCGGAATTTTTGGCGGAATTCCTCGCGGCTGAGCGGCGGGCGTCCGTATTTTTCGAGAACGAAATTGGTCGCACCAATAACCGGAGGCAAGTCGTCGACAAGCGTTCCGGACCAATCGAGCAGGAGATTACGAAGCATCGGAGGAAAATCTATCCGATCGAGCCACGGATAACACGAATTTCAAGGATCGGAGGAGGGTGAAGAAGGAAGACGAAACGACTTCTGCGCAAAAATTCAAAAGCGTCTGCGTTTTTCGTCGCTTTTGGTGAACGCCTCTGCACGCCAACGGAGAAAAGGATGCGACGGCGGGGGGGGCCCCCCCACACCCCCCCAACCCCAAGTGACCGGCGGGGGCCCCCCCGCCG
>JBILUI010000173.1:0-4257 GCA_044371145.1 Chthoniobacterales bacterium | reverse complement strand
CTTCTTTCTTTGATTTGATTCCCGCATGAAGTTTCCCAAAGCACGTTTTCTGCTCCTCGGAATACTTGGCCTGATCACCGCGGCAGCCCTCGTGGCGGCTCTTTCCCTCACGGCACCGACGGCCCAACCCCGCGGTGGCCTTCAAAAAAACGCGGCTCCAGCATCGGGCGCGTCCGTCGATCCTCAGCCTGGCGCTGTTGCTGGCCGATCGCCCGCCACCGCGGCTGCCGGCGTCACTTCTCCTCTCTCCTCTTCTTCCATCCCTCTCGCCAGCACTGGCGCTGTTTCTCCGGCATCCGCCGGTGCGTCATCCGCGCCCTCATCGGTGAACACGCCATCCTCCACGCGTCCCGCAACACCAAGGCAAATGGCAGGCCGCGGCGCGCCGCGCGGTTCCTCGTCTAGTGCCTTTGCTCGTCAGCAGCAGGCGGTTGCCGCCTCGGCTTCCCTGCCGCTCGAGCCCCCGCCCGTGCCGGTTGCGGAAATTCTCGAGGGTGTCGATTTGTCCGACCCGGTTCAACGCGCGCTTGTCGTCGCGCAGATGGAAGAGCTGGGTGAAGCTCGCCGCGACGTGCTTTTCGCCAAAGCACTTGCCCTGAAAGTTCCGCTTCGCATCGAGAAAGAGGGTGGGGGACTCTCCGAACTGTTTGCCTTTCGCGGCGACCGTCCACTTTACCGCACCACGTTCAATGTGAACGCCGCGATTTCCAGCGCGGCCAATCTGATCCGTCAAACAGCACCCTACAACCTGAGTGGGGCCGGCCTCAAAATTGGTGTTTGGGATGGCGGCTCCGTCCGCGCCACGCACCAGGAGTTCGGAACGCGCGTGACCAAGCAGGATCCCACCTCGGCCAATGATGATCACGGCACGCACGTGGCCGGAACCATCGCTGCCGCGGGCGTGGATGCAAGAGCCAAAGGCATGGCTCCGCTCGTCAACGTCGATTCCTACGATTGGTTCGATGACTACGCCGAAATGACCGCGGCGGGTGCAGCCACCGGAGCCGAGACCTCCAAGATTCCGCTGTCCAACCACTCCTATGGCTACGGAGCTGACCTCAGCGACCAAGGACGCTACGAAGAAATTGCGCGTGATACCGATGGAGTGGCGCGCGCATTGCCGTTTTATTTGCAGTTTTGGGCGGCGGGCAACGAGCAGAATGATTTTCCCAACTACGGAGGCTTCCACACTATTTCCTTCGCCCAGTTGGCCAAGAACATCGTGACGATCGGTGCGGTCAACGATGCAGTCACCGCCGGGCAGCGAGATCCGGCCAAGGGAACAATGTCCACCTTTTCCAGCTGGGGGCCTTGCGACGACGGACGCATCAAGCCCGATCTCGTGGCCAACGGCGTTACCCTCTATTCTACAGTTGCCTCGGGAGACACCGCCTACGAACAGGCGGACTGGAGCGGCACGAGCATGGCCTCGCCCTCGGCCATGGGTTCGGCGGCGCTTCTCGCCGAGCTCTACAAGCGGGAATTCGCCGGCCAGTTTCCGCGCGCCAGCCTGATGAAGGCTCTTCTTATCCACACGGCGGACGATCTGGGCAACGTCGGCCCCGACTACAAATTCGGTTGGGGCCTCATCGATGTGAAAGATGCCGCCGACCTCATCCTCGCGCACAAAGCTGATCCCGTGCTGCGGCCGAAATTTTACGAAGGGCAGGTGAGCAACGCCTCGAAAACTCAGACCTATAATTTTACATGGGACGGTGTGACGCCGCTGAAAGCCACGCTTTGCTGGAGCGACCCGGCCGGCGCGGCGCAAACCGGTGTGGACAGCCGCACGCCTAACTTGGTCAACAACCTCGATCTCCGCATCACCGCGCCCGACGGCACCACGGTTTATCAACCCTTCGTCATGCCCTTCGTCGGCACCTGGACCACCGCTTCCATGAACGCGCCCGCGGTCACGGGTGACAACAACACGGACAACGTCGAGCAGGTTTCCGCCGGCCTGCCCGGCCAGCTCGGCACTTATACCATGACGGTGACGGTCGACGGATCGCTGACCACCGCCACGCAGGACTACTCGATCGTGCTCACGGGCGCCGGAGAACCCGTGAACCCCCCGCCGGTGGTGACCATCATTTCACCGGAAGACGGTGCGCGGATCGATCCCGAGAGCGGGCCGGTTACCATCGTGGTCGAAGCCACCGACGTGACCAAGGAGCAGACGCCCGGCGTCGTTTCTCAGGTTTCGCTGCAGGTCAACGGCACGCCTTTCGGCACGCTCACCGCAGCGCCGTTTGAGTTCTCTTTCACCCCGCCATCGGTCGGCGCTTACACTTTTCGCGCGCAGGCTGTCGACAGCCAAGGTGCGGTCGGCGGAAGTGCCCCCGTCACTATCTCATTCGCCTATCCTCCGCCCGGCACCGTGCGGGACGATTTTGTTCCGCCTTCGGCCGACAACCACGTGCAGGCCCTGGCGGCCGACCCGCAGGGACGCGTCTACATCGGCGGGTTGTTCACCAGCCTCGCTGGTGGTAGCGCCGCCCGGGTGGCGCGACTCGGTGCTACCGGGTCGGTTGATCGCTCCTTCTTTGTCGGGACGGGGCCGGATGCGCAAGTGCGCGCCTTGCTGCACGTGCCGCAGGACAAGGGGCTTTATGTCGGTGGTCACTTCGCCAACTTTGCCGGCACGGCGCGTCGCGCTTTGGTGCGTTTGCGCACCGGGCAAAGCGGCTTGGTCGACGGCTCGCTCGATCCTTCCTTCGCCCCGGTCTTCGAGGGCGCGAACTCTTCCGCAACTCCTTACGTGCGCGCCATTGTTCGCCAGGACGATGGCAAGATCTTGGTCGGGGGCTTTTTTGCCAAGGTGAACGGGGCAAGCTGCTCGAACCTCGTCCGCCTCGATCCCGATGGCAGGGTCGACACCTCCTTCGCGCCGAACCCCGGCGGGGCCGTGCACTGCCTTGCCTTGCAGCCGGACGGCAAGATTCTCGTCGGTGGATCCTTCACGCAGGTCGCTGGTCTGACCTCCCGGCGTATCGCCCGTCTCAACCGCGACGGCACGGTCGACACATCTTTCGTTACGGGCACCGGCACGACCGGCGGGTTCGATGGAGCGGTCAACAGCATCGCTGTCACGCTCGACGGTGAAGTGATCGCCGGAGGCCAGTTCACTTCCTACAACGGCAGAAACTTCTACAACAACATGGCCAAGCTGCTGCCGAGCGGCGCGGTGGACGGAAAATTCAACTTCACGCCGGGGCTTAACAACGTGGTTAACGACCTGCACCTGCGGCCCACCGGGGAGATCCTTGTCTCGGGGCTGTTTACCTCCGTGGCCAATAACACGCTAGGCATCGCTTCGACCGCCCTCGGACGCGTTGCGCAGATGAACAGCGGTGGAAGTGCCAACGGGACGCTCGATACAAACTTCAATCCGGGCGGGGCGGGTGCCGACGGCTCCGTGCTCGACAGTATGACACTCCCCAGCGGCGACATCCTGCTGGCCGGCGCCTTCGGCAGCTTCAACGGGGAGCCGCGGGCCAGATTGGCGGTCATCTCCGGCTACGAGAAGTCCACGCCCGTCATCACCTCGCCGCTTTACCGCAATGTCGACGCCGGGGCCGATCTCGATTTCAGTTTTCTCGCGGGGGGCGACGGGCCCTATTTCTTCACTTTGTCCGGCGCGCTTCCGCGAGGGGTGGTGTTCGACCCGGCGACGGGACTGCTGAGCGGCGTCCCGTTGGATGCGGGTCGCTACGACCTGCAAATCATGGCCGTCTCGACCAAGGGAATTACCGAGTCCACGCGGTTTGTCCTCAACGTGAACGAGAAGAAAGTGCCCTACGCGCAGTGGAAGCGGGCGTGGTTCAACGCCGGCGAGCAGGCCGACAACGCGATCTCCGCTCCCGGTGCCGTGCGCAACAGCGCCGGTTTGAGCAACTTTTTGGTCTACGCCTTGGGAGGAGGGGACCCGGATGCGGCTGATGCCTCGCTCTGGCCGGTGGTTCAACGGGAGAAGATCGGGACCAAGCATTATTTGACCCTCTTTGCGTCCAAATACCCCGGGGCTGATGCGGTCTATCGGGGCGAATGTTCCAGCGACTTGACCACCTGGGGTTGGGGCATGCCGGGCGACATGGTCTCCATCTCCGAGGACGCCACCCACCTCAAAGTTCGCGCCGCCACCCCCGCAACAGAAATCGGCAAACAGTTTCTCCGCTTGAAAGTTCTTGCGCCCTAGATATGTTACCCAATTCCGCCGTGCCCCCGATGAAGCCCCGCCTTTGCAGCATTTTGTTC
>JBILUI010000172.1:0-4295 GCA_044371145.1 Chthoniobacterales bacterium | reverse complement strand
GCCGAAAAACTCCCTCATGATCGCCAACCAAATCCCCTTCTCTTGGCTGGCCTTCTTCGACGGCGGCCATTCGTTCCTCTACACGTCGCCGAAGCACTTCGCCGACACGGTGAACGCCTTCCTGCAGTAAGCGAGGCAAAGGCATTAGCCACGGATTAAAGAGGATAAGGGAAGATTGTCTGCCGCTTGGCGTTTCCGGAGCACTTATTTTTAGCCGTTGTCAGACGGCTAAAAATCAATCCGTGTTTATCCGCGTCAATCCGTGGCTTCTCTGTTCCTGCTTGAACCCATTCCAAGCTTCGCGTCACACGAAGCGAATCTGGTATAGCTCGAAGATGGCGAAGCGCCCCCGCTTGATTGTCGCGATTCTCGTGCTGCTTAGCTGCGCATTATGCCATGCCGAGGAGCCCGAGGCGCCGGACACCATCCTCTCGCGCATTTCCTCGCTGTGCCACAACGCGGCCACACCGATCGGTATCGAGTTTTTCATCGATTATTACGGCGTGTTCCAAGGCAATCCGGTCGGCGGCGAGTCGCAGGATTTCGCCTACTCGCAATACCTGCCCTTCGGATTCGAATGGAAAGAACCTCTCGGCTGGCGCGGCGGCGCGCTGCGGGTGTCCGCGGTGTCCGGCGCGGGACGGGATCTTTCCGCAACAATCGGCAACGCCTTCGGCGTCTCCCAAGCGTGGACCGACAACACGCTCTTTCTCTATGAGGCCTACCTCGTGCAGAAGGCGTTCGATGATCGGTTGGAAATGCTGGTCGGACGCATCTCGTCCGCCGAATTTTTCGCCGGGTTGCCGGCACTCAACTTACTCGTGACCGGTGGACTCAACTCCGTGCCGATCGCGCTAAAACTGAACTCGCCCTTCACCGGCAGCACGGAGGCTTCGTGGGCCGCGGGTGCGCGGTGGTTACCTGCAGAAGAGACATACATCATGGCCGGATTGTTCCAAGCGCGCGCCGACATGGGCGAATCCGGTCCATACCACGGCTTGGATCTCGCCTTTGGTCAGGACGACGGCGCATTTGCCGTGGCGGAAATCGGTTGGACGCCCAACTCCAAGCAATTCACCGCCGTGCAGGAAGACCGACGCTTCACCCGCAACCGCACCGAACTGACCGGCGATGGCAGCGGCCTTCCCGGCATTTACAAACTTGGCGCTTATTTTTCGACCACGGCCAAGGAGATTTATCCCGGAGGTTGGGGCGAGAATCCGTTCGGCTTTTACCTGCTCGGCCAACAGTTGCTTTGGGAACAAAAACCCGGACAACCGCACGCACCGCATTTCTCCGTGTTCGGTGGAGCCACTTGGTCACCTCCCACCGGTGTGACCGAAATGCCGTGGACCGGATTCCTTGGCACCTCGTGGCAAGGGCCGTTACCCGCACGACCCGCGGACCATCTTTACGCGGTGGGTCAGATCGGCAACTTCAGCGAGCCGTATGCGAGCAGCATGGGGCAATCGCCTGCGGGCGCCTTCGAATCCGTGCTCAACGCGGGCTACATCTTCAAAGTCACCAAGGAACTTTCCGTGCAGCCCGACATTCAATACATCATCCGCCCGGGCGGCTTCGGTGAGTCCGGCAATGCGCTCGTGCTCGGTTTGCAAATCGCAGTCGAGCTTTGATTGAAGAAACTCCAAAGCGAACCACTTGACGCTCCCGGGTAGTCTGCGTCTAGTAGCGCTCGTCAACTCCCCTCCTAACCCCTTGATTCACATGATCCACAAACGCATCACCCTCACCGTCGCCTGCGCCCTAGCCGCCGTTGCCTTCGCGCAGGCTGAGATCCCCATCGACAACAACCAACCGCCCACGCCGTCCTCGACCAAGGAGCGCTTTGCCCCGCCTTTCACTGGCGGGAAACCGGGCGACCTGCTCTCGCAGAAAGAGATCGGCACGGAGATCAAGGGCGCGCGCGCATGGAAAGTTCGCTACGTCTCGAAGGACGTCAACGGCGTGCCCACCGAAGTCACCGGCTTGGTCATTGCCCCGGAAGAAAAAGGCAAGGAGCGCAAGGTGATGACGTGGTGCCACGGCACCACGGGTCTTGGCGATTCCGCCACCCCCTCGGCCCAACCCAACCCGGCGCGCAACCTCATCACCTACTTCGATGCGGATTCGACGCAGCAGAACGACTTCGGTGTGCCCGGACTGCAGGGCTTCATCGATGACGGCTATGTCGTCTGCGCCACGGACTATCAGGGCCTCGGCACTCCGGGTCAGCATCAATACAACGTCAACCGCACCCAGGCGCGCGACGCCGTTTATATTGTTCACGCCGCGCGCAAAATGGACGATGTCGGCGCCGGCACCAAGTTCGGCTGCACCGGATGGTCGCAAGGCGGAGGCGCCTCGGGCGCGGTGGCCGAACTCGATCCCGAGGATTACAGTGATTTGAAATTGGTCGGCACCGTTTGCATGTCACCGGGCTCCGCCATCGTCGCTTACGAAACCCCCGTGGGCCCGACGGCCGCCATGGGCGATGCCAACATGCCCCCGGATTCGCACCTCGTCATGATGCTGGCCGGATTCCAGGTCGCCAATCCCGACAAGCTGAAGCTCTCCGATTACTTCACGCCGCTGGGTGTAGAGATCATCGAAACAGCGTGGAACATCCAACCGGTGCACCATCTCAACGACACCATCGCCCGCCTTTTCAAACTGAAGGGCGCGATCATGCAGGAAAAACCAACCAACCTTGACGCCTGGAAGGCGGCCATCACGGACGGTTCCTCCGGCACCCGCAAGCCGGTTGCTCCCATCCTCATCTGCATGGACACCTTCAAAGGAGGCCTCACCGTTCCAGATGTCTGGCAGACCAACTATGCTGAGCTGGTCAAGAAACTCGGTGGCAGCGTCGAATTCAAAGAATACCCGAAAGACGACCACTTCTCCCTGCCGAACAGCTGCGCCCCGGACGCCCGTGCTTGGTTGAATGGGTTGTTCTAGGCCACGCATTGATTACGGACGCAGCAGGAAAGACAGGCCACCGATTGACACGGATAGACGCGGATAATTTCCGGCTGCCTGACACCAGCCGGAAATAGCGGTCAAAAGAGGACGGTTCCCCTTGAGGTTGCGGGTGCCGCGGGCAAAGGCTAGTATCTGCGACATGAGCACGGTGCAGGAGATCGAAAAGGCGATTGAACAATTGCCTTGGCCGGAACGGCTGAAGGTCTACCGCGATCTGCCAGATCTTATCGGACGCAAACCCGAGGATCTCGATTGGCAACGCGCTGGTTTGGAAAAGTTTTTCGCCGACGACTCGTCCGACGATGCCGTCTATGACCAGCTTTAAAGCCGGCGATATCGTTGCCGTTGAATTCCCCTACTCCGATCTGCAGGGGCGCAAACGCAGGCCGGGTTTGGTGCTCTCGGCCGATGATGAGGACGTTCTCTTGGCGCGCGTCACCACGCGTCGGGCCCAGGGAGACGGAGATGTCGCGATTTTGGAGTGGACCAGCGCCGGATTACCACGTCCCTCGACAATAAGGTTGGCGAAACTCGCCACTGTAGACCGCCGCTTGGTTCTAAAACGCATCGGGCACATCAGCGATGCGGACGGAGCCAATGTAGTGCAGGCTCTCTCCCTGTGGCTGCAAGGGATGGCAGCAAGTTTGTTCCCTGGTAAAGATTAGCCTATCTCAATGAGACGCAGAGGGCGCTGGGAACGTTGGGAAAATCCCCGCGTTCTCCGTGTCTTGGTGAGAGGCAAATTCGGTAAGCCAGGTCACGGGAGTAAGCGTCAACATCTCGGCTGAGCTCTGCAGCGTATCGTCTCTGATCATGCCGGAATAAATACCGGATTATACCGGAATGCCTACGTGGATTAACCAGAAGACGCGCTCTTTGTCTTTTCGGCAATGAACCGCGCCTGCGGGAGGTGTATGCGCAGGTGGAAGGCAAACATGCAGTTCCACTTGTGCGCGTCGAACTGACCAAAAACAGGATGCCGGGAGGTTTTCGTCCCGCGTAGGTTTCCGAGTTCGCGGACCGCCGCGATGTGGTCTGCCACCGATTTCGCAAAAAGTTCAACTTGCGATTCGTCCGCCGAAGAGGACGGCATGACGCCCTTCTTTACATCAATCGTTGCCGGACCGCTTAACGACTCCCCGTTTGCCAGCTGGACCACCGCCGCGGTGATGCTCCGGTTCACGATCGCATTGTGCTCAAGGAGCATGAAGAGCGACCAGCGGCGCATATCTTCGTCCACCCCGCGCATCGGGGGAACTTCGACACTCATCCGCCCGGATTCCTTCGACAATCTCGCGGCGAGTTCCGTGTAT
>JBILUI010000050.1:0-15400 GCA_044371145.1 Chthoniobacterales bacterium | reverse complement strand
CTACGCGCCGCTCAAAGTCGACGACGCGCTCCTCGAGATCGCCTACGCCGTGGCCGGCGACCGCATCGAGGCCGCCCTCTACACCAGCGGCAAAGTCAACCGCGCCAAAGCGGTCGGCGCCCTGCGCAACGAAGTCGAAGCCGCCATCAAGGCGAAATTCCCCGAAGCCACGCCGTTTGCCATCGGACAAGCCTTCGATTACCTGCAGAAAAAAGCCTTCCGCATCAGCATCCTCGACCGCAAGCAACGCTGCGACGGACGCGGACTGCACGACCTTCGCCCGCTCACAGCCGAAGTCGGCATGCTCCCGCGCGCCCACGGTTCCGCCCTCTTCGCCCGTGGCGAAACGCAGGCCATGGCTCTCGCCACGCTCGCACCGGCCGACGAAGCGCAGAACCTCGACAACTACACCGGCGGCGACGCGATCAAGCGCTTCATCCTGCACTACAACTTCCCGCCGTTCAGCGTCGGTGAAACCGGACGTTTCGGCGGAATGAACCGCCGCGAGATCGGACACGGCGCGCTCGCCGAGCGTTCTGTCCTCCCGGTCATCCCGCCGGAGAACGAATTCCCTTACGCCATCCGCGTGACCAGCGAAGTGATGGAATCGAACGGCTCCACCTCGATGGCCAGCGTCTGCTCGGGCGTGCTCGCCCTCATGGACGCCGGCGTCCCGATCAAGCGCCCCGTGGCCGGCATCTCCGTCGGTCTGGTCAGCGAAGCCGACGAAAGCGGCGCGCTCAAGCGCTACACCACGCTCACCGACATCCTCGGCTCCGAGGATCACTTCGGCGACATGGACTTCAAACTCTGCGGCACCGAAAAAGGCGTCACCGGATTCCAGCTCGACCTCAAACTTCCCGGCATCAGCCTCGATATCCTTAAGAAGGCGATCGATGAAGCAACCGAAGCCCGCGGCAAGATCCTGCAGGTCATGAACGCGTCGCTCGCCTCGCACCGCACGGAAATGAGCCCGTATGCCCCGCGCATCGAAACGCTCAAGATTCCGCAGGACAAAATCGGCCTCCTCATCGGCCCCGGCGGCAAGACGATCAAAGGAATCGTTGCGGAGACCGGCGCCGAGATCAACATCGAGGACGACGGTTCGGTCCACATCTACTCGAGCAATGGCGACAGCCTGCGCCGCGCCAAGGAAATCATCTCGGGCATGACCAAGGAAATCGAAGTCGGCGAGATGTATCAGGGCACGGTCGTGACGATCAAAGACTTCGGCTGCTTCGTCGAAGTCCTGCCCGGCAAGGACGGCCTCGTCCACATCTCCGAACTGGCCGACTTCCGCGTCAACAAAGTCGAGGACGTTGTCAAAGTCGGCGACTCGATCTGGGTCAAATGCATCGGCGTCGACGACCGCGGCAAAGTCAAACTCAGCCGCAAAGCCGCGATGAAAGACCGCGACCAAGGCGCCGTCCCGGCCGACGCGTAAGCCGACCGCACACAAATCAGACCAAGGGCGTTCCGCAAGGAACGCCCTTTTTGCTTTCTTCCGCGCACGTCTTCGGGCGAAGGTTCCGAGTCTCCCCCGGACGTCCTCGCTATGCCTGATCCGAAGAAAGCGCCGGAAAAGCCGAAACACGCCCTGGAAACAGAGGTCATCTGGGCGGTCATCGGTCTGTATCTTTTCATCGCGGGCGTCCTGCTGCTCATCCATCACCTGCAACCTGAGGGACAGGAAACAAAGACCTCGTCCCCCTCGCCCAGCCACGCTTCCCAATACGGCGTACCCGGCGGCGAGCCGCACACCACCAGGCCGTGATCACCGCGTTCTTCAAAGACAACGGCACCTTCCGCTTCACGCGCGAAGTGCAGTCCGCCGAGGAAATGAAGGGTGCGCTGTGGATTGATGTGCTCCGACCCACCCCCGAGGAAAAAGACATCCTGCGCACCGCCCTCGGCATCGAACTCACCCTGCAGCATCCGACCATCTACCACGAGGACGACACGCTTTTCATGACCATGGGCCTGGTCAGCAAGGACGAGGAAAACGCAACGAAGGTCAACAAGCTCACCTTCATTCTCCACGAAGACTGCGTGGTCACCCTGCACGAGATAGAGCTCATGCCCGTGGCCGTCTTCGCCCAGCGCATCCGGCGCAAAGCGCACCTTTACGACACGCCGCAGAAAATCCTCTGGGGGCTCCTCTTCGCCCTGAGCGAAACCGTGGCCGATCGCGTCGAGGCCGTCGGCACCGATCTCGAGCAGTTGTCGAAGAACATCGCGGAGATGCCGACCGAACTCGGCACGGGCAAAACGGGAACGATGACCGAGATCAGCGAACTGCTCGCCGAACTCTCGCGCTACGAGGACTTCATCTCGCAGAGCGGCGAGAGCGTGCTGCAACTCGCCCGCGTCGTCCGCTACTTCAGCGCCGAAGTCGACGGCTTCACCGACGCCGAGTTGCAGGCCCGGGTCAACGAACTGGCCGCGGACGTCGCCGGCATCAAAGACCATCTCGCCTTCGAGCACGACAAAGTCCGCTACCTGCAGCAGGCCTCCATGGGCATCCTGAACATGCAGCAGAACCAGATCGTCAAAGTCTTCACCATCCTCACCGCCGTGTTCCTCCCGCCTACTCTCGTCGGCACGATGTATGGCATGAACTTCTCCTACATGCCCGAGTTGTCGTGGAAATGGGGCTTCCCTGTGACGATTCTCCTCACCTTTCTCTCCGCCATCCTCCCGCTCATCTACATCAAGAAAAAGCGCTGGCTGCGCTGAGGCAGGAGGATGGGAAGGAAGGCACGCGGCTCGCGAGGACGCTCGCCCTCCAGCGGCCCCTTTTTTGGATGGCGGCCGTCCTCGGCCGCCGCACACCACTGAAGCTCATGCCCCGCGAAAAACAACAGCGCATCGCCACGGACGCCGCACCGGAGCTGCGGACCAATCCCTTCGCCGCGCTCGATCTCGGACCCTTGCGCCAAGGACCAACTGTTCCGACAACTGCTTCGCCTGCGCCGAAAAAAGAACCCGCCGAGCGACTTATTCTCCGTCGCTCCACCGCGCACCGCGGCGGCAAAACCGTTCTCGTCCTCGAAGGATTTTCCCCCGCGTGGAACGCGCCGAAACTGGAATCGCTGCTCCACGAATTGAAAGCGTCCCTCGGCTGCGGTGGGCAAATCAACGTCCGCACCCTCGAACTCCAAGGCGACCAGCCCGACCGACTGCAACCTTTACTCGAATCCCGCGGCTTCGCAGTAAAACGCGGTTGGTGATTCAGCGTGCGCAGTCAAAGACCACCGATGCTGATCAGTTTCTTTTCCTGATATTCGGCCAGGCCTTCGCGGCCGCACTCGTAGCCGAGGCCGCTCTGCTTCCATCCGCCAAACGGCGCTTCCATCGCCCAAGGATACCACTCGTTGACTCCGACGATTCCGAACTCGATCTGCTCGGAGACATGGATCGAGGTGTCGAGATTGCTGGTCCAGATGTAGCAGGCCAGCCCGTATTCGGTGTCATTGGCCAAACGGACCGCCTCTTCCGTGGTGCGGAACGTGGTGACGGGCATGACCGGACCGAAGATCTCCCGGCGGAACAGCGGGTTGTCTGCCGTGGCGATCCGGACCAGCGTCGGTTCAAAGAAATATCCGGCGCTGAAATTTCCCCTGCCACCGCCGGTAACAACTTCGCCACCGTCCGCGACGGATTCCTTGACCAGCGCTTCGAGGTTGTCGCGCTGGGAAGAGTTGATCATCGGTCCCATTTCGGTCGTCGATTCCAAACCATTGCCCAACTTGATCGATCGCATTTTTTCCGCGGCCGCCTCGATGAAGCGCCCGGCGATGGATTCATGCACCAAGAAGCGTTGCGGGGCGACGCAGGTCTGGCCGGCGTTGCGCAGCTTGGCGATGACCGAATCGGCAGCCACCTTCTCCACATCGACATCGGGGAAGACAAGAACCGGCGCGTTCCCTCCGAGTTCAAGGGAAAGACGGGTATGGGTCTTCGAGGCGCCGTCCATAAGGATGCGTCCGACCCGCGTGCTGCCGGTGAAACTGATCTTGCGAACCGCGGGATGATCCAGCATGGCCTCTCCGATCGACGCCGCATCACCATTCACGAGATTAAGAGCGCCGGCCGGCAGTCCGGCGTCGTGCAAACATTGCGCGAGCAGCATCGCGGTGAGCGGGGTGTATTCGCTGGCCTTAGCCACTACGGTGCAGCCGGCGCCGAGCGCCGCGGACCAGCAACGTGCCGGATTGTAAGCGGGAAAATTCCAGGCAGTGATCGCGCCCACCACGCCAAGTGGTTGGTGGATGACGGACATGCGCTTGTTGTTGCGGGCTGCCTGCAAGACGGTGCCGGCATTGCGTTTGCCTTCTTCCGCATACCACTCGAAAAAATTCGCGGCGATGCGCCATTCGCCGATGGCTTCGGCCAACGGCTTGCCGCTCTCCATCACGGTGGTGCGTGCGTAGCGCTCCAGCCGTTCGTGCATCAGGGCGCCGGCTTTTTTCAGGATAACCGCGCGGTCGAAGGGATTGGTCGTGCTCCAGACCTTGAATGCCGCGCTGGCCGCCTCGATCGCCCGGATCGCATCCGAACCGTCACCGAAGGGAACGGTGGCCACCGTTGTTTCATCGGCCGGATTCTTCACCTCCCATGTGCCGCCGCCCAAGGCGGGTGTCCATGTTCCATTGATGTGCTGGTTGTAATTCGTTTCCATGATTTTTCAGTTACGGGATTGCACCTGTTGGCCGTTGACGAAGACCGATTCGATAGTGATGGAGGTCAATTCCTCCACAGGTGTTTCCAGGGGATTCCGGTCAAGAACGACGAAGTCGGCGTATTTTCCCGTTTCGATGGATCCCTTGATTGCTTCGGTTCCCTCCGCCCAGGCCCCGCCCATCGTGTAGGACTCGATTGCTTCCGCCACGGTGATCGCCTCATCGGGGGAGATCACTTTTCCGGAGCGGGTCTTTCTCGTTACAGCCGCACGGATGTTGTTCCAAGGATCGAAATTCTTCACCACCGGCGCATCGGTGGACAAGGCGTAGCGGATGCCGCATCGGGCCAGGGTTCTTATGGGATAGCAACGCTTCAGGAACTCATCATCGAGGCAAGCGAGAAAATTGTCACCGAGTTCGTCGAGAAAAACGGGTTGCGGCACCGCGACGATCCCTTGCCTCGCGGCTTCCTCGAGGGAGGCATCCGTCGGCAATCCGAAATGCTCGATGCGGTTCCTGACCGGGCCGAATTGCTGCTCGAGCGTTTTGTAGGATCCGAGCACCTCCGCGATGGCGCGGTCGCCGATGGCATGCGTTCCAATGGCGAATCCGCAGCGGCGGATTTCACGTCCGAGCGAGAGGAACCGCTCGGCACCAATCCTCAGGATGCCGCGATCGTCGCGATTGCGGTAATTTCGCGAAAGGGCCGCGGTGCCTCCGCTCAATCCGCCGTCGGCGAATAATTTGACCGTGGTCTGTCGGCGCCACGGATCGGCATGCACCTCGGGCAACGGGTAGGCGATCTCCCCGCCGTCCGGAAGCAGCATGGGCATGAGGTTGACCCGCAATCCCAATGCTTCGCCGCAGGCTAGCTCGTACGCGCGGCCGAGTTCGGGATGCACCGCGGGATCCGTGATGCTGGTGATACCGTGGGCCAGCATCTGGCGTGCGCCGATACGGATCATGTCAGCGAGATCTTCGACCGAAGCGGGAGGAATGTGAGTAGTGATCAGCCCCAGCGCGGTCTCGTAGAATTGTCCGTTGGGGGCACCATGCGTCATGCCCACCGATCCGCCTTCCGGCGAAACCGTTCCGCGCGTGATCCCGCACAAGTTCATTGCCGCGGTGTTCACGCAGGCGATGTGGGCGCAAGTGCGGAGGAGATAAACCGGATGCCGCGTCGTTGCCTGGTCGAGATCGGCGGCCACCGGCAAACGCTTGTCGGAGAGAACCGCCTCGTTGAATCCCCTGCCGATGATCCAGCGACCCGGTTCGACTGTGCGCGAAGCTTCCTTCACCCGTTCGATGATCGCGTCGATCGAACCGATGCCGCGCAAATCCAGGATGTAGGCGGCCAGTTGCCCGACCTTCCAAAGGTGGATGTGCGCATCGTTGAATCCGGGCAACACGGTCTTGCCCTGCAGATCGACCCGCGTCGCGCCGCCGAGGTTGAAATCACTATCCTTTCCGGTTGCCGTGATCAGTCCGTCCTCAACGGAGAACGCGGATACCACCGGGTTCTTCGGATTTTGGGTGACTACGGTTCCGTTGAAAAAAACCGTCGCCATGCTCAACTGTTTTGCGCGCGGGCGATCGCTCCTTCGAGGACGTCGAGTCCTTCGTGCAATTGTTCCTCCGTGATGACAAGCGGCGGCATCAAACGGATGCAGTTGCTGAACAATCCGGCCCTGATGAGGATGATGCCGTTCGATACGGCATCGCGGATGATCTTGAGCGCGGTGTCGGGGTCGGGCGTACGTTCGTTCCGGTCCTTCACAAATTCCACCAAGCGCATCGGTCCGAGCCCACGGACATCGCCGATCAGACTGTATTTCATTTTCCACTCGGCGAGGCGCT
The DNA here is from genome assembly GCA_044371145.1 of Chthoniobacterales bacterium. Lineage (GTDB taxonomy): Bacteria > Verrucomicrobiota > Verrucomicrobiia > Chthoniobacterales > JACTMZ01 > JACTMZ01. Next base: position 8,861 of record JBILUI010000050.1, on the reverse strand, counting down.
GTTCCGTGATCTGCCCCACCTTGTTGGCGTGGGCGGCAAAGGCCGGCGTGGTCATCTCCCGGATCACCTCCAACGCGGCCGCGCAGGTGACCGGCGATCCGCCATACGTGCCTCCGACTCCGCCGAGATGGACGGTGTCCATAATCTCCGCACGACCGGTGGTAGCCGAGATGGGCAAACCGGCGCCGAGGGATTTGGCTATCGTGATGATGTCCGGCACGATGCCATAATGCTCGCAGGCGAAGAGCTTGCCGGTGCGGAAACATCCGCTCTGGATCTCGTCGCAGATCATCACCGCGCCGGTCTCGTTGCAGATGTTGCGGATCTCTTGCAGGAAGGCGGCGGGCATCGGGATGAAGCCGGCTTCACCCTGCACGGGCTCGATGAGGATGCAGGCAAGATCCGACGGGTCCACCTGGCTGATGAGCGCGTTGCGCAAGGCACGGATGCTGTGGTCGATGTATTCCTCCTCGGTCATTTGCGGCGGCCTGCGGTAGGAATTCGGCGCGGGAATCCGGTAAATGTCCCCGCCGAACGGCCCGAATCCTTTTTTGAACAATCCGTATTTGGAGGTGAGGCTGAGGGTGAGCAGCGTGCGGCCATGGTATCCGCCTTCGAAGCAGATCACCCCGCGGCGACGGGTGTAGTAGCGGGAGATGCTCACCGCGTTCTCCACCGCCTCGCTTCCGGAATTGGCCAGCAGGGTTTTTTTCGCGTGGTCACCGGGCGTCACGCGGTTGAGGGTTTCGCAGAGCTCCACCATGGGCTCGAAGGTGGTGACCAGCGCGCAGGTGTGGATGTATTTCTCGGCCTGGGCCTTGATGGCCGCCACCACTTTGGGCGGGCAGTGACCGATGTTCATCACGCCGATGGCGCCCGCGAAATCGAGCAGGGTGTTTCCATCGACATCCGTGACCACGGCGCCCTTGGCATCCGCCACGACGACATCGGTGGATTTGGCCAGACCCGTAGGTATGGCATCGGCGCGGCGCTGAAGGATGGCCTGACTGACAGGTCCGGGAATGGGAGTTTTGAGTTGGATGGTCATGGGATGAAAGTTCAGCGCGCAGGTTTGAAGTTCGGGTTTTTCCTGACCAACAGAACGACGTAGTTGTCGCAGACCGGATCTTCGAGATAGCCGGGCACAAGCTTCACCGCTTCGAATCCGTTGGCCATCTGGCGGGACACGGTAGGATCCTTTCGTTTTCCGGCGATCAGCTCGGCGTAATAATCCTCGGCCCTCATCGTTTCCTTCAGCGCACCGTAGCCGCTGAGCATGCCGTAGGTATACTGTCCCCGGAGGTTGAGTCGCTCGACGGTTTCTTGCCGCGCATCATAAAGGTGGCGCGCGATGCCGCGACCGCGCCATTGCGGGTGCGTGCCGATATCGAGCCCGAGAAGCCATTCCCCGTCGGGTTCGTGGGTGTTGAGAAAACCGCCATCGATCACTTCGGCGAAGGTGTGGGTGTGATTTTCATCGAGGTGGTAGCGGATGGTGGTGGTCATACCCACGACCTTATCGCCGTCCGTGACGACGAACTGTCCCTCCGGAAAAATGCGGATGTGGTGGAGGTAATGCGGCGCGCGGAAAAGCACATTCTTGTCGAGGGTCGGGAACACCGTTTCCTGCAAGGCCTCCAGTTGCTCGGCATGCTTGGCTTGGGTGGTCTGCACGACCAGTCCGTCTGCGGTTTTTTTCAGATAGAGAAAGCCTTCTTTCATGGAATGAAAGCGCGTTGTTGTGCGGCGGGCGCGGGCAACGTTTTTTTCGGTTCCTCCCGGAATTCGGCAAGTCGCTTCTCCGGCACGGCCCCTGGCGAGACCGGGGGAGCCGGAGTTGCTGGATCCATGCCCGCGGTCATACCTTCAATAGACAGGCGTTAACACGCCGCGGCAAGGGGGATCTGCGCCCCTTTTCAGAGGGAGGCGGGCTCTTCTTCGTACGTTTCCCAATCCGCACGGCGCTTGGCCAGCACATTGACCACGCGGCGACCGTTGGCCTGCTGCACGGTGAAATCAAACCCGTCGCCGCTCACCGTCTCGCCCTGCTTGGGCAAATGCCCGAGCCGGTGCGTGACATAGCCACCTATTGTGCTGACCTCGGGGCTGACCAGCTTGATGTCGAGGAGGTCGTTGAGTTCGTGCAGCGCGAAACCGCCGTCGAGCAGATACTCGTCGTCGGAAATTTTGCGGTATTCGCTTTCGTCGGAATCGAATTCGTCCTGGATCTCGCCGACCAGCTCGGCCAGCACGTCGTCGAGCGTGACCACGCCGACCGTGCCGCCGTATTCGTCGACCACCACGGCGAGGTGCGCGCCCTTGCCGAGAAAAAGTTTGAGCAAACGCTCGAGCGGCATCATTTCGGGCACGTGGATCAGTTCGCGCTTGATCGAGAGCAGATCGTTTTTGTCATTCTGCACGAGGGCGAGAAGGTCCTTGATGTGGACGAGGCCGACCGCCTCATCGAGATGGCCGCGGCACAGCGGATAACGGGTGTGCTTCGAGTTCAAAGCTGATCCGACCGCAGACTCGAAGCCCTCGTCGAGATCGAGGAAGACGACCTCGCCGCGCGGCGTCATGATGTCGCGCACCACGCGCTGACGCATGTCGAGGGCGTTGATGAGGATCTCGCGTCCGAGCGCACTGACCGGCGCGCCCTCGCCGCTCGTGCTCGTCTCGAGCATGGAACGCAATTCCTCGGCGGTGTGGGACGATTCGTGTCCGGGCTGCGCCTTGAGACGGAAGACGTGTTTGAGCAGCCACGCGGAGCAAACGTTGATCACGTGGATGAATGGCCGGAAAACAAGGTAGAAAATGCGCATCGGCCAAGCGCAGAAGAGGAGAATCTGCCGCGCGCGGCGGATGGCCAGGATTTTCGGCGCCTGCTCGCCCGCCACGATATGCAGGAAGGTGATGATGGAAAAAGCGACAGCGAACGAGAGGGCAGCGACCAATTTCTCGCTGCCGATCCCCGCCGCCGCGAAGGCCGGACCGAGCAAACGCGCAATGAAGGGCTCGCCCGCCCAACCGAGCCCGAGGCTGGTCAGTGTGATGCCAAGCTGCGCCGCGGAGAGATACGCCTCCATGTTGCCGAGGATTTCGCGCGCCATGCGCACGCGTTTGCCTTCCCTGACGCTTTGTTCGAATTGCGTCGATCGCACTTTGACCACGGCGAATTCGAATGCGACAAAGAAACCGTTGAGCAACACAAGGACCGCAACGGCAAGCAACTGCCAGAACACGGTCTCGGGCGCGACCGGAACGGCGGAGGCAAATTCGTGGACGGATGACATAGTGTCGGAAAACAGGGAACGCCCGGCGGACGTTGCGCCGTTCGACAAACTTCGTCAGCGGCGCCGGACCGCGCCGCGCGCGATCGCTTTTACCAGCTCGCCTTGGTGACCCCGGGGATGAGCCCCGCGCAGGCGAGCTCACGGAATGTCAGGCGGGACATCTGGAACTCGCGGATGAAGGCGCGCTTGCGGCCGGAGACCCGGCAACGATTGGAAAGACGAACCGGGCTGGCGTTGCGCGGCAGTTGGGCCAAGGCGAGATAGTCGCCCTTCTTCTTCAATTCGGCGCGCAGGGCAGCGAATTTATCCACTGTCTTGCGTTTGCGCTTCTCGCGCTCTCTCCATGAGGTCTTGGCCATAAAGTTCGAAAAATGGTCGTGGAGAATGCCCCGGAGCCGCCCTATGTGCAAGAAAAATCGCAGATTTTGCCGAATTTTCGCCTACGGCAGGCGAAACAATTGACAGCCCTTCAGAGACGAATAATGCTCTTCCTCCCTCCGGATCAAAAATTTCCGAGCCTAACCCCATGAGCGACCCCAACAAACCCGCCGAACCGAAAAAAGAAACCGTCCGTATTGTTCTTCCGCCCAGGCGGGAAGGCGGCCCGACTGCAGCCAATCCGCGCGAAGCCGCGATGGTGAATCTTCCGCCCAAGCCCCTGCCGACCGCCACCGGCGCACCGCCGACCATGCCGGCACCGCCGAAACCTTTCAGCATGCCAACGAAACCCGCGGCGATGCCGATTCCGGGAGGCGCCCCCGCCGCGCCGCTTCCGCCGAAGCCCGTTGCGGTGGCCGCGCCGGTCGCCGCGCCGAGACCTCCGATGCCTGCTGCGGCTGTTGCTGTGCCGAAGCCCCCGATGCCCGCCGCTTCGATCGCTGCGCCGAAACCTCCGATGGCCGCGGTTGCCGCTCCTGCTCCCGTTCCTGCACCGGTTGCGGCACCGAAAGCGCCGATGCCCGCCGCACCAGTGGCTGCACCAAAACCTCCCATGCCTGCTGCCGCCGTGCCCGCACCCAAGCCAGCCATGCCTGTGGCTGCCACGCCAGTCGCCGCACCGAATCCGCCCGCTCCCGCCGCAGCAGTGCCCAAGCCGCCAATGCCCGCCTCACCCGTCGCGGCACCGAAGCCCCCGATGCCGGCCCCACCCAAACCTCAGGCGACCACCGCATCCGCCGCGGCAGCTGCTGGCGTTGCCGCACCAAGACCTCCCATGCCCGCCGCCGCCGTCCCAGCTCCGGCCGCACCCAAACCTGCCACCGCGCCGCCGCCGTCTGTCTCGAAGAAAGAAACGGCCAAAGTGCAAGTCACTCCTCCGGCGCGCCCCGCGCCGCAAGCCACGGTGAAAATCGGACCCGCCGCGCCGGCCGCCGCGCCCGCGCCTGCACTCAAGACCGCCGCGCCTGTCGAAGCCGCACCGGCGACGGGATCCGACTCGCTCACCGGCATTCTCGCCATTGCCGCCACGGTGATGGCCATCGCCGCTTTGGGCATCCAAGTCTGGATGTTCCTCTGATCAACCCAAACGCAACCACAACACCCCATAGAAACATGGCCAGCGCCAACGTCCTTCAACTCAACGACAGCAACTTCGACAGCGAAATCAACAAGGGAGCCACACCCATCCTCGTGGATTTCTGGGCTCCTTGGTGCGGCCCCTGCCGCATGATCGCACCCGTGCTCGACAAGATCGCCGACGCGATGGCCGGGCAAGCCATCGTGGCCAAGGTCAATGTCGACGAAGCCCCCGGCGTGGCCAGCCGTTTTCGCGTCTCGTCCATTCCGACGCTTCTCTTTTTCAAAAACGGCGAAGTGCGCGAACAGGTCGTCGGACTGCAGAGCGAAGCCGATCTGACATCAAGGCTGAAAGCCTTGATGTAGTTGAAAGTCGAAGGATGAGAGTTGAGGGGAAAAGCGATCCCTCCTCTACTCCTCTCTCAATCTTCAACTTTCAGCCCTCGTCTCGCGCCAGCCTCGCCGGCGCGCTCAGCCGCGGCACGCACGCGCTGGCGAAGGAAAACCGCCTTTATCTCGGCACATCCTCGTGGAAATACGAGGGCTGGCTCGGACAGATCTACGACGAGCAGCGCTACCTCACCCGCGGCAAACTCTCGCAAAAGCGCTTCGAGACCGAATGCCTCGAAGAATACGCGGAGATTTTCCCGGCGGTCTGCGTCGACGCCGGCTACTACCGTTTTCCCTCGGAGAAATACCTGGCCAACCTCTGCGCGCAGGTGCCGGACGGTTTCCGTCTTTGCTACAAAGTGACCGACGAGATCACGGTGAAGAAATTTCCGAAGCTCGAACGCTTTGGCGACCGCGCCGGCACGGATAACACCCATTTCCTCGACGCCAAACTTTTCATCGACGCGTTCCTCGGGCCGCTCTCGCCCCATCGCAACAAGACCGGCGTCCTCATCTTCGAATTCTCCGCCTTTTATCCGACGCACTTCGAACGCCTGCGCGACTTCATCGCCGCAATCGATGAGTTTCTCGGACAACTCCCCGACAACTGGCAATACGGTGTCGAGGTTCGCAACGCCAAGCTGCTGCGGCCGGAATATTTCGACGTCCTGCGCGCGCACAATGTGGCGCATGTCTTCAACAGCTGGACCAAGATGCCGCCCGTCGAGGAACAGATGGCCATGCCAGGCGCCTTCACCGCCGACTTCTACGCAGCCCGGTTTCTTTTGCGGCCGGGGCGCGCGTACGAACAGGCGGTCAAAGATTTCCAGCCCTACGCCGAGACCAAGGAAACAAACAAAGAGGCCCGTGCCGCACTGCGCTCGCTCATGCAACGCAGCGTCGCCACACCCACGGCGCGCCCTTCCTACGCCTTCGTCAACAACCGCCTCGAGGGAAATTCTCCCAACACCATCGCCGCTGCGCTCGACATCAAAGCGTAGCGCCGCGGCACTACTGTTTCGGCAGCAAGAACCGCAACGCCACCGGCAAACGCTTTGCCCACGCCTTCTCGTTGTGCTCGTCGCCCTCGCCCGGATTCCACAGAAAATCTTCCCCCTCCTTGTAGCCTTTTTTGAGCAGCGCCTTACGCACGGCGAGCGCATCCTGCCAATAGTCGCCCGTCAGGTTGCCTTTTTCCTCGGTCCCCATGTCCATGTAGATGCGCAAATTGTCTTTCTTCGTTCCCTCCATCACCGACTTCATAAACTTCGGACTCGTCCAAAACGCCGGAGAAAAAACACCCACCGCGCCGAAGGCGTGCGTGTTCATTCCAAGCCAGAGCGAAACGAGTCCACCCATCGAAGAGCCAGCCACGACCGTATTTTCTTTGTCCGGAAAAGTCCGGTATTTCGCGTCGATCGCCGGCTTCACCTTTCCCAAGAGAAATTTCCCGTAGCGATCGCAAAAGCCGTTGCCGCGCGACGGATCGCGCGGATTCGCATCGGACGGCGGTTGGTATTCGGTCACGCGCGCTTTGCCGCCATCGGCCTCGTTGTTCGGCACGGCGACGATGATCGCCTCGCGCATCCGCCCGGCTTTTATTTCTTCCGCCGCCGTATCCTCGGCGAACCAGCAACCGAACGGTCCACCCGGACGGAACACATTCTGCCCGTCGTGGAAATAAATCACCGGATAGCGCGAATTTCCCTCCCCATATCCCGGCGGCAACCAGATCCGCACCTCCCGCGAGGGAATGGCCGCATCGTCCGATTCGATCATCATCGTTTCGATCCCACCCTGCGCCCGCGCACTACACGCGCAGAGCAAAGCGACACAACATCCGGCGAGAATCCCTTTCATCTTCCTCCTCTGTGCCCTCCGCGCCCTCGGCGGTCAATCCCTTCACCGCAAAAGATTGACCTTCCCTCCGCATCCACGTGCCATCACTGGCAATGAATCCGTGGATCCTCGCGGCCCGCCCGCGCACGCTCGGCGCCGCCGTCATTCCCGTGCTGGCCGGCGTGGCCCTGGCTTTCAGCGCCGGGAGTCTCGATCCGCTCGCCACAGTGCTCATCGTCGCCTGCGCGGTGCTCATTCAAATCGCAACGAATTATTTCAATGACGCTATTGACCACGCCAAGGGCGCGGACACCGCAGAACGCCTCGGGCCGACCCGCGTGACCAGCTCTGGTCTGCTCGCACCACGCGCCGTGATGCGCGGCGGAGTGATCTGCCTTGCGCTGGCCGTTGTACTCTCCATCCCGCTCGTTCTCCACGGCGGATGGCCCATCGTGGTCATCGGAGTTTTTTCACTTTTCTTTGCCTACGCTTACACCGGCGGACCTTTCCCGCTGGCCTACCTCGGACTCGGGGAAATCTTCGTCGTGCTTTTCTTCGGCCTCATCGCCGTGGCCGGAACCTTTTATCTTAATGCTTTGGAGTGGTCCTACGCGTCGCTGCTCGCCGGACTGCAGATCGGTCTGCATTCCAGTGTTCTTCTCGCGGTGAACAACCTGCGCGACATCGAGTCCGATCGCGCGGCGAACAAACGCACGCTGGCCGCGCGATTCGGTCTGACTTTTACCCGGCGCGAAAACTCCACGCTCGTCATGGCCCCTTTTATCCTCGGCCTCGCGTGGCTGCCGCTCGGTTACCTCTGGGCATTTCTCCTGCCGCTCATGACCTTGCCGCTTGGTTGGTGGTTGGCCCGCGCGTGCCTCGAGGCCCAACCTGACCGAAGCGTCAACCAACTGCTGGCCCAGGCCGCCGCGCTCCATGCGGCCTTCGGACTCCTCCTCGCCATCGGGTTTGTCGTCCCGTGAAAATCCGCGCGCACTACTACACGCTGCAACCCGGACCCGATCCGTGGCGCGACGCGCGATCACCGCGAAGCGGCGCCTTGATCGAAGTCACCTTCGACGATGAAACGATCGGTTACGCCGACATTCATCCCTGGACCGAGTTCGGTCATGCCCCGCTCAACGAGCATCTTGCCTCGCTGACGACAGACCAGCCTACGCATCTGGCCAACCTCGCCCTACGCCATGCGCGGACCGATGCTGCCGCGCGACGCGCGGGCGTTTCGCTCTTCGACGGACTCCCCGAAGTTGCCAGCCATGCGCTCTTCACCGATTGGATAAAAGCACCTCGTTCCGCTTTCGAGCAATGCGTGGCCGAAGGCTACACCGCAGCAAAGTTGAAGATCGGCCAAAATCCCGAACGCGAAGCCAAAGCTCTGAACAGTCTCAACGGAATCCCGCTGCTCTGGCGTTTGGATGCCAATGCGTCTTTGAGCGACGCCTCGGTGTTGGCCGGTTTTTTTGACCGGCTCACACCCGCTATGAGAAACACCATCGAATTCCTCGAGGATCCTTTTCCTTACGATCCGGCGGCATGGAGTGCGGTATCCGAAAAAAATAAGATCAATCTCGCCCTCGATTGGGAACTTCCCGAGACGCCGCCCCCCTGGCCCGGCACGCAAATACTCGTGATCAAGCCCGCCTCGCAAGATGCGTTTCCCCTCGCCCTCGCTGCCGCGCACACCGGCATGGAAATTGTCGTCACCCACAGCATGGACCATCCACTCGGACAAAGCGTGGCCCTCTGGACTGCCATGCGCCTGCGCCAACGCCACGGCGATCTGGTGCGCGAAGGCGGACTGCA
>JBILUI010000049.1:0-15414 GCA_044371145.1 Chthoniobacterales bacterium | reverse complement strand
TGCCTTTCTTGCCTCGTTTCCGAGTTTGCTGCCTGCGGCGGCTTCATCGCCCCAGGACCAAGCCTTGTTTCTTTCCGGCCTGCCGGTTTCCTCGGGTAGTCCTCTGGCTGCGCTGCAAGAGACCGCCGGGTACGAAAATCACCGCGAGCAAATCGCCAAAAGGTGGGACTACTGCCGCAAAGCGCGGTGGGACGCGATGCGGGTCTGGGCGCGTCGCAATCTCACGCAAGGCTCGACGAAGGGAGTGGTACGTTATCTTTTCGGCGGTCCCGATTTCTTGGCGGTGCACGCCTTCTTTCCCAATGCGCATACGCTGGTGCTGGGCGGTCTCGAACCGGTCGGTTCTGTGACGCCACCCGAGACACTCACTCCGGAAGCTCTGGCGGCTTCCTTGGGATCGACCCGGCAAGCCATCAGCACGGCCTTGTTCGCCGGATACTTCGTCACGCGCGAAATGAATGCGCAGCTGCGCCAAGGCAACTTTTGGGGCGTTCTTCCGCTGCTCTATGCGCAACTCGCGCTGACCGGGAACAAAATCCAGTCCGTCGAAATGGTGCGCCCGTTCGGCTCGCCGGGCGTCAAAATATCCTACCGCAAGGGCATGCGCGGTCCGCAGACGCTTTATTATTTCCAAGCCAATGTGGCCAATGGGGCGGAATGCAGCCGCTTCGTCTCGTGGTTGCGTTCGCTCGGTGAGGGCGCATCGTATCTCAAAGCGGCCTCCTACCTGATGCATGGCGGCGGGTTCACCCAAGTCCGCGATTTTCTTTTGCAGACCTCGCCGCTCATCGTGGAGGACGACTCCGGAATTCCTTTCCGCTATTTCGACCCGAATCGCTGGAAGCTCAAAGTTTTCGGCGAATACAATCAGCCGATCTTCTCCGGTTACTACCAAAACGACTTCCGTGATGCCTACGCCACGAAAGCCAACGCCGGACCATTGCCTTTCGGCGCGGGCTATCAAGTCTTCTCCGACAAAGCCAACATCCTGCTCGCCACGCGCACCGGTGCACCCGCTGCCGCGCCGCCGCAGAAAACCCCGCCGTCCTCCGCGCCTGCGCCGCCGCAGCTCGCCAAAAAGGAGAAGCCGCAACGCGAGCAACCTGCTGTGGCAACGACCAAGCCGCCCAAACCCGCGTCCGCGACGGTGCAAACCCCCTCCGTTGCCGCCGCCCCGTCTCCACGCAAGTCGCTCATCGCGCTGGAAGCCGAAGAACTGCGCATCCGCCAAAACCCCGCTCTCACTCGGGAAGAACGTATGCGCCAACTCCGCGACATCTGGCAAAAGCAACTCGCCGTCATGGGCAAAACATCCGCCTGACGGGCCGCTTCTCGCGCAGCAAACCCCAATGAATAAACAACCATCCATCTTTCCGGTGCTTTGCGCCGTCGCACTGATTTGTCTTCTCGCTCCGGTCGCGTTCGCGGCCGCGCCGGCCACGCTCGACGATACCGCCAAGGTTCTCGCCGGACTTCCGCCTGCCCCGTCGTCGCCGCTGGCGGCCGTCGCTTCCGGGGCCGCTTGCCAGCAGCAATATCCGAAGCTTGCGCAGATGTGGGAGAAATTCGAGGAACGCCAACTCTCGAAAGCGCGCGCGTGGGGCGATCGCGAATTACCCGCCGTCCGCCGGGAATCACCGGTCCTTTATTATACTTTCAGCGGGCCCGATATTCTTTACGCCAACGCGTTTTTCCCGGACTGCCGCACCTACGTGCTCTGCGGACTCGAACCGGTCGGTCGGGTTCCGGACCTTGAATCCATCGGACCGGATCGTCTCGGGCGCTCTCTCTCGCGGTTTTACGGGTCGCTGAAAAACTTTCTCGCCCTGAGCTTTTTCAAAACGAAAGACATGGGGTCGGATTTCCGGAACGAAGATCTTCCCGGCACCACACCGGTGCTCATGACCTTTCTCGCGCGCTTGGGCAAAACCGTCCGCAGCGTGGAGCTGGTTGGTCTCGATCGCGACGGAAACGAAAGCCCCCGGACTGAACCCGGCGATTCGGGCGAAGGTGTGACGCCGGGCGTCAGGATTGCCTTCGACTCGGGTCCCGGCACTCCGGAGCAGACCGTGTATTATTTCACCGCGGACATCTCGAACAAAGGCCTCGCGGAAAATCCCGGCTTCGCCAACTTTTGCCGCAAACTGGAGCCCGGCGCCGGCTTTGCCAAGGCGGCCAGTTATTTGATGCACGGGAGCGCGTTTTCCGCGACGCGCGATTTTCTTTTGGAGCGTTGCAAATACATTTTGCAGGACGACACCGCCATTCCTGCGTCGGTCTACACCGAGCGCAAGTGGAGTGTCCGTCCCTACGGACGCTATGTCAGGACGATCAACGAATTTCGCGGCCACTTTCAGAAAGATCTGGCCAAGATTTACGCTTCGGCAGAACGGGTGCCGCTCGACTTCGGAGTCGGCTACTATTACCGCGTCGATGAGTGCAACATGATCCTTGCGGTGCGCGACGGGAGTTCGGTCGTCATGGCTAGCGCTGCTCCCACGCCCGCTCCACGTCCGAGCCCGAGCATCGTAGTCGCCGCTGCTCCGACGCCTGCTCCCGCGCCCATTGTCGTCGCGGCCAACATGCCGACCGGAGACAACAAGACGCCGCGCAAAAAGCTCGCCGAACTCGAAGCGGAAGAGTTGCGCATCCGCAAAGACCCGGCCCTCGACAAGAAACAGCGCATGGAAAAACTGCGCGAGATATGGAAGCTGCAACTCGAGGTGATGGGCAAAAAAGCGGCCTGAGCCGATTCCATTTGCCGTCGCACTGGTTTCTCCGGACAAGCCGTCGTCAGGACTTGGAGAACGAGTTCGGGGGCTAACGCCAAAGCGGTCGCAGGGGTGCTTGACCGGATCGCTTCCGCTCGCCGGCCTAGAAGCCCGATCAAGCAGTTCGCGCGTTAGGCCCCTTCAGTGCCGTGCTGATTCGACGGACAACGGCATTTGTCGCTTTTTCCAAAGCAATGCCCCACACGCTGGTTGCCGCGAGAACTGCCGCCGAGATGAGAAGAAACACCCAGACCGGCTGTTCGCGGATGCGCAGTCCGACCCAGATGACGTAGGGTTGGTGGACGAGGAAAATGCCGTAGGAATAAGCTCCGACCAGACTGAGTATCTTGCACGGCATAGGCAGTCGGGAAACCGGCCCGGCAACGCCGAGCACGACCAAGAGGCAGCAAACGCCGGTCGCGAAGTCGACGAATACATAGGTATGGATGTTCGCGTAGAGCATGAGCGCGAACGGATACAGCAGGAGCCCCGCAACCAAGCCGGCGCCGCCGAGAAAAAACTTCTCCGTCTTTTCGGGAGAGCGGGCGTGCCACATCCCCAGCGCCATGCCGAGGGCGAATTCGGGCAAGCGGCACAGAGCCAGGCCCCCCGTCGACCAAACCCCGTTCTGCAGGTAAACGACCAATAGCAGATAACGCGCGAAAAACCCGACCGCCGCCGCAACCAGAAGGAAAGTCCATGGACCCAAGCGCCGCGCTGCCCAGAACAGCAGCGGAAACATCAGCACCAGCTGGAGGAGCAGCGCGAAATACCACCACGCGGCATTCAGGTAATGGAAGTTCCGGCTGATATCGACGAAACGCAGACCGAGAAGACTGAGGAAAATGCGGCCATCCACCGGTTCCAAGCGCGCGACGAAAGGCGAAAGCAAATAAACAAGATGCGCCACCCAATACATGGGATAGAGCCGCACCAGACGTGCCACATACCACGATCCCCATTTTACGGGCCCCGCTGACGCCCGTCGTGAAGTCGATTCCATCAGCGCCCATCCGCTCAGCGCAATGAAGAGTCCCACCGCATGAAAACCCAAGCCCGAGAGTTTCAGCCAGACGACCTCGGCCAGAGCTCCGACACCCCCGGACATTGTCTGCCAATCCCAAGACGGCGTGGCCCTGCCGTCCACGTAGGTCATGAAAAAGTGGAAATAAACGACCAGAAGAATGGCCAAACCCCTCGCCACATCGAGCCAGGCAAGTCGTTTCACCTCCGTGGGCTTATCAGTGCCCGTCGATGTCAGTCAAGTTTGCCGCAGGCAAAAGGGCGCGGTGCGAAGCCGCACGCTACGAGACCGCGCAAGCTAGCGTGGTCGGATCAACTCACTCTTGTCCTATCCTTCCCAATCCGCCAGCTCTCGTCTGAATTCATCAAAAAGCCCGGTCATCCGCGCGGCAGTATCGAGGTCCGAGACTGCCTTGAGGCGACCCTCCCAGGTTTTGAAAAAACCGGCTGCTGGGATTTGAGCCCGATGTCTGTTGCCGCGGCGACCCCTCTCGTGGCGGGAGGGATAATTGACACGTAATCACAAAGTAGATACACTGTCGGCATGAAAGCGGTTTTGGTTCCCATCGGCAACTCGCGCGGAATCCGGATTCCCAAGCCTCTCATCGAGCAGTGCGGTTTGGCGGACGAAGTCGACATGGACGTGCAAGACGGCACGATTCTCATCCGTGCACCCCGCCTTCGTCCGCGGGCTGGTTGGACAGATGCGTTCGCCCGCATGGCGCGCGAAGGCGATGACAAGCTGGCGGACGCCTGTTTTCCTTCCACGGAATGGGATAAGCACGAGTGGGAGTGGAAGTGAACCGGCTCGACGTGTTTCTCGTGGCTCTGGATCCCACGATCGGGCGCGAGATCAAGAAGACGCGGCCGTGCGCGGTGATTTCTCCCGACGAAATGAATCACCATATCGGGACGGTCATCATCGCGCCGATGACAACGAAGGGCCGCGATTATCCCACACGCGTGCCATGCACATTCCAAGGCGTTGCGGGCCAAGTCGTGCTGGACCAGATCCGCACGGTGGACAAAACACGGTTGGTCAAAAAGCTGGGTCGGCTCTCACCTTCGGCTTCAGACCGCGTGCTCCGTGTTCTTGGTGAGATGTTCGAGAAGTAAGTCTGCTCAGTCTGACTACATCCAAAACGGTCTCGTTCCTCCCGCAGATCCGAGGAATCTCGAATTACTACTCCGAGATGTTGATGCAGAGGGTTTCCTCGACATCGAATTTGTTTGGAAGCCCAGAAAGAAGGAAGGGCTGGAGGATGTCTGACGGAAAATTCGTCGGAAGATTCAGCAGAATGAGTCTAGTTACGGCTTCGAGGAATCTGTGCTCTGCGTTTTAGCAGAAGCTCTTTAGCTTTTGCGGCGTTTCAAAGCCCAAAGCGAAGCGGCTCCACCGAGAAGAAGCAGTGCGTAGGTGGAGGGTTCGGGGACGGCTTCGACAGAGATGCTGTAACGATCGGATGCAGCAGCCGACCAGCCAGAACCCTCGAAGTTTTCAAGGGTGCTCGTGAAGCTGTAGCCCGAGCTGTTTTGAGACGTGGGCGCTGAGCCCGGACTATTGAGATACCACGAAAGGTCCGACTGCGGGATCACCCAATAACTCGAGCCACTTGTCAGATTTGCTCCAGTGAAACTGAACGCATATATGCCCTTAGCACCCACATTGGTGACCGACGATGTGAAGAGGGGAGAAGCCGCAGGCGCTCCGAAATTATCCGCAAAAATAGCGATCGTTGCGGGAACCGAGTCTCCGAACAAACCGAGCGAGATGGAGGTCACATTCAGATTCAGCCCTGCGGCTGTGAACCCTTGAGCGATGTAATTGTTTACATTCTGGCCGACGTCCGAGTTTTGAGTGCCAAGAGATCCTGTCCCGCTCGAGCCAAGGTTGCCGAAAACAACATCGGCAGAACCCGCGTGGGCGATGCTGCTGAGGGCAAAGGTTATAATGGCCGCGACAGCAAGAATTGGCTGGCGGGTTATGAGTAACTTTTTGCTGAGCATGTGACGAAACGGGGATACCCCCGCTGACAGGAAATCGCCTTTCTGCCCTCAGGAGCGTCGGCCCAGAGTATGAAGCTGGAAGCGCTGAATTCCATCATGCCATGGGGCCAGATTGGACGATGGGAGTCAATGCCCCACTTAATTCCCACCAATCACCGACTCCGCTTTCTCTCTAACCCCACGCGCTATACAGCTTCCAAAACTTTTCCAAAGCCACCTATAGCGAATTCTCCGCGAACTGCCGAATCTGAAAAATTCTGAAGATTCAGCGACCCTCTTCAGACCGAAGCAGTTCTCCCAAGTGTTGAAAAATCGGGCCGCCGGGATTTGAACCTATCTATCCACGGCGCCGGTTTGGGCGCCGGAGAGCTGCTGCTGAGATGGTTCCGCGTCCAACGCGCATATCTTGCCTTTGGCCAATGGCCAATGAGCTTCAACGGGCTCTAGGGGCGAACCAGCATCGCAGGCAGCGGGCCGTTTGTGCCAGGCGGAGCGGCGAGGCCGTATCCTCTTACGCTGCTTCCAAAGCCGGTGAGAACCGGCGGTAGGACTACGCCTTTGTAAGGCACCTTAGACTTCTTGCCGTTGGTGGCGACCATTGTTGCCGTCCCGGAAAAAACTCCTTTCGGAGCATCGAAGCGAATGGTCATGCCGTTGGTTGGAGTGAAGCGTGGCTTGTTATCCGGGCCCCAGAGGAGGGTCTGGTTGGGGATGCCGGGAATCCTCAGTTGGCACGAAACAACATTTGTATCGCCGCTGATTGCGTTCGTTCCCGGTCTGTTGGTCCAGACTGCTGCCATCACATCGAAATTAGATGCGGAATTGTTGCCCGATGTCCAACTGAGCGCGCCGACAAGCGGTGAGTTTGAGCCGTTGGAAGGAGGCATTCGCAGGACGCCGGCCAGAGACGCTGCGGGCGCCGTGCGGTGGAAGAGTCCGGTAGGCAAGACTTGATTGCCGCTCCACGGCTCGAGCACGACAAACGAGGAAGCGCTGATGTTCCGGTTATCCGGCAGCGCGCCCGTGATCTTGGCTGTGCCAGCTTTGTCGAAGGCGAACTGCAGAAAGCCCGCGACCGTGTGCGGCAATTGGTTGGTGCGCGTCAGGACTGCGTTGACGAGTTTTCCTGCGAGGGGACACGCATCGTTGCTCGCTCCGGAATAGGCCGCCGGCATCAGTGGGCCAGACAATGTGTAAGCGAAGCCCGAATTTGTGTAGGCCAACGCAAAAAAAGAGGCGTCGGCATGGCCATACCAATAAACGATGGACTCGCCGAGCGAATTCAAGAAAACTCCGGTATCCGGATTGGTTAGGGTGAATTGACGCTTGAGCCGCGAAGAATCGAGCTGCGACGTGCCGGAACGGTTGGCCAAGCTCCCGCTGAAGGTGCCGGTGGGTTGCACCGAGAGTGTGGCAAGCGTCGGGACAGCGCCATTGGATCGCTGCAAAAGCCCGGTAAATTTTTGCGTTGGCGCAGTTACCGGCAGTGACACGACAAATCGGTTGGTCGCACGGTCGTAGGAATGGACCGACACGCTGACGCTGTTGCTCGGGAAGCCGCGAAACTTGACGCGCACCGTGTTGTTTCCGGTTATCTCCGCGGTAAAAGCGTTGGGGTCGGAACTCACCGTGAGGGGTAGCCTGAGCACGTTGCCAATCATGACAAGGTTGCTGATCTGGACGCTGCCGTTGCTGTAATTCTTAAGAGGCAGTTCGCCCAATTCGAACGAAATGTCAGTTTTGTTGTGCACGGGCAAGGAGGCGATGCGGACGACATTCGACATTCCCCCGCCGATCACGCGGGCGAAAACGGTGAAGCCACCATTGGCCGCGTCGAGGAAAGTGTTGTTGGTGAGATTGATGAACCACTGACTCGTCGCGCTGTTTGGGTCGCCATCCACTTTCGCCATGGCCACCGTGCCGCGAAGATTGGAAAGGCCGGGTTCGTTGGTCACCGGCAGGAAGGTGGGCACATTTTCCAAGCTGGACCCGCTCAGGGTTAGTGCCCCGGTCTGGATAACGAAGCCCGGATCCGAGCGGTGAACGAGCATGCCGCGGTAGGCTCCCGCATCCACGTATCGCAAAAAGTTCGTCACGGTGGCCGGGGCGGACTGAGACAAAAGCTGGATGTCAAAAGGACCTTCTGTGCTTGAGACCCTGACCACGGGGTCCTGCAAGGGAGTCGCGGGCAGAAATCTGGTCAGCGGCAGGTTTGTTCCTGCCGCGGGGACCTTGATCGCCGCCAGGGGCATACTGTTGCTCGAGGCGAGCGCAGACGACACCAAGGTCAAAAGACAGATTAAGCAAGAAACCAAAGGAAGAGAGCGCAGGATTATCATGATCGGACTAGAGTCCAGCAGGAACAATCCGCTCACTGCGGTCGCAGTCAAGGGTCTTTCGCGCAAAATGCTACATGGGCTATAATCAGTTGTCTTGCTTGGCTCCCACTGCGAACTCCCCGCGAACCACCAACCTCTTCAGACCGAAGCAGTTCTCCCAAGTTTCGGAAAATCGGGCTGCCGGGATTCAAAACTATCACGATAAAGCTTATTCTGGCGCAAGTAACGCCTGAAACGTCGATCGCTAATCATCTATTGCCGTGAAAAAGCTATCAAAGTTCGCGGCCCTCACAGTTGACCGAAGCGAATCGTCGCACAAATAAATCGATTGCGCGCTGGTGGATTGAGTTACTTGGCAATAATGGGAACTATAGTTTTTGTCGCGAAAGCAGCTCCCGAGAGACACGGAGAATTCGTTATTGAGGTGAGGGCCCCATATAAAATGGTCATCGTATAGTTGACATTCGTCTCCATAAAATGCGCGGGAAGTTTAAGATTTGTCACCAGTCTGTTCCCACCGATCCCCGCAGCAGGACAGACAGTGAAATTTGTCGAACTCCGTCCTGACTGGGACGTGAAGTTGCCCCAATCGGCGTAGCAGGCAGATGCAAAGCTGACATCCTCAATTCCGCATTTAGCAAACGATGCATGGCCCGCAAAGGCACTCCACTTGAGGGAATTTGGTTTGCCTGCCTCAAGTCGAAGCATGCCGTTAGTCCAAACCGGCATCTTGCCGTTTACGGAGATGATTCGCGGCGCGGTTGGGTACAGATCACCCAGCAAAGATAGTCTTTGTCCCGTCGAGTAGACGTATGTTCCATTCGGAAATTGTTTCTGCATGGATGAAGCAGTAAGAGGACCGCTGTCGTAGGAGTATCCTCCCGCTTGCAAGCCGGGCTTTGTTTCGTAGCTAGAACCAGTTGGGCTAGCGAATGAAGCTTGTATAGGGCTGCTTAACGTCAGTCTATACGGACCATATCCGGCATTGTAGTAATCAGATGCCGCAAAGCCTGGCGGGATGTAGTCGCCCATCGTTGAAGCCCCGGTCTGCAACAACGAGCGTTCTTTGAAGAGGATGCTTGGTTTGCCGGCCCAAGGAGTCGGTGGGACAAAGATTGCGAAACTATTGAAAGTTCCCTGGATCGTCCACGTGGAAAGAAGAACTGGCACGATGGTATTCTCTGGAAGTTTGCCGATCAAGTTGGGTGCCAAGCTGAAAGTGGCGTTCGGTAGGTTGGTTTCGAAACCGGTAAATCCGTCAATCGAATACATCGTGATCGACGAAGATTGATTTGCTTCTGAAGGCCAGGAGATTTCAAGAGGCTGCCTGGGGTCGAGCACAACTATGTAACCTTGCGGTGACCATATTCCGTTGCTGACGATAGAAATCAAGGGAGCAGGCGGATAAACGTCTGCTCCAACAGTATTAGTGTAGTAATTGGTGTTTCCTTGGATGCTGACTGCCATCACCGTGTTGCTTCCCGAAGGAAATGCAATGTCCATTGCTTGCTTTTCTTTAAAGTAGGCCTGGTAAATGAAACCCCGGGTGTTCTCTCCTAAAGATAAAGCCTTGAACATTGGAATGGACTTTAAATCGGCGTTGAGACTAGCCGATGTCAGGTTAGTCGCGGCGCTCTTATCGCATTCGGCCACCGCCACCACAGAATAGGGCTGCGATGGTTCTAGAACGAGGTTCGAAGGAGCGGGGCCGGTTTGCGTATACCAAGCTGACTTCGAAATCCATGTGTTGGTAATGACCGATCCTGCATCGGCTGTTGCTGAGAACACCAAGGCTGAGAGCGCGAGTTGGAGGAACGACGGGGTTGGAGTGAAACGCCTACAAAACGGCATTTCTTTTTTAGACTTCATGAGACTGTTAATCCTCTCCTCTCCCCGGATTCATTCAAGCACCAATCAATCCGACGAATCGGTTAAATTTCTGCGTATTTTTCCGCCAGCAATTTCTAGCCAAAAGCAAAAAAGCCCAAGTCATCTTTTTCAGCCACCCGCAGCGAAATCATCGCGAACTGCCGAACCCGCAAAATTCCGAAGTTCCCTCAGCACCCTTTCCAACGGCTGCTCAATCTGACTATCTCCAAAACGGTCTCGTTCTTCCCTAAGATCCGAAGAATCTCGAGATAATCCTCCGAGATGTTGATGCAAAGGGTTTCCTCGACATCGAACTCGTGTGGAAGCTCAGACAGATGTAAGAGCCGCAAATCGTCCGAGGGCGGGCAGATCGCTCCGAAAGTGAAGTAGCCTGAGTGCCTTTGCACCTTCGAACAAAAAGCAATGAGTGTTTTTGCGAAGGTTATTTAGACTGCGGGGCGATCGGGATTCGCCTGGAAAATTCGGGATTACGTGAGAGCCAACGGTATTTCGATAAAAACAGCTTAGTAGCGGCGTCGAGAGATTCCGCATAATAAAGTTGGGCGACCTGCGCTGCGTTAAAGCCTCTGTTGTAGATACGAACGTCGTCCAATGAGCCTTCAAAATTGTATTGAAATTCGCCGAAATAAATATTGCCCGAGTCAGTCGTGACTGGCGTGGGGGATATTCGAGAGCGCAAAATGCCGTTGATGTAAAAGGACGTTGATTGCCCCCGTCTCGTTAGCACCAGATGGTTCCATTGGTCTTTAAACGTTGCAGCATTGCTCACGATACCACCCCAAGGTGGAGGGTCTGCGTCTCCCCCATACCAGCCTGAGCTGTAGCCCCACCCCTCAAAGGTGAAATCTGGCGTGTGGTAACGGATGATTATGCCGCCTTCGGTGTCCGGAGCTGTCGCAACAAGCTGCTGCACTGGCTCTGTTCCGTCAGGATTGCCGTAAACCCAAAGAGACAAGGTGTAGTCACTGTTTACATCGAAGGGTGTGGGACCGGCGACCATTCCTCCACCGCTAAGGAGTTGTAATGACCTGTCTTTTTTTCCGTTTCTGTTCGGCGCTGCATGCGAGCCGCCATTGATAACGCCTGGACGGTTGTAGCCGCTTTCATCTGTTGCGCTACCGTCTAGTGGGTAGTATGCGACCAATCCCTTGCTGAGCGGATTATACGATTTGCGGTTCTCTGGGTCAGTTCCATCTTTACCCTCTCGATAGTTGTTGACGCCATCGCCGTCCGCATCAAACAGATCATGCCCGGATTCGGATGTATAAAGCTGAGCCACCTCGGCCGTAGAAAGCCCTCTGTTGTAGATGCGTAGTTCATCGATGGCAGCTTTAGCCTTTGGAGAAAAGCCGTCCCACCCCACGACAAGTCGGCTTGTCTGATTGAAAGTCGGCAAAACTGATGTCGTTTTGTCCTGCAAAACCCCATCGAGGTAAATGCGAGCAACTCCATTTTCACGAACGCCTACCAAATGGTGCCAAGAGCCGTCCGCAACCGTGCGCCCGTTCTCCACAGCATAATCCCAGCCTCCTTGAGCCGAGGCATTGCCTTGCATGAACCGATATTTGCCAGTTCCCTCCGGCCAGCTGGTCATAAGCTGATACCCGCGGCTTCCGCTCGAGGAGCCTTCCAGAGCATTCACATAGCCGGCGAGGCACGAGTGACGACGATCTTCAGTTTTCACCCAAACCGAGACAGTGTGAGACTCGGCAGACTCTGCCAACTGCACACGAGAATTTCCGCGCATGAACGCCGTGCCATTGAAATATGCCGCGGCGTTTGGAAGGCCGAGCCTGTCTGTCGTATAAATAACATTCGAGCTTATCAAAGTTTGATTGCACCCGCTCTCGTCGTCGCTGTTTCCCCCCATTGCAAAAAATGCAACTAATCCTTTGCTTAGAGGATTATATGAACTCACGTTGTTTGGATCGGTGCCGTCTTTGCCTTCGCGATAATCGTTGACGCCGTCCGCATCCGTGTCGACTGCTTGTGCCCAACCGCCACTCGCCAAAACTACCAAACACCCGAAGACCAAAACAGGGAGAACCGATATCTTTTTCATAATCCCGACAATGAACCCATGCCGCCAAGCACTACAAGCCCCAATCAATCATCAGCAATCACAGACCTCTCCTGCTCTCTGACTCCCAGCACCTTGCAGTTTTCGCAAGAATCCCGAAACCCGTAGCGAATCCACCCAGAACGTCCGACACCGAACTTGTTTTGGAAGCTCAGACAGAAGGAAGAACTTAAAACCGTCCGAGGGCAGGCAGATCCGCCCGAAAGTGAAGTAGACTGAGTGCTTTTGCAGCTTCGAAGAGTCAGTGCTGAGTGTTTTGCAGAAGCTCTTTAGCTCTTACGGAGCTTTAAAACCCAAAGTGAAGTTCCCAACCTAGCGCGGTTGAAACTCGATGGTGATGGGTGCACCGGAGTTGGTCGGCGAAGAAGGAGTGATGACGGCCTTCGACGTTCCCCGCATTGGAATCCTGCCGCGCAGGACGCCCGTGTTGGTATTGAAAGACCAGCCCTTGGGCAGCGATTCGCTCTGCGTGTAGCGCGTCCACTCTCCAGGCATGGCAAGACTGAACGACACGGCGCGACCAGCGGTGAAGCGCAGGTTTGGCACCGAATTCGAAGAAAACAGGCCGAAACTGGTGGGGGCGTTGGTTACGTCCGCGCGCCCAGCCAGCCTCCCCGAGTTGTAGTTGGCCTCGAACTGCGTCTGCGTGAAGAGGTTGAAGGCCGAAGGGTTGGTTGTGACGTCAGAGCGACCACTGGCGCGGTTGGCGTTGTATTGATCTTGCGAGTAGTGGCCCATCACTTCGGGATTTGAAGCAAGGAATGATCTGTCCCTGTCGCTGAAGGCCTCGAAAAAATAAAGCTGCTTAGCGTCGGATTCCGTGAGTGTGCGGTCATAGAATCTAACATCCTCTATTGAGCCCACAAAGCCGGTGCCGGGCCAAGCGGAAGCTCCTATGTGCCACTTTAGTCCTTCGGTCAAAAAGTCCTGTCCGAAATCCAGCAAACCTCCGGTAGCCCGCTCTCCCTTCTTTTCACCATTGATGTAAATCGTGAGATGGGACGAAGACCAAGTGGCCACCACCGAATCCCAGCTTTTGCCGCTGGGCACGTAGCCACTATCCGCCCATCTCCAACCATCCCAGTGATAAAAGCTTCCAAATACCACATTGCTGCTCCCGGCATCAGCAAGGTGAGACCCCAGATTAAAGTAGTCTCCTAGGCCAACGCCTCCCGGACCTTCGTGGAGTGCATTCGTGCCGCTGGCTGCGACCAACCAAGGTCCGTGCGGATAGCCTGGCCCGCCAACCGCCGGAATCCATGAATCCGCCTTGAACCACAGGGCTATCGAGCCGGTTGAGCTGGTGCCAACTGGATCGGGTATCGCAACGTAGCTGACTCCGTTGAAATAAAGACTCTCGTTGGTTTTGCATGTGCGGCCGTTGCCTGGTATCGCGTTGATAACCTTCCCATCGCGCCCATACCCACTCTCATCATTCGCGTTTCCGTCGAACGGATAATACGCAACCAAACCTTTGCTCAGCGGGTTGAATGAATTCGGATCGTTTGGATCGGTGCCGTCTGCGGCTTCGCGGTAGTTGTTCACCCCGTCGTTGTCTGGGTCTCCTGTTAGCGCTTGTGTGTGGTAAAGTGCAGCGACTTCACTCGAAGAAAGCGCGCGGTTGTAAGCTGAAAATTCAAAAATTGAGGCAGATAGGGCTGTGGTGGTGCCACCCCCCGATTCTGTCCACGTGTGCCTACCTATGTGCATGACTGACTCTGATGGAAGCGCCTCACTGTTCGTTGCTTCACCGACGAGCACGCCGTCTAGATAGAGGGATATGTTACTCGATGACTTGACGGCCGTAATGAGGCGCTTCTGGTCAAAAAATGAAGAATCAACACTTGAGAGAACTGATGGAATGTTTGTGGCCCAATGGTTTGCGGTGACGCCAAATTGCACATATTCAGGGTAGCCAGGACCAATCTGGCCCCATCCCCAGTTATTAGTCGGTTTTGCGTCAATGAAGACGACCTTACGTCCTGGACCGTCTATGCCCCAGTAAAGCAAGACTTCACCCCAGTATTTCGTATGGGTAACGTCCTTCATGATTAAATTAAAAGTGAAATTGCTAGAGATCCCGTAGGAGGCCACGGGTAATTCTATATAACCTCCGCCGAGACTCGCGTGCTCTCCCAAGTCTCCGGTGATCCGGACGCCTCCACCCTGCAAATACGCAAAGTCTCCTGCTGGCACAGCATTGCCACCAGGTCCGAAGCTATTGCTCGCGTTGTTTGAGAAAGTGTATCGCGCCACCAAACCATTTGTCAGACTCGCCGGCAACTGCGACCAACTGTCCTGCGTCAAAACAGCCAAACATGCAAAGACAAGAAGGGGAGGAACAAGTATCGTCTTCACAACATAGATACTGAAACGAGCACCCGAGAGATTCACAAGCCCGAATCGAGCCTCAGTAATCACAGAATTCGCTACGACCATGACTCTCAACACGTTGCAGCAAAGCAAAATTGCCGCCAGCCTTCCGCAAAATTTCCCAAAAGCCACCCGTGGCGAACTCACCGCGAAGTGCCGAACCCGCAAAACACCCAAGATTCAGCGAACCTCTTCGAACCGAAGCAGTTCTCCCAAATTTTGAAAAATCGGGCCGCCGGGATTTGAACCCGGGACCTGTCGCCTCGGCGACCGCTCTCCCGAGATTAGCTCCACCGCTTGCGTTTGGTCGGATCCTGTCCTTAACTGAATCCATGGTCGCCACAGCTTACAGATACATCGTCTCCGAGGCGGGTGTTCGCGGCGGTCATGCGCGCGTTGAGGGCACGCGGATCGGCGTCCATGACGTCATCGCCTACTTCTTGCTCGGTTCCAACATCGAGGAGGTAGAGGCGCGATTTCCCGATCTAAGCAGGGCCCAGATTTACGAATGTCTGGCCTATTACGAGGACCATCGTTCCGAGATTGAGGCGCTGGCGCTGGCCCAGACGAAAAAGCCGGCTGCGTGAGGTTTTTCCTCGATCATGACGTGCCGCGGCATCTGGCGGACGTGCTTCGCCGTCACGGTCACGAGGTCGAGTTGGTCTCTGACGTCATGTCGCCCGAAGCCGATGACAAAGAGGTCTTTGCTTATGCCTCGGAAAAGAAAGCAATCATGCTCACCTGTAACCGTAATGATTTTCTCGCGTTGGCCACGGAACACTCACATTCCGGACTGATCGTTCTGATCCGTCGCCGTTCGACGATTTCCGAAGCGGGGCACTTGCTGCAACTACTGCGCGTTGCAGGCGAGAACGGTCTCGCTGGTAATATCAACTTTGCCTAAATCTTGGTATCGGCGTTGACTGCCGCG
>JBILUI010000171.1:0-4313 GCA_044371145.1 Chthoniobacterales bacterium | reverse complement strand
CGGACGCCTTCGCAACTTCGTCAAAGGATGGTTCTGACTTCGGCTGTCGAGTCATTGCCGGAACGCACTGTGAGCGGCGCTTATTGCGCGGGATAACCGTATTCCATGACGAGGTCGCCATGCTTGTCCATGAAAGCCTCGAGGACCGGACGCGGGAGATGGTGCCGCCAACGATCGGGATCACCAACGTTTTTCGTGACCGAATCCGCCGCCAAAGCCCGAAGGATAACAGCACGAGGATCCGGAGAAGGAGGCAAGTCGAGATAACGACAAATTCTTGAGACAGGATGCTCCTCGAGTCGCGCGCTCTGATCGGCGCAGGCCACAAGTTCCTCGAACCGGACTTTGAGAACGTTCGGATGGTGATAGAGGGCGCGGCTCTGGCGGAAGTTGAGCCACGGCGTGAACGGGTTATCGTCGAACAACTCGTCTTCGATGAGCGCCATAGCCAGTTCGTCCCGCGTCTTGAACGCGGCGCGACAGGCAGCCCGCATGAATTCGACGATATGCAAACCCGAGGATTTCAATGGAACATTCCAGTCATAGAAGTCCAACAGAGACAGAAATACAGCCCTGGGATCTCGGAGGTTGAAAATGATTTTGGCTGTTCCTTTCTGGCACCTTCCGCGCCAAAGGATCGACGGGCTTTCGTGCGATAAAACGAAAGACGAAGATGCGCCACCACTTTCCGCGGGATGGATCTGGCGCACGGCGCCCGGTAGCAGGCAGTCGATGCAGGTCAGATTCAGCTCTTGCAGAAGATTGCGGATGAGGTGCGTGCCGGCCTTCATGATGGTGAAGACGTAAACGGATCTCCCGCTCTCTGGAGCAGAAAGATGCAGATCTCGGCTGGAAGCCGCCGGAGGCCTACGAAAAATCTGTTTTAGCATTCTACAGTAGCGAAAGAGCGCCGGTTGTCAGGCGCGTCTTCCGCTCAGCAATCAGCCTTATTGCAAAAAAACCACTCCCTCAAGCCCGGGCTACCGCTCGCCAATAATGGTGGAAATAGCTACAATTCATTCCTGATCGCGCCAACCACCGAAGCCCTTGTGACAAACACCGCAAACAAAGAGATCCGGGGCGAAAGCGTTTCGGTAGTCATCGCGACCTACAGTCGGCCCGACACGCTGCGCGTCGCCTTGCAGTCCGTGGCCCTGCAACGTCGAAAGCCGGAAGAGGTTCTCGTAGTAGGTGACCATTGTGACCGGCCGACGGGCGACGTCGTGGCAGCCATGGCCTTGCCCGGTCTCCGTTATATCAACCTGCCGATCCGTTGCGGTGAACAGGCTATACCCAACGCGGTTGGCACGGCCCTCGCCCGCGGCCGGTGGATTGCCTACCTGAACCACGACGACGTTTGGGCGCCTGACTATCTTGGCATTGCACTGGATGCGCTGGCGAAAAGTGGCTGCCGCTGGTATGTCGGCCATTCCTATTTTTCCTACTGCCCGGATGCGGCGTCGCCAGACGAAGCACCCGTCTTCACCGACCGGACTCCCGCTTCGAGAAAGATGCAATTGGCGTTCTCCAAGTCAGCCCTTTATGTCGAACCGGTCAGTGCTTGGCTGGTGGAGAAAGCGCTCGCCTTGGAAATCGGAAACTGGCGCCCGGCATGGAGTTTGCGCCGGACACCCACTGCAGATTTCGCCTTGCGACTTTTTCGGGCCGCCGGCGAACCGTCCACTTCCGTCCAACCCACGGTGTTCAAGCTCCCTTCCGCGGTCACGGGCAGCGGCAGCCTCAGCTACAAGGGCACGAGCACCTTGCATGCCCAACTCGGCAGACTGATGGAGATCTACGGGACATCCTTCGTGGAGCATCTCCGGGTGGAAGAAGGGAAAAACATCAACCGCGAGGCCGATTTGCAATGGGGAGTCCCGGATCCCAAGCGGTGGCCGCGACTGCACCGCTGGCTGAGACACCAAGACAGGCACGCGCTTTATTCGCTTGCCGGTATCGACTGTCCGCAAATCTCCGCCATGCTGCTCGGTTTTGCGAAAGGAGCGCATCTCCGCCGTGCTTTAAAGGGTCGCACGGGGGAGGAAAATCTGGCCCGGCACGATCCCCACCGCATCATCGAGACGGTGTCGCCGAATTACAACCAGTAGAGAAGCATTGACACCAAAGTCCTCAGCTCGTTCGTCGTGGTCAGTTCACGCGCCGTCAGGTTTTGCAACTGCCGCAGGGTGACCCAGCAAGCGGGTTGGACGGCTTGAGCCAAAGCATCGCCCCGGTCACCCTCCGTCAACAGGCGGATTTCATAGCGGCACACGGCTTGCCAAAACCTTCCGCCCTCGTCGGTCTGGTGAAGAGCCGCTATCGTCTCGCCGACCTCATCCGACCACGGCACGTTCGAGACTCTCGAAAACGTCGCGGCAAATTCGGCCGAAGAAAACAAAGCCTCGCTTCTTTCGACACGCAAGAGGAACTCGAGCCCCGCCGCACCATGCCGGCAAACAAGCACCTGCAGATCGTCGGCCGCCGGAACGAGTATCGGCTGCTTCCATGTTTCGACTTCACGTGTTCCCGAGCGAACGGCGATGAAATGCGCCTGGTCGGAGACGCCCCACACCATGCTTTGCGCTGTGAGTTGTCGGGGGTGACGCGGGACGTCTTTTGGGTCGCGAGCGCCACGATGTCCCGCGAGAAACTTCATCGGCGTTTCGTCTTCGGTGCTCGCCAGAAAGCTGTCACGCAAAAGCCGCCCGAAGTGATCGGAACGACGGCAAAATGGTTCGCTTCCGGTTAGAGCAGACCAGGGTGTGGTCACCAGCACGGACCGGGCGTCCGTATTGACAGCTTGGTCGGTCAGGCAGAGCGAAAGGAGCTCCTGCACCGGAAAAACACGCAATCTTTTGTCCAGCTCCACATAGGTCGAAGGAAGAACGACCGCAACGTTCCGGTTCCGCTTACGCCAAAAGTGTGATGAGTGCTCGGACTGCAAAGTGTCGGAAAGAATTTCTCCGCATGAGAACAGGTCTTCCAGCATGGGCGTTCGCCGTCCTCCATGAACCCGTTCAAAATTCGACCGCGTGGCTTGAATCGTGGGAGACAGCTGCGTGACATAAAGGTTGCCGGGCTCGTCTTTGGCATGAACCACGATGCGCGGCGCACCGGATCCTGCGAGGAGAACGAAAGCAAGAAGCCCGACTTCCGACTGCTCGATGATCACGCTTCCTTCTTCGGAGGATGAAAGAGCGAAGAACCTTCCATCAGGCCGGACAATCACGTTTCCATCCAAAACCCACGGGGCGCATTGCCCGAAGGGAATTCTCTCGACGTGCATATCCGGCACCGCCCGCAAGCTCTCCAACCATGCCGCCAACTCACCGGGGGAATCATCTCCTCGTGTTGAGTTTTTTTCGTCTAATGCGGACGCCTTCATGATTGGTCTGCCATTTTATGTTCGAGAAGCTTGGTCGCCAACTCATGGAGCCGGCAGTCGTAGTGGTTTTGTTTCCGAATCAACGCAAGAAGCGACTCTGACGGGACAAAGCGCGACTCAGATACGTTCTCCTCCGGAAGCGATGAAGGCGCGGGCTTACCGATCAAACGGAAAATTAATTCGATAGTTTGCGGCAGCTTTTCCACCGTGCCGACCACCGCCATGGATTCAAGGCGCTCCACCGCCCGCTCGTAGAGCCTTTCGAGATCCGAATCAGGGCGGCAAAAGGAAGGCTCGAGGAAGGGATAAGTCATCCCGTAAAAATCCAGAGCGAGCTTTTCGGGCACGGGTATCATGCTGCCCAAGACCCTTGTCTGAAAATTGTTCATCAGAACAGGACACCAACGGTTCTCGATCGACGGGCGTTTGGCGGGAAACTTCTCCCAAAGAAACGGAAGCAGACGAGCCAACCAAGGGCGGCCAAGACCCGCTCCCGGCACATACCGCTGGCAATGTCGCAACAACGATAGCGTCTGCTCCACCGGGTCGCGGAGAATGGTCACGGTGGGTAACGGCCGTCCGACCAAAGGTTCCAAGAGCGAAAAAAAATGCCCGGTGTAACAGCGGTATTTCGGCACATCCTCTTGCGGCATCGCGATGAGCTCGCGCACCGAGTGCGCAGGAATGCATTCCTCCGGCGGGTAGGCCCGGCGAATGAGTCCGGCGACAGAGGTCCCCGCTGTTTTGGGAATATGCCAGAAGTGGATTTCGGGTCGCGGAGACATGCGGCTACTGGCGAAGTCCGGTGTAGCGAGCCAAGGCCTCGATACAAAATGCCGTCGTTAGTTCGGGCGAGCCCCAATGAAGGACACGCTTCCATCCTCCATAGAAATAGGCCTCCCCCGGCCACGATCCGTCTTCCTGCTGT
>JBILUI010000170.1:0-4314 GCA_044371145.1 Chthoniobacterales bacterium | reverse complement strand
AGAAACCGACGCCGCGCACGGTGTGGATGAGCGGTTCCATGCCGGACAGGTCGATTTTGCGGCGGAGGTAATTTATGTAGACGTTCAAGACATTGGTCCCCGAATCGAAGTGCTGATCCCAGACACGCTCGACCAAGGTGGTTTTCGAGACGCAGCGCGGGGAAGCTTCGGCCAGCGCCTCGAGCAAAGCAAACTCGCGGTTGGTCAGCGCGATGTCCTCGCCCCCGCGCCGCGCTGTGCGCGAGCGCAGATCGATCTCGAGATCCTCGACGCGCAGGACCATGCTCATTTCCGGACGCTTCCGGCGCATGATGGCACGCAACCGGGCCAGCATTTCTTCGGTGGAGAAAGGCTTGACCAAGTAATCGTCCGCCCCGGCATCGAGTCCGCCGACCTTGTCTTTCAGTTCGCCGCGCGCCGTGGCAATCAAGACCGGCGTGGCGCAACCCTTGGCCCTCGCCGCGCGGGTCACGCTGACCCCGTCGCGTCCAGGCATGGAGATGTCGAGGACCGCCGCGTCATAGGGATGCTCGCCGAGGAGCCAGAGGGCTTCCTCGCCGTCCCCCGTGTCGTCCACCGCGTAGCCGGCGGCGCGAAGCGCTTTGACCAAGTGCGAACGCAACTTCGCATCATCTTCGGCCACAAGGACGCGCACGGTCAGCGACAGGTCCCGGCTCGGCCGGGATCGGTTTGGGGGTTGCTCATCGGTCTGGTGGGGAAAATGCCCGCACGGCGGTTAGAAAAAACGAATCTGCAGATTAGAAAAGTCTAAGCCTCGCGGCGGAAAAGACTAAATAATTTTTAACACGTTGCGCGGCGGTTTCTAACGCGTTGCGGATTCAACTGCGCGCATGCATGGCGCGGCTTCTCCCCGAAAACGACGCGGTTTTTTCGCCGATCGCGCGCTGCGCGTGGCGCGCCGCACGGAACGCGACACCTTCCGCCACGTGATCATGCCCGCCGCCTGGGTGTGCGGCGCGCTTGGCGTGGCCGTCCTTGTCGTCGCGGGCGCGATGAATCTTTCGACCGGCGGGGCCGCTCACGAGGCTACGGGGGTAGGACTCGGGTTGGCCGCTCTTCCGGTCGTGCTCTTTTTCTACCGCATTCTCCGCGGCCATTTCTGCGGAGCCCTCAATGAACCATGAAAACCGCCGAACACGACATCTCGGGTTATTACCTGCGCCGCCTTACCACGTCCCCGCTGCTCACTCCCGGGCAGGAAGTGGAACTCGCCGCGCGAATCAAAAAGGGCTGCCGTCAAGCGAGGGACAAAATGGTCTGCGCCAACCTCCGGCTCGTCGTGAAGATCGCCACGCAATTCGCCGGCCGCGGCCTGCCGCTCGAGGACCTCGTCTCGGAAGGAAACGTGGGACTGATGAAAGCGGTCGAGCGATTCGAGCCGGGCCACGGCGCCAAGTTCAGCACTTACGCCGCGTGGTGGATCAAGCAGGCCATGCACCGCGCGATCTCCAACCAGACGGGCGTCATCCGCATTCCCGAGCACCTCTCGGACAAAGCAGCCCGCATCGCGCGCGTTTCCTCGCGGCTCTCCTCCGAGCTGGGTCGCGAAGCCACGCACCAGGAAGTTGCCGAGGAAGTCGGTCTGAGCGCGGAAAAAGTCTCAAAACTCGGTCGCGCCACGGTCACCGCGGTCTCGCTCGACGCGCCTGCCCGCGGGAGCGAAGAACAAGGCAAAGGTCTCGGCGAAACAGTCGAGGACACACACGCGCGCTCGCCCTTCGACGAACTGCGCGACAAAAACCTTCGTCAACACGTTCTCCGACTCCTCGTCATTTTGTCCGAACGCGAGCGGCGCGTCATCGGCCTGCGCTTCGGATTGCACGACGGCGTCGAGCGCACGCTCGAACAAGTCAGCCATGAATTCGGCTGCACGCGGGAGAATATCCGCCTCATCCAATCCGCCGCCCTGCGCAAGCTGCGCTTGGAGATGGAAGCTCTGGAAAAGCCGCGGGGAGCCGCCGCTGTGGCCGCCTGAGCGCGTCCGCCCCGCCCACCATTCGCCGAATCGCCGCGGCGCCGCGCCTAAGAGCGGATGGGTCGATCACCCCATCGTCACTTTGTCCCAATCAGTCTTTAGTAGGTCTTGATGGAAATCAAATCGGGGAGACGCCAGATGGCAGAAGAAAACACCGCGATTTGTCTTGCCGCGACGCGACGCGACTCGCGACAATCAGGGCGAAGCCAGAACCAATTCATGAATATCCTCATCACCGGCGGCGCGGGTTTCATCGGGTCCCACGTTGCGGCCTTCCATCTGGAACGGGGTGACGAGGTCGTGGTGGTCGATGATCTGAGCACCGGCAGTCCCGCCAATCTGGAAGCTTTCAAAAGTCACCCCCGCTTCCGCTTCGTCCACGCCGATCTTCTCGAATGGCCGGGCTTGGCCGGGGCTGTGAAGGTGGCCGACCGCATCTACCATCTTGCCGCAGTGGTCGGAATGTTCCGCGTCCTCAAGGATCCGGTGCGCATCACCAAGGTGAATGTCGGCGCGACCGAAGCCCTCTTGGAGGCCGCAGCCACGTCCGGTCACCTGCCGCAAGTGGTCATCGCCTCGAGTTCTTCGGTCTACGGACACTCCGAGGCGAAGGAACTCGGCGAAGAGGACGATGTGGTTTTCACACCGCACGACGGCGGCCTCACCGGCTACGGACTGAGCAAGCTGGTCAACGAAATCCAGGCGCACGCCTACTGCGAATCCTTTGGCCTGCCCATCGCTGTGGCGCGTTTGTTCAATGCGGCGGGGCCGCGCCAAACCGGCACCTACGGCTTCGTTGTCCCGCGGTTCGTGCAGGAAGCAGTCAACGGAGAGCCTCTCACCGTTTTCGGCGACGGCACGCAAACGCGCTCGTTCTGCGATGTGCGCGACACGGTCGCCGCGCTCGATCTGCTTGCAGGTTGCCCCGCGGCCTACGGAGTCCCGGTCAATGTCGGCACCACCCGGGAGATCTCCATCCTCGATCTGGCCAAGCTCGTCATTGAACGCACCGGCAGCAGCTCGGAGATTTCGTTCATCCCGTTCGAAGAAGCCTACGGCGCCCACTTCGAGCACATCATGCGCCGACGCCCGGTCATCACGCGTCTGCAGGCACTGACCGGCTTTCGCCCACGCTTCACGCTCGAGAACACCATCGACGATCTCGTCGCCCCACGCCGCTCTGAACCACTCCACGCCCACGCATGAAAACCATTGCCACCATCTTTCTCGCCCTTGCTCTCCTCGCCCCGCATGCCGCAGGGCAAGCTGTCGCCACCACCATTCAGGAACGCGCCGCCTTGCAGCGCAGGCTTGCCGCGCCGGTGGAGATCACGCAAGAGGAGCCCTACAAACGCTGGATTCTGGTGCCTTCGTTCAGCTGGAGCTTCTTCAACAAAGGCCGCGAGAGCTGGCAGGAGGAAGACATCCAGTTGATGTATCGCGTCACGCGAACCTTTCTCATCGGCGCGGAGATCGACCTGATGCAGCGCCCACCGGCGGGGGACGACATCATGTATAGTGCGTTCGCCTCCTGGTATCCGTGGAAATTCCTCGAGATCCATTCGAAACTTTCGTTCACCCCGGATCCCGATTTCTCGCCCGACCAGATCTACGCCGGCGGCGTCGAGTGGCAGGTGCACAAGCGTGTCACGCTCCTCCTCGACTATCAGCAGTTCAACTTCGCCACGCAGGGGCCCGTCGGTCCGGGTTCCATAGAGCAAATCAAGCCCGGCATCACGCTCTGGTATAACGACGACATCTTTCTCACCTTCCGCTACGCGCGCGGTTGGGCTTTCAACGACTTCGGCTACAACTACTACTCCGGCACGCTCAATTGGGGCAATTTGCCCGGGGGCGGACGGCTCACCGTGGGCTTCGCCTACGGCACCGATCCCGATCTCGACTTCGGCACGAACGAGACCGGTCTCTCCCCCGCCTACACCTATTCGCTCTTCTACCGGCAGCCGATCACCAAGGACCTCAGCGTGTTCGGCGGCGTGCAATACGTCTACCGCCTCAAACAGGACAGCAACGACGAGCTTTACCAGCAACTCACCCCGACACTCGGACTCATATGGACATTCTAGGACCGGAAATTCTGCGCATCGCGACCAACCTCTCGGTGCTGCTCACCCTGCTGAGCGTAACCCTGCTGGCTGTTATCATTGTCATACGCCTCAGCAGCGAAAGGCGAGTGGTGCACAGCTCGCGCTACCGTCACCGGGTCGAGCCTCTCGTCGCCGGTTTCGTCAGCGGCCGCCGCGCTGTTGACGAGGTGACACCGGAGCTGACGCGCGATCCCGACGAAGCCCTCGCCC
>JBILUI010000048.1:0-15496 GCA_044371145.1 Chthoniobacterales bacterium | reverse complement strand
GGTCACAAATTGAAGGATCTGGGATTCACCGAAGAGGTGGTGCCCAAGCATTTCTCGGTCAAGGAGGCGGTCTTCCCGTTCATCAAATTCCCCGGCATCGACATTACCCTCGGGCCGGAAATGCGTTCGACCGGGGAGGTCATGGGCATCGATGGCGATCTTGGTATCGCCTACGCAAAGGCCCAGATGTCGGCCCAACCGGCCCTTCCGACCGAGGGGAACGTCTTCATCAGCGTGAAGGACGCGGACAAAAGCCAAATTGTCGAGATTGCGAAGGATTTTGCGGCCATGGGCTTCAGTATCCATGCGACAAAAGGGACTTTGGAGGTTTTGTCCAAGGCAGGTATTCCCGCCAAACTCATCTACAAGCTGTCCGAAGGGCGCCCGCATCTGCTCGACCTGATCAAAAACGGCGAGATGCAGTTCATCATCAACACGCCGCACGGCAAAGTGCCTCGTCAGGACGAGGTGTCCATCCGCAGCGCGGCGGTGGCCCAGCGAATTCCCATCATGACAACCATCCGCGCGGCCCGCATGAGCGCGCGCGCGATCAAGGCGATCAAGTCGGGAGGCTACGGAGTGCGTGCTCTCCAGGAATACAAGGCCTGATCAGGCTTGCCAGAGCCTGCCGCGCAGAGCCTCGACGGCCGCATTGATCTCCGCCTGTTTCTTGCTTTGTCCGAGTCCGCGGCCGAGTTCCTTGTTTTCCCAGAGAACGCGGCAGATGAATTCTTTGTGATGGTCGGGACCAGTTTCAGAGACAACTTCGTAAGCGGGGCTGATCGGCGAGATGGCTTGGAGAATTTCCTGCAGCTCGCCCTTCGGGTTGTTCTCGCCGGGCTCGCGGGCGAGGGCTCCCAGTTCGTCACCGGCAACGCGAAGGACAAAGCGGCGGACAGTTTCGAGGTCGCTGTCCAAGTAGATAGCGCCGACCAACGCTTCAAAGGCGTCGGCCAGGGTGGAGGAACGGCTTCGCCCTTCGTTGGCTTCCTCGCCGCGGCCGAGCATGAGGTAGTCGCCCAATCCGAGGGCCAAGGCGTGCTTTTTGAGGCCTTCTCTCGAGACGATGCGCGAGCGGAGCTTGGTCATCTGTCCCTCGCTGAAGGCGGGAAACAGACGGTAAAGATGATGAGTGACGACGAGCTGCAGGACGGCATCGCCGAGGAACTCGAGCCGCTGATTGTCGAAGTGGAAGGTCTTGCGCTCGAAGGAAAGACTTGGATGGGTCAAGGCCTCGGCCAAGAGCAGTGAGTTGCGGAATTTGTAGCCGATGAGCCGTTCCAGCGGATTCATGTGCGTCGCTGTGTCCGACGGCACGAGAGCGGGCGCGCTTGGGGGCGAGGTAGGCATCAGCGGAGGCCGCGCAAAAGCAGTTCGGCGTTCGATTTGGTCCGCTGCAGGTTGCGGACCAGCGTTTCCATAGCTTCCACTGCGGGAAGTTCCGAGAGTTCCTTACGCAGAACGATGACGCGGGAAAGCTCGTCCGGGTGGTAGAGGTTCTCCTCGCGGCGCGTGGCCGACTTAACGATGTGGATGGCGGGAAAGACGCGTGTATCGGCAATGGTGCGGTCAAGGTGCACTTCCATATTTCCCGTGCCCTTGAACTCCTCGAAAATGAGGTCGTCCATGCGGCTCTGCGTTTCAACGAGGGCGGTGGCGACGATGGTCAGACTCCCGCCTTCTTCGG
This sequence comes from Chthoniobacterales bacterium, assembly GCA_044371145.1. GTDB lineage: Bacteria > Verrucomicrobiota > Verrucomicrobiia > Chthoniobacterales > JACTMZ01 > JACTMZ01. Next base: position 13,809 of record JBILUI010000048.1, on the reverse strand, counting down.
TGTTACGGGCGGCGCCAAAGAAGCGTTTGGGCTTCATCAGCGCCTTTGCATCGACGCCACCGGACATGATCCGGCCCTTACCGGGTTGCAGGTTGTTGTAGCCGCGGGCGAGGCGCGTGATGCTGTCCAAGAGAATGACAACATCGTGCCCTAGTTCGACCAGACGTTTGGCCCGCTCGCAGACGAATTCGGCGAGTTGGGTGTGGCGTTGGGGAGATTCGTCGAAGGTTGAGCTGTAGATATCGGCGTCAACCGTGCGGCGCAGGTCGGTGACCTCTTCGGGTCGCTCGTCGACGAGAAGGAGGATGAGTTTCACATCAGGCGATGAGGCGCGAATTCCTTGGGCGATATCGCGCATGAGGATGGTCTTCCCGGTGCGAGGAGGGGCGACAATGAGGGCGCGTTGGCCTTTGCCCAGCGGGGCCACAAGATCGACTGCGCGTGCGCTCAAGCTCGGGTCCTTTGGTGCTTCAAGGATGATGCGTTCTTGGGGGAAAAGCGGGGTCAGTTTGTCAAAAGGAGTGACCGGTTGCCACTCGGCCGCGGGGATTCCCTCGATCGAAGTGATGGCAGCGAGCCCGCAGTAGCGGTCGCGTTCGCTCGGGGCGCGGAGCGGTCCCGTAATGCGCAAACCGGTCTGCAGGGCAAACTCGCGGACCAGACCGATGGACACGAACAAGTCGTCGGGGCCGGCGGCGAAGTTGTAGCAGGGCCAACGTAGCATGGCATGGTCTCCGGTGTCCTCGAGAATGCCATCCGCGGTGACCGTGGCGCCGGCCGAAAGGAAAAACCGGCAAAGGTCAAAGACAAGGTGTCGCTTAGTGCCATCGGGACGCAGGCGCAATTGGTAACGTTCGAGCAGGGCGGTCAGCTCCGCGTGGTTGAGGATCTGCAGATCCTGCACGGTCGTGGTGAAGCCTTCCATCTCCGCCGCGGAGGCGGGAAAGCGATCCAAGTGGCTGGTTTTTGTCTGTGTCTCGAGAGCGGACATGCTCAAGCGGAAAATAGCTGGTTGGCGAGCAGTTCGGTTTGGCGGCCGAGTGCCGCCAGCGAGCCATCGTTCCAAATGACGAAATCGGCCCGAGCCACTTTCTGCCCGATCGGCCACTGGCTGGCAAGCATGGCTTCGCCCATGGGCCGACCAATGCCCCGGGCCGCGAGGCGATCCAACTGCCTCGAGGCCGAACAACCGACGACCACGACTGAATCAAAAAAGGATTCCGCTCCCGTCTCGTAGAGGAGGGGAATGTCGGCCAGCATGTCGGTTCCTTCGGCGAGGCATTTATCGCGTAGGGCAAGCCATTCGGCCCGGACAGGCGGATGGATGAGGCTTTCGAGGCGGCGGCGGGCATCCGGATTGCCATAGATCGCTTCGCGCAGCTGGGCTCGGTCCGGTGTGTCATCCGCCCGCAGAAAGGCCGGGCCGAACATTCTACGGATTTCCGAGGCGATGTGCGGCTCGGTATCGAGTAACCGCCGAACGCAGCTATCCGCATCGAACATCCTGAGTTCGCATCCCGTAGCAAGCAACTCGCGAACGGTAGATTTGCCGGCGGCAATGCCGCCTGTCAGGCCGATGATCATGATTGACGAATCGCTCCCAAGCAGAAGCGGAAAAAACAGACGAGGAGAGCGCGGCTACTTACGGGTCAGTCCCTTGGGATTGCCGCGGGCCGGCAAAGGAATTTCCGGCGGCAAGCCGAGTGGTTCGACGACTTCCTCTTGGTCGGAATCATCTTCGGGACGAAGCAATTGACCTGCAGCATCCATCAGGCGAGCGGTGGTGAAGATGATCAGGTTCCGCTTTATCTTCTGTTCCACCTCAGAACGGAAGAGGACTCCCGCCAAAGGGATATCACCAAGAATGGGAACTTTGTCGCTGACCTTTTGAACATCCTCTCGAATCAGACCGCCTATGACTACTGTTTGACCGTCCCAAATGCTGACGTTGGTCGTGACCTTGCGGGTGCTAAAAATCGGCTGGTTGATGACGTTTTCGGTCAGGATTTGCGGTTCCGGGTCGCTGAAGATGTCGATAGCTCTCGTGAGCGTTCCAACGGCATTGGTCACGCTGATGAGATCGACGCCCAAGTTGGTCTGTTTGGCGACGGCAATGGGTGAGCCATAGTTGATGAAGCCATCGAAATCTACCACCTCCGGAGTGAGATTTAGGTCGATTGTGTATCCATCAGGTCCTATTTGCGGTTCCACCTCGAGGGTCACTCCCAAATTGCGGGTTGTGAAGTCGGTCGGGAAACTGGGGGTCACCACTGGGTCGGTGGCAACGGCTCCGCCGGCCTGATTGTCTCCGCCGCCGCCCGAATTCTGAGGGATCTGGGGAGGCTCGAAGGCCTGAGGATAGGGGAATTGACGATTGAGCGTGATGGTCGCTTTCTGTCCGCTCTTGGTCGTGACTTTGGGGGCGGCCATGAGATCGACTCCCTTCTTTTGGTTGAGTGCGCGGATCATGACTTGGAATTGCGGGTTAGTGAATATGCCGGCAACCGAGAGGATACCGGGAGCCGGTCCGCCCGAGGTGCCCAGGCCCAGACTTTTGGCAAGGAGGGCGTTGAGGCTGTTGACCGAAAGGGCCGAGTAGGGCTGCGTGCCGCTTCCGCTGCGCAGACCGCCGGTCACTGTGTTCTCACCGACAGGAATGGCGGTGCCCGGGTAGGTGAATGGGAAGGCGCGGTCGGAGGCGATGTTGTTGCCGCCGCCTCCGTAGACACCACCGCCGATGGAGAGAGGGCCGAGAGTCCAGTCGAACCCGAGTTCCTTGAGATTGTTTTGCGAAACCTCGACGAACTTGGCTTCGATTTCCACCTGGGTCGGCTGCTCGGCCATGGCGGCCTCAACCAGCGCTTGGATAAGATCTAGGTTGGATGCGGTGTTTTTGACCACGAGGCGACTGCTGCCGGGAATGAAGCGCGCGCTGGCGCCGACCGGAAACTCGACGCCTTGGGCTTCGAGGAAGTCTTTGGCGTTCTGACGCGCGGAGAGTTTAGTGCCGACGGTCGCGCCGTCGCTCCCACCACCAGCGAAGGTGGCTGTGTCCTCCGCGGGGGCAGCGGAAGCGGAAATAAAGCCGGGCGGAACACGGAATTCGCGGACTTCGAGCGTGTCGGTCATTTTGGCCAGCGGGACCACGGAAACGGCAAAAGGCTCCACTTTGACTTTGAGTCCCGCCTGGAGAGCCACGTAGCGAAGGGCCTCGTAAAGTGGGACATTGGACAATTTCAAGGTGATGCGGTCGGAGATTGACCGGGCGGGCGCCACGGGCTCTTCGCCCTCCACAGTCGGGACGGCGGGCGCGGCGTTCGCCGGAGGCACATCGAGCACGATATTGATGCCCTCGCCTTGATCGGTCGCGTCTTGCGTACGGCTTTGCCGGCGAAGAAAGTCGATGGCTTCCTTGATCGGGGTGTCGCCGAACTCGACACGGGGAATGATGATGCGGTTCAGTCGCGCGAGCATCAACTCGGTGCCACGGCGCTCATCAGCTGCGCTGTCCTCGACCGTCGAACGCGAATCGGAGAAGCGGCGTTTTGGGCGCTCCCAAGCTTTCTCCACCTGCCAGAGCATGCGGGCGCGCGTCTCGTTGTAAGCGCTATCGTAGTAGCGCTGCTTGCCGATTTCAACTTGCTCTAGTCCGCGGTAGGCGGCGGCATTGTCCTTGTCGATGGCGAGCACTTGCTGGTAGCGCTTCTGGGCCATATCATAGCGGCCCGAATCGTAAAACCCGACTGCCTCGTTGATCAGCGTGTTCGCTTCATCGCGCTGGGCGGCAAACTCGGGGGTGATTGTTTTGTTGAAGTAGTCCGCTTCCTCGAGGTGGCTGAGAAAGACAATGGCGGGCCGGTAATCCGGGTTGTAGCGGGGTTCGAGGATCTCGCTGGCCACGCGGCGGGCTTCGGCGTATTCGCCGCGGCTGACCAAATATTCGGCATACTCGACCGCGCCGCGTGAGAAGTGAGCCACGGCGCGCGAGCGGATGCTGCCACCGGACGATCCCTGGGGGACCATGTCCACAGCCTGCTTGTAGTAGTTGTAGGCGGTCTCGGCTTCTTTGCGGCTGCGCGCGGCATCTCCGGCTTTGATGGCTTGGTCGGCCAAGACCATATCTTCCTGGCGCCGGGTAATCTCGCGTTCGCTGGCGGCTTCGATCGAACCTGCGTAGTAACCGTCGCCTTGAGAGCCGGCGCGAAGAAGCTGCGCACCGCCAATGAGCGCGAGGCCGAGGATTGTCGTGATGGTGAGGCTTTTCATCAGGGCAGGGGCGGCTCAAGGGAAGCATCGGTCGCAGCAGGTGCCATGTCGGTCATCTCATCGGAGGTCGCGGCCAGTTCGGCAGCGGCGGCAAGGGGCTGCCCCGCGGGATCCATCAACTTGGCGGTGACGAAAATGATGAGGTTGCGCTTGATGTGTTTGTCGGCCTGCGAACGAAAAAGAGCCCCGGCGACCGGGATGTCGCCCAAGATGGGTGTCTTGTCCGTCACTTTTTGCACGTCCTCTCGAATGAGGCCGCCCAACGCAACGGTCTGCCCATCGTAGATGCTTACCGTTGTCTCGACTTTGCGCTCGCTGAAGACGGGATAGTTGATCACGTTTTCCGTGACCACGACGCCGCGGTTTGCGATCGGTGAACCGTAATTGATGAAGCCCTCGAACTCGGTCACTTCCGGCAGGAGACGAAGGTCAATGGTGTAGTTGTCCGAGCCCACGGTCGGTTCCACTTCCAAGCGCACGCCGACCGGTTTCATGGTGAAGGTGGTCGGGGTTGCGGGCGTGACAACTTGGGCTCCGCCGCCGCCCGTTTGCTGCGGAACTTGCGGCGGGTCGTATTCCTCCGGATAGCGGAACTCTCTGACGATTTCGACCGTGGCTTGGGATCCGCTTTTGGTGGTCACTTTCGGCGCGGAGAGGACGTCGATGCCCTTCTTTTGGTTGAGCGCTCGCAGAACAACTTGGAATTGGGGATTGGTAAAGACACCGGCGAGGGCCAGAACGCCGGAGGCCGGGCCGGTCACCGGGTTGCCGAGGAGCAGTGCGTCGAGTGCATTCGCGGTGATGGCGGCGCCGCCGGCGCGATTGCCCGCGGTGATCGGATTAACGCCCACGGGCACGGTGGTGCCGGGATATCGGAAAGGGTAAAACGGTCCGGTTCCCGTGGGCGGGGAAACGGCGTTGAACTGGTCGCCGGTGGTGCCGCCGCCGCCATAGACGCCGCTGCCGCCGGGGAAACCGAACTGGCCGAGGAGCCAATCGAACCCGAGTTCTTTCAGGTTGTCCTGCGAGACCTCGATGAACTTCGACTCGATCTCGACTTGGGACGGTGCCGTTTCGGCCGAGCTCTCGACCAGCGCGTCGACCAAGTCGAGATTCTCCTGCGTGTTGCGCACGATAAGGCGGCTGCTGCTGGGCAGGAAGTTGGCGCTGGCTCCGGTGGGGAATTCCACGCCTTGGGATGCAAGAAACTCCTTGGCCTTGCTCACGGCGACCGCACCGTCTTCGGCGGGGGCGGCGTCGCCGCCCGAGGGAAGGTTGGTGATGAAGCCGGGCGGCACGCGGTATTCTTTGGTCAGCAAAACATCGGTTTCCTCGGTCATCGGGACGATGAGGACAGCATAGGGTTCGACCTTGATTTTGAGGCCGGCCAGACGCGTGACATAGTCGAGCGCCTCGCGCAGGGGGAGATTGGCCAAGTCGATGGTGATGGGCAGGGTCGCGGTGGTCTCGTCCAGTTTGAGGACGATGTTGACGCCGCGATCGCCGGCATCCGAGGGCGCGGTGTCCAACTCGGCGGCGCGTTCGCGGATGGCCTCGATGACCTCGCGGAGGGTCGAGTCGGCGAAGCTGATGCGGGGAATAATGATCTCGTCGAGCTTGTTGATCACTGACTGCGTGCCGCGCACGCTCATCACGGGTTGCTCGAGGATGGCGCTCGGGCCGTTGTCGATGCGCTTGACGGGCAACTCCCAGCCCTTGGCCACATCGGTCAGCATGCCGGCGCGGGTGTCGTTGTAGGCGGACTCGGCCACGCGGGTGCGCGCCAGATCAACCTGCTCCATTCCGCGGCGTGCGGCGATGTTGAAGCGATCAAGCTGCAGCACTTCTTCGTATTTCTTCATCGCCTCATCGAAGCGCCCGGAGTCATACAGGCCCTGCGCGTCGACGAGCAATTTCTTCACTTGCTCCACCCTGCTGACAAAACCCGGCGTGACGGTCTTGTTAAAATAGTCGGGCGATTCGAGACGCTGGAGGAGATTCTGCGCCGGCTTGTAGGAGGGATTGTATTGCAGCAGGGCCTCCACCGTGGTTTGCGCGTCCTGCCAGCGACCCTCGGCGATACGTTGCTCGGCCAGACCCATGGCGGCCTTGGTGAAACCGTCGAGGGCGATCTTGTGCAATTCGCGGACCTCTGGCGCATCGGGCAGCGCGTTGAGTGCGGCGCGGTATTCGGAGAAAGCCTTTTCGTAATCGCGGACGGCGAGGGCTTCGGTTCCTCGCTGCATGGCCTGCGGCGCGAAATCGCCGGCCAACTCGCGACGCCGGGCGATTTCAAACTCCGCTTGGGCTTCCACATTGCCGACGGAAACGCCGCCGGCGGAGCCTGCGCGCGCGACTCCCGAAATATCGAGGGTTAGCAGCGAGGCAACGCCTAAAGAGGCAGCACAACGAAGGCGGGTGAAGCAGCGGGTCATTGCATTGGTTCTTCCGAAGGGGCGGCGGCCTCGGGAGCGGCCGGGGCCGCCCGGGGAACAGTGTGCCGCTCCTGAGTGGTCAGATCCTCAATCGTGGCGGTTTCTTCAGAGACGTCAACCAGTTTGTATTTGGCCGATTCGCCCAAGGCTAAAGCGTCCCCGCTCCGCACCTGCATGCTTTGTCCGCCGGGCCGGGTGTCGATCAAAGTCGCTAGAGAGTAGGGGGAGGTGCTTGGCTTTCCGGCCTCCAATTCGATGGTGGCCTTGTCCCCTGCCGTGCTCTCCAGGATGGCGATCTCGATTTTGTCGATCTGCGGCTTACCGTCGACCGTGATGCGAGGGTTGGGGCGGTCCTCGACGCGGAATTCTTTGAGCCTGAAAGGCGTTTTTTCCACGTCATAGGTCACGGAGTAACCGGGGCGGTATTTCGCCACGATGATGGTGTCTCCCGGTGAGTAGGCCTTGGTCGGGCCGATTGGTCGGCCCTGCAACGCATCGGAGGTGGCCGCCACCGAGTTGATCAGCGCACGGCCTTTTTCGTCACGGCCGGTGAAAATATTTTGCAACTGCTCGATTTTCACGTCCGACAAGCGCAACTTGGTCCATTCATCCGGACTGGAACTTTTGTCCCGCGGATTGGTTTGCGCGGTGAATTCCTCGAAGTTGGTGAAACCGTCCGAATCTGGGTCGCGCTCAGGCAGGCCGGTATCGAGATAGTCGAGGCCGTAGGTCAGAATCCACTGGTTGGGAATGCCGGGAAACAGTTCGTTGCCGGACTCGAGAATGTCCACGAGGCCGCCGTCCTTGAGGAGATAGACACGGCTGACAAATGTTGAAGCGCCGTTGGTGGCATCGCGCCACGCGCGGCGCTCGTCCATGGCTGCACGGTCGAGCTTGAGCAGTTCGGCGTCCTCGTTAGCCGCAAATGGCTCTTGCCGGCTCGAGGCCTGCGGCATGACAGCGACCTCCTTCGCAGAGTCGGAAGCAAAAGCGATCAAGACGGCCACGCCGGCCAAGACCAGCCCCGCGGCGGCGAGGAGGTAGCGGTCGTAGTGTTTTTTGAGGTCGGGCATGGGAAACAATCAGGGGGACTCGGCCCCGGTGGCTATCGAAGCCAACCGGAGATCGACGGTGAGCGTCTCGCGCCCGAGCACGGGTTTGATGCCGGCGGGTTCCTCGGCTTGGTCGGGCGCCGCGGCGGGCTCTTCCGCGGCAGCTTTGGGCGGAGGAAGGGGTTGGGAATTGGCTGCCGCGACAAGGCGAACGAAAATGGGCGGCGAAACATCGAGAACTCGGTTGAAGGCCAGCCGGAACGAAGGTTGGTCGGCGGTAAACGTGATGTCGAAAGGCGCCAAGACAAACGAGGGCGCCGCTTCCTCTTTCTTTTTGCGCTTCTTGTTGTTGTCCTCCTCGACCTCCTCCTCCTTCTTCTCCGTCTGCGCTCCTTCCCCGGGCAATGGCGCGCGGGTGATCGGACCGAGCGAGATGACTTTCGAATCGATCAATGTTTTGGCCACGGCATGGATGGAGCGCAATTGCAGCGCGAGTTGCGCCGTCGCTTCCGGAGGAGGCGGTTGCGTCTCGTAGGCTTCAAAGCCGAGATAAAAGTCCTCGGGCAAGGTGATGCCTTTGGCGGTCGCTGCCTCGCTGATCTCCCTCACCATCTTGCTCAGGGTGTCCTGGAAGGCCTGCGGCCCGACAGGAGGAGCATCAACTCGGAAGCTCTTCGCGATATCATCAAGCATAGCCTGCGATTCGGTGGCTTCCTTCTCGGTGGCCTCGACGTGGGCTTGGTTGGGGAAGGGCTTGCTGCCTTGCAGGCGGGCCAGAAGCATTTTTTTCTCCTCGAAAGCGCTCTGCTCTTCGCCGAGTCGCGAGGCCTGCGAGAAAACGAAGTATCCGCCGAGCAAGACGACGAGCGCTGCCGCCGAGAGCAACGCGCCAAGAAAGGGATTGCTTTTCAGCCAGTCTGTCATAGCGGGATGGGTCTCCTCAGGGGGATGACAAGCTTGTAGTCGTAAGCCCATGTTTCACCACTCTGGGCGGCGCGCAGCTTGACCGCGTCCGCTTTGTTGGCCGGATCGATCTGGAAAAGCGGCGACTCCGCGAGGGAGTCGACAAAGGCGTCGACCACTTTGGCTTCGTCCGGGTTTTCGAGGTAAAGCCCGTCGATGGCGATGGCGGTCACGGATTTTGGCTGTTCTTCGCCTTCGGCCGGAACGGCGCCCCAGCTGTCGTCTTTTTTCGAGGGGTCGAGAACGGTTTCACCGGCCATGGGCCGCAGGCTCGTGACCCAGATGTTGCGTGGCGGAGTGCGTTGCGCCAACTCGTCGATGATCGTGGCCCAGGCTGTGCGAAGCATCGGGGCCGCAGCGAGATCGGCGGCGTCGGCAAACAACCGGTTACGCTGGGCCGCGGCGGCATCGATTTTCGTTTTGAAGGCCTGCAACTCCGCCGCATCGGCGTCGAGTCCGGCGTTGAGCGCCGCCACGCGATCGGCCGCCGTTTTGTAATGAAGGAAAGCGGCTCCGAGCGTCGCGGCAAGCAACGCAACCGCGGCGACAAGGAACGGCCGGCGGCCCTTGTCCATTTTGGCAGAGTGCAGGCGCGGCGAGTCGAAGCCGAGCCGGAGCGGGGCGTCCCCGCCGAGGAGCGCGGCGGCAAGACCGGTGCACTCGCCCAGAACGTGGGCGGACCGTTGCACGGTCTGCGGGTCAGCGGAGGGCGCAACGGAAATGCGGCGGAGCGGATTGAAAAACTCGACCGGCAGCGAAAGTTTTTCGTTGAAGAACTCCAGGGTGTAGGGAAGCGACGCGCCGCCCCCGGCCAGCAGCACGCGCACCGGGGCGGAACCGCCCTGGTTGGTGCGGTAGAAAGTGACGGAACGGGTGATTTCGTTGTGGATGCGCGTCATGACCGTGCGCGCGATCTTTCCGACTTCCGCGGCGTCGCCGGTCGCCTCGTAGTTCCCGGGCGGCGGAATGAAAGCGTCTTTGACCTTGAGGTTTTCCACTTCGACAAAAGATCTGGCTTCGAATTTTTTTTGCAGCGCGGCGGTGATCGAATTGCCGCCGACGGGGAGAGTCCGGATGAAAAGCCGGTCCGCTTCGGCAAAGATCAGATTCGTGGCGCGGGCGCCGATGTCGATGAGCAATGTGCAACCGGGCAAGTCCGGATAGTTGTAGCGCAGCGAGTTGTAGAGCGCGGTCGGGGAGGTCTCGATGTGATCGGGAGACAATCCTGCGGACTGCACCGCCTCGACCGTCGACTCGAGGCTATCCAGTTTGGTGGCGAGAATGAGTGCGCCGAGTTTGTCGGGCTCCGCCTCGGGCAGGACTTGATGACAGAGCGAAACCTCTTCGATGGGGTAGGGAATACTCTGCTGCGCCTCAAAAAAGAGCATCTGCTCGACCTTGTCTGCATCGCCTCGGGGAATTTTGACAAATCGCGCGAAAACGCCCTGGGACGGAACAGCCATAGCTAGCGGGCCTGTGCTCCACTTCAACTTGGAGCGCAGTTCGTTCAGAGCGATTTTTAGCTGGCCGGTGCGACTGGCGTCGGCCGCTGGATCAGCCAGCAATTCGGCCTGGGCCAGGCCCGAAAGCACCATCGAGTCGCCTGGGCCGGCGTCAAACACCGCCATCGTGACGGTTTGCATGCCGAGATTGAGCGCGGCGACGCGTTTAGCGGCGGGCATGGAGAGGAAAAAGGCGGGGGCTGGTCAGAACCCGGCGGGGCGGGCCTTGATGGCTTCGTAGTAATCCCAAGCCAGAGGGGCGAACGGAGTTTCGTTTTTGTTAAGCAAATAGCCCGGTGTGGGTTCGCCTTCTTTCTCCCACCACTTGCCGCTGCCTTTCCAGCTCAAGTCGGCGACGGGCTGGCCTTGCTTGAGAATGACAACACCGGCGTCTTTGATTGCTGCGCTCGCCGTGGTGGGCGATTTTCCGTCGAAGAAACGCTCCAGTGTGCGTGGGCTGATATAGATGACCGAATTCAGGCCTTTGCCTTGGGGGATGGCGGTGTGGGTGACCGAGCCGGTCAGCAGTGTCCCCCGGGGATATTCTTTGCTCTTGTTGTTGAGCAGCACGTAGTAGTTGATGGTCAGGTCATCCAAGAACTGGGGGTCTTTGGTCCGCGGTTGCCAATCGAAGGAGGCCTCGATCTCGATGAAATCCTTGTTCTTCGAGACCTTTTTGTTTTTGGGGCCGAAGTTGACCGAGAATTCGGGTGTGGTGACGAGATCGGGCGTGACCCGGACAACTTTGAAGTCCGTGTTGGGCTGCTGTGCCAAGGCTTGTCCGTGCAGGCCAGCAGAGAGCGCGAGAACGGCGAAAATCTTAAGAGTGGCGGGGATTAGAGGGGACGTATCTCTCATGAGCCGCAGCATAGCGGGCAGGCGCGTTTATTCCAGAACTTCCTCTGTTAGCGTGCCCCGATACCGAAAAGGACGACGGGAACGGTTTTGAGGAGGATTTTCAGGTCTAGGCCCAGCGACCAGTTGTCGATGTATTGCACGTCGAGCTTCACCCAGTCCTTGAAGTCCTTGAGAGTGCTGCGGCCGCTGATTTGCCACAGGCAGGTCAGCCCCGGCTTCATGCTGAGCCGGCGGCGGTAGGCGGTGAGTTCGAAGTTGTCGACCTCGTAGAGGGGCAGGGGGCGGGGTCCGACCAAACTCATTTGACCCATGAGCACGTTGAAGAGCTGGGGAAATTCATCGAGACTGCTTTTGCGCAGCCAACGCCCGAATGGTGTGATTCGCGGGTCCTCTTCGATCTTGAAGACTGGGCCGCTCATCTCGTTGCGTGCCTCCAACGCGGCGCGCTCGGTCTCCGCGCCGGCGCGCATGGAGCGGAACTTCAGCATGGTGAACGGCTTGCCGTGCAAGCCGGCGCGGCGTTGTTTGAAAATCACCGGCCCGGGGGATGTGACTTTGATCACAGCCGCGATGAGGAGGAGTAAGGGCGAAAGAAAGAGGATTCCGAGCAAAGCTCCGACGCGGTCGATCACACCTTTGAGGAGCAGTGCCCAGGACAATTCTGGAGTCACTTTCAGGACAAGCATGGGCGTCGGTCCGAGCGTGTCATAAGTCGGACGCGCGATAGATGTCCGCACGTAGTTCGCCCCGATCCATGCCTCCACCCCCTCCGTCTCGCAGGCGGCGATGCAGTCCTGCAGGCTGGCGGGAGCCTGCGAGCCGAAGGCGAAAATGACGCGACCCACGCTGTGCTTGTGGATCGCTTTGACCAGAGTGCCCGGCCCATGTTCCTCGAGGTTGATGCGCTCGACCACGTCGACCTCGAGTCTTTGCACGGGTGAGAGGGATTCGAGAGTTTGGTCCATCGCCCCGGGCGTCCCGGCGAAAATGACTTTCTCACCTTGTGCGCCGCGTCGCAGTCGCCGCAGGTAAATGTCGCGGTAGACCGCTTCGCGAAGGAGCAATCCGACCGGCGCGAGGATGAGAAAAATGAGGAAGGCCGAGCGACTGGGAATCCCGAGCTTCAAAAAAACCACGCACGCGCCGAGGATGAGGCCGAGCCACGCCCCGGCATAGGCGATCTGGCGCAACGATCGCGCGGCCGTTTTCTCCAAAGGGTATTGATAAAAGCCCTGCATCTCCAACAGCAGCGGGCCGAACAACCCCACCACAACGAAGATCCAGAGAAACGTTTCGAGCGACGGAATCTCGGGGAGAAAATCGAAATCGATGATCTGGAAACGCCGCAGGGCATAGCCGATGTAGAGCGCACCGAGCAGAATCAAGCCGTCGGCGATCTGGTTGGCTTGCAGTGACAGTTCCTGCTTGCGAGAAATCATCGGGTTACAGGTTCGTGTTGGCTCGGTGGCAGCTCTCCAGTTAACTATCGATCAGCTTTCCATGAAATCCCGAAAAAAGCGAGCGAGCGCCATCAAGGCCCGCATTGTGGGCACGGCGCATACGGTGGCCGGTCTCCGCGCTGCTGCGCGCTTACGCCGGGGACAGGGGGTTGATGTGGTCGAGGTTCGGCTCGATTGTCTTGCGGCACATGCGCGCCTTTTGACCGGGTTGCTCGTCGCCATCCGCCTTCCGATTCTCCTCACCGCACGCCATCCGCTCGAGGGCGGCGCAGGCAACCTGAGCTCCTCCAGCCGACGTGCCTTGATTGAGACTTTTTTGCCCTTCGCGTCATTGATTGACGTCGAGTTGCGCAGCGCTGGTGCGTTCGCGGACGTCCTTGAGACGGCGAGAAAGAAGCGTCTGGAAATTCTGCTCTCCTCGCACGACTTCGAACAAACTCCCGCAGCTACTGCCTTGGCTCGAACCCAACGCGGGGCCCAGCGGCGAGGAGCCGATATTTGCAAAATCGCCGTGCAATTGCGAAATAGTGCGGACCTCGCGCGACTTCTGCTTTTCCAGACCGGCGCGAAGCGTCCGCTCGCCACGATGGGTATGGGACCGCTCGGAAAAATTTCCCGGCTGCTTCTGCCTCTGGCCGGATCCCGCCTTGTCTACGGATACATCGATCGGCCGCAAGTCGCTGGGCAGTGGCCCGCCATGCTGCTTGCGGAACGACTCAAGGAGGTTGCGCTATGAAGGAACTGACCGAACAAGCGAAGAATACCGAGTCTCTCGGTCTGGAAGAGGTTACAGCAGCGGCTGCCGCGCTGTTGTCCGCCGATTTTTCCGACGAAGACAAAGCCGATTTTCTCGATGCGCTCAATCGCCGCGGGGAGACGCCCGCCGAGGTCCGGGCTTTCGCCGCGGAGTTTCTTGGCGCCGCTGTTCCATTTGATGTTCCGGCGGGAATCGGTCGTGTCCTCGACGTCTGCGGCACCGGCGGCGACAAGCTCGGGCTTTTCAATATTTCCACCGCGGTGATGTTTGTTGCCGCGGGAGCCGGTGCGCGGGTGGTCAAGCACGGCAACCGCGGTATCACTTCGCGCAGTGGGGGCGCGGATGTTCTCGAGGCGCTTGGCATCCCGGTCGAGGCAACCGCGGAGAAGCAGCGCGAAATGCTCGAAGTGTGCGGCGCCTGCTTTCTCTTCGCGCCGCGGTTTCATCCTGCCTTCAAAGCAGTGGCCGGCGCGCGTAAAGTTCTCGCCGCCCGCGGACGCGCATCGATCTTCAACA
>JBILUI010000169.1:0-4339 GCA_044371145.1 Chthoniobacterales bacterium | reverse complement strand
CGTGCAGAAACTTTCACTGTCCAACCCCGTAAGTTTCTCCGAGCACCGCGTCTTGCTCCCCGACGGAAGCACGCGCTGGGTGCGGTGGCGCGACACAGCCGTTTTCCGGAGCGATGGAACCATCAGGAAAATCCTTTCCTACGGCACCGACATTTCGCCGGAGAAGAACCTCGCCGAGCAGATCGACAGTCTGAGGGTCGCCTTCGCCCAGATGCAGTCGCTGGCCGAAACAGGCAGTCTCACGTGGGATTTCGCCCATGACCGCATGGAATGGACCGAGGAAACCCAGCGGTTGCTTGGCGTGGACGCTTCCACACCGGCGACCCTAGAGGAACTGCTCGCCGTTATTGCACCCGACGACCGCGAAACGGTGCGCCGCCTTTTCCACGAAACCAACGAGCAGGGACGCAATTTCCAACACGAGTTCCGCGCTGTGCTGGCCGACGGTTCTCGGCGTGTGTTGCAGAGCCGCGGGGAAGTGCTGGCTGATCCCAAGACCAAACTTCTCAACCACCTCACCTGCACCCTGCGCGACATCACCGCGCTCCGCGACGCCGAAGCCGCAACGAAACGCGAACTACGCTTCCGCGAAGCGGTGGAAAAATCGCTCGCTGTCGGCATCGTGGTTCGCGACATGAAAGGCTGCACCCTGAGCGCGAACCCCGCATTTACCGACATGGTCGGATTTAGCGAGCAGGAACTCATCGCCGCGGCTCCCCCCGATGAGCCTTATTGGCCTGACGACCAACGTCAGACGATCGAGGTCGCTTTGGCACAGGCCTTGGCGGGCACGGCACCGAAAGAGGGCTTCCAGCTCGTTTTCAACCGCAAAGACCAAACACGATTCGATGCTCTTGTTGCCGTCGCCCCTGTCCGCGATGACCAGGGTGTTCCTTACGCCATGCTTGGCGCCGTCACCGATATCAGTTCGATCCAAAAAACGCGCCGCGAACTCGCAGAGGCAAGCGAGGAATTGCGTCGACAACTTTCTTACCGCGAGGCAATGGACAAAAGCACCACGGTCGGGCTTATTGCAATCGGATTGGATGGCCGTCCTTTTTCTCTGAACGACGCGTACGCCAAGATGTTCGGCTACACCGCCGGAGAAATTCTCGCGTGGAGCCCCCCTTACCCTTGCTGGCCGGAGGATCAGCGCGCCAGCATTCAAAAGGCTTTCTCGCTCCATCTTGAAGGAAAAACGCCGCCCGAGGGTTTCCAACTACCGCTCATAAAAAAGGACGGAACCCCTCTCGAGGTCCTGATCACCACCTCCCCCATCAAGAGTGCGGACGGGAAACAAATCGGCATCCTCTCCGCCCTGACCGAGGTCACGCTGCTGCAACAAGCTCGCCGCGAGTTGCAGACAGCCAACGAACGAATGCGGATCGCGCAGGATGTCGTGGGTTTGGGCATCTGGGACTGGGATCCGGTGGCAGACACTCTCTTCTGGGACAAAAACTCATTCGCACTCTTCGGTCATCCTGAGGCCACCGACCCCAAAAAAGTGTGGACCGAGGTGCAAAGCGAAGAAGAGCGGGAACGCCTCACCTACGAACTGACACGCCTGATCCAAGCGGGGGGCGAGAATGGACAAGATCGGCTTCGCATACCTTGGCCGGACGGCTCGGAACACAACATCCTCTCGACCTACGTCATTCTCCGCGATGCGTCGGGCAAAGCGAACCGCGTGATCGGGGTGAATCGCGATGTCACGACGGAATTGGAACAGGAACAGGAACTACGAGTCGCGCAGGAACGTCTTTACGCCGCGCTTGAAGGGGGAAAGTTCGGCACTTTTGAACATGTTTTCGGCCTCGGCGCGGTGAATTGGAACTCAGTCAATTACGAGATTCATGGAATCGACCACACCATCACCGACCCCGACGAGCTGTTCCGAGCATGGATGGCCGTGGTCGGCCATAGTTACCCAGCCATCGAGCAGGCCATCGCCTCGTTACACGTCGACCAGACGTCGGTGACGTACGATTTCGAAATCTGTTTGCCCCGCACAGGCGAAAAGCGCCGCGTCCGTTCTAGCGTGTTCATCGAGCGCAACAAAAACGGCCATCCGGTCCGGCTTGTCGGCGTTTCGCGCCTCTTGGACTAAAGCATTTCCGCCCTTCCTTGACTCCGAAAGCGGCCGATTTAGCGTATCCCTCTTCATGATGCCATCCGGCGCCGGCCCCTCTCGCCCGCCGCGGCATGCTTGGAAGAGAAACCCGGTCTTTCAATTCCTCGCATCGCTGCGTCTCGCCGTCATTTTGCTCTCTGTGCTCATTCTTGTGAGCATCGCCGGCACCATCTTCGAATCGAAATTCGACGCCGACACCGCGCGCATTTGGTTCTACGAGGCGCCATGGTTCCATCTTTGGCTGCTCTTTCTCGCTGCGAACCTCATCTGCAGCGCCTTCATGCGCTATCCTTGGAAGCGCCACCACACAGGATTCCTCCTCACCCATCTCGGGATCATCATCGTTATGGTCGGCGCAGTCATCGGCTGGATCTGGGGCATCGAGGGAACCATGACCCTGTTCAAGGATTCCCCGCCGGACAACGCCCTCGTTCTGCAAAAGCGCCAGCTCACTCTGCGCGACCCCGACGCGCGCCGCGCTGTGACCATGCATCTCGGACGCGGACCTCTCCGCGTTCGCAACGGCGATCCAGTCACTATTTGGAACACGCCGTCGGGCTGGACCATCGACGCCGTGGCGAACTCCGACCGTGTGCTCGGCACTTTCGAACCGACACCCGCCGCCGGGGGCAAGGCTGCGCTGCGCGTGCGTCTGCAAACCAAAGCGATGGGACAAACCGTCGACCAATGGTTGCTGGCCGGTGACCGCGACCACGCGCGACTCGATCTAGGTCTCATCACGGTCGACCTTGTCGCCCCGGGTGCAGAGCCACCGCTGGCCGGCGCCCCGAACCGCGCCATCATCCGTGCGCAGGAAGACGGCACGCTACAGGCCAAAATCCTCGCCAACGGACGCCGCGTGGCCGACGCGCCGCTCGCCGTGGGCACGCCGCTGTCCACCGGATGGAACGACTGGACCATCGAAGCAGCGCAGACGATCCCTTCCGCGCAACCGGGATTCCGTTTCGAGGAGCTTGCCGCGGACCGCAAAGCCCCCGCCGGACAACCACTTCTCGAAGGTGTGCAGATCCGCATGACGCGCGGCGAGCAAACCATCACGCAATGGGTCGGCGCGGGATGGCGCGTCGTTTTTCCCACCGGCGCGTTTCCGCTCGAAGTTTCTTACGGATGGGAGGTCCATCGCCTGCCTTTCGGGCTCGTCCTCGAGGATTTTGTCGTCGAGCGCAACGAAGGCACGGATGAACCCGCCTCCTTCCGCAGCGATCTCGCCATGGTGCTCCCCGACGGAAAAGTCGATGGCACGGGGTCATGCTCGATGAACCAACCGGCCAACTATCCGCAAGCATTGTGGCGTTCGCTCACCGGATTGACCTACAAAATGTCTCAAGCCTCATGGAATCCCAACGACCTCTCGCAAAGCTCGGTGCAAATCCTTCGCGACCCGGGTTGGCTCTTCAAATGGATCGGGTCACTCATTCTTTGCGCCGGTCTCGTCACCATGTTCACCATGCGCCGGCCGTCGACCGCTGCTCCGGCCGCTTCCGCGCCCCCGCAAACCAAGCCGCAGTCCACCCGCACACCATCTCTCGTCTCGTGAAACTCATCATCGCACTTCTTCTCGCCACCTCGGCCGCGCTTCCAGCCGCGCAACCCGCTGCAGATTTGCATCCTTGGGAATCGCTCAGCGTCCAAGACTCCGGTCGCCGCAAGCCGATCGGCACATTCGGACATGAGGTTCTGGTAAAGATCGCCGGCCGCGATCCGATCGCGCTGAAAGACGGAACAAAAGTTGATGGCACCGAGTTTGCCTTCGCCAAGTTTTATGCCACGCGCGACTTCTCCGAAGAGCCGATCATTCTGATTTCCTATCGTCCACTGGTCGAGCGGCTTGGTCTCGAGGCAGGTCGCAAGCGTTTCAGCCGCAAAGAACTGGCCGGCGCCCGCGACTTGGCCTCGCTCGCGCAGGAGGCTGCAGCGTTGCGCCAGGCCGGCGAGCCCGTCCCGCGACTCGGCACCGAAGCGCAAACCGTGCTCGGACGCCTGCAACTTTTCGACGCGATGGGCAATACGACCGCATTTCTCCTCATACCACCTCCTCCCGGCTCACCTGCTGGCGCCCCTTGGCTGAGCATCGACCAGTTGCCGGCCGCTTACCCCGCGGAGAAAGCCGCAACCATTCTACAAGATCTCCGCGCCCTCAATATCGCCGCGCGCGAGGGAGACAACGCGCAAATCGCCGAATCCTCG
>JBILUI010000168.1:0-4384 GCA_044371145.1 Chthoniobacterales bacterium | reverse complement strand
AGCGGACCGGCCAGCCAGACGAGTCCGACATGCTCGATCGAGAGATTGTATTTCGTACTCAGGATCCAACTCAGCGCGGAAATCTGCACGCAGAGGGCGAAGCCCATCGCGGTGGAGGGGAGACTGAGAAGGGCGTAGAACGGGTTGGTGAGTTTTTGTTGATCGCTCATGGGTGGTTGGAGTGAGTCTCGGGGGCGGGGGAAGGCGGGAGCAAGCAGGTTATGTCTTCCTGACGTCCTGCTCGATGAGTTCCCAGAATTTGTGGTTGCCGGCCAGTTGCTCGTCTTCGGCCATGGGCAGGCTGGTGCGGAAGAGGAAGTCGCGGATGGTGTTCTTGCTCAGCACGCGACGGATGAGCAGGCCGTGGTCATGCGGTTCGAAATAGATGCGGTAATCGCCCGCCCGGTAGCGGTAGAGCGTGCGTCCGTCGCGCTCTACTTTGCCGAATCTCTTCGGGTCGAGATTTCCCAGATCATCGGGAAGCACTTGGAACTCGCCCAGAATTTCCAGCTGCAGGAGTTTCGGCAGCGCTGCCATTTCGGCCGCACTCAGGTCGTTGAAGATGATCTGGAACATCGGACGGAGTGTGGCCCGATCAGGCCCCGTAGAAAAGTAGCGAGAGAGCGATGAGCGCGAGTCCGTAAATCGCACCGGAAGCGGCCACTATCATGTAGCGCCAGCGCGCAGCAGTAAGCCAGTCGATGGCGTCCCGCAGCAAATAAGGCGCTCCGACCATAATCAGCCCCGCTGTTGCCCAGAGATAGGCCAGCACCACGAGCACAAGGCGCGATTGCTCGGGGCGCAGGAAAGCCGCTCCGAGCAAAGGCTCTGCGGCAAGCAAGGCGAGGATGCCGAGAGCACGGACCGCGAGGAACTCCTCGGCGAACATCGGCACCATGATTGCTCCCGCCAGGATGACTCCGCAAATAAGCACGCGCTGCGGCGAGAACTCCCCGAGATCCATCGTTGCGGCCAGCCAAAAAGCCCACAGCGCCGCGAAAGAACACAGGAACAAACCCGCAGGACGCGAACGCGGGAAGACCTTCAGCCATGCAGAGACCTTCTCCGGCATGGCCAGCGCGACCACATGGGCCAGGAGCAGGCCGATGCCCACAGCGAGGCCGACGGCACGTAGGGAGGTGTCGTAGATCATGACTGACGGCGCGCTGTTGAACACTCTGGCGGCTCCGATGACAAGCCGCTTAGCGCTTCACCGAGTGGGCGGCCCGGGCCAGCGGACGGACGAACTCGGCGATTTTGGCCGCTAAATCAGCATCCTTCCCGTGCTCGGCAATGCGTCGTACGATGGCGCTGCCTACTACCACGGCGTCGGCGCTGCATGCCACTTCGGACGCTTGTTCAGTGGTCGAGATACCGAAGCCCACGGCAACCGGCAGGTCGGTGTGCTTTTTGATTTCGGCAACTTGGGACGCGATCGAGTCGGAGAGTTTCGTCTGCTCGCCGGTGACGCCCTCACGCGAGACGTAGTAGATGAATCCATCGGCCGATTTGGCGATACGCTCCATCCGCGCCGGAGGAGTGGTTGGGGCGATGAGACGGATTGACTTCATGCGGTGCTTGTCCGCAAGTTCCCGGTTGGCTTCGATTTCCTCCGGCGGCAAGTCCAAGATGAGAATTCCATCCACGCCCGCCGCGGCTGCCTCCTCGTGGAATTTATCGAACCCGTGGACGTAAAGCGGATTGAGATAGGTGAAAAGCACGAGCGGGATTTCCGACTTCGCGCGGATTTTGCGGATCGACTCAAAAAGCTTGGCGATCGTCGCACCCGCCTCCAACGCGCGTTGTGCCGCCATCTGGTTGACTACGCCGTCGGCCAGAGGATCGGAAAAGGGGACGCCCAACTCGAGAATGTCCACCCCCGCCTCCTCGAGCGCCGGGACCAATGTCCGTGTCGCCTCGAGCGTCGGATCGCCCGCCGCGATGTAAGCGATGAAGCCCGGCGTGCCCGTTGCGCGCAATTCGGCGAATCTTGTGTCGATGCGATTGGCCATAAGCCGAGATAACTTAGCCGGGCAGAGCAGAGTCGCGAGCTTTCCTTGGGAAATAAAAAGCTACGCTAACGGGATTGGCTTCGCCTGTCTCGCTGCGCTCGGCTCGAACTGCGTTCGAATGTGCTGCGCACTCGCCATCAAAACATGGCGACCCTAACGGGATTCGAACCCGTGTTACCGCCGTGAAAGGGCGGTGTCCTAACCGCTGGACGATAGGGTCTAATAAAGCGATAAGTATGGCGATTTCCGCACGGATCGCAAGAGCCGATCCACCAAAAGAACGATCAGGGCTGGGCGGGCGGATGCGGAGAGAGTTCGCCGTGGATGACTTCAAGCGCCACGGCCACGGAGTGAGGACAAATCATGCCATCGCCTTCGGCCTGCGAAATGCGGCAGGAGCAGATGTTTTCAACCTCCTGCGGCGAAGCGATGCGCAACCCGGACGCATACAATCTCGACCCGGCGCGAACCGCGCCTTTGAGGACCGGAGGATCATAGCGGGCGGCTTTCACCTTGCCTGCGGCGCGGATTTTGCGTGCTTCGAACACGACGGGCCATCCGGCGACCGCGGCGAGAAATTTTTCCGTGAGTTGGATCATGTTGCAGTGCCGTATGCGGCGGGAAAAGAACGGGGCCGCATCCGGCGCCCTGGAATCCCCTTAAATGGGACGCCGGCCTGCGGCCCTGCCACTGGCTTTTGTGATACAGCAGCAACCCGCGGAGGAACCACCAACCGCATGGTCGTTGAGAAAAATTAGCACGTCTCGATCCGCGCGCAACCGGCCTACATGCGAATGACCGGATACTTTTGGCCTTTGTATTCCCCGGTCATTGAATTGTTCGCCTTGTCGTAGGACAAGATCCGGAATTTGTGCAGACCCGACTTGGGCATGGTGACGAGAAGCATGTCGCCTTGCAGTTGCCAAGTCCCGCGCCCGTATCCGCTTCCCAGTCCGGCAACAGCTACGCCGTTTTTCTTGAAGGTCATGATGTGGGGAAAACCCATCCAAGTGCCGAGCAGACGCTTGTCGAGATTGCCGGGAAGATCCGAGGCCTGGAGACATGTCACGGAAAGAATGGTGAGGAGGGTGGTGATGACGAGCTTTCTCATGG
Organism: Chthoniobacterales bacterium; assembly: GCA_044371145.1. GTDB lineage: Bacteria > Verrucomicrobiota > Verrucomicrobiia > Chthoniobacterales > JACTMZ01 > JACTMZ01. The sequence continues at coordinate 1,259 of JBILUI010000168.1, read as the reverse complement.
GTTCTCCGTTATTTCGATCGGGCCCGCTTGGCAAGGAGCTATTGCGCCGATTTGCCTTGCCCGGAGTTCCGGTCATCGGCACGTCTGGAGAAATGCTTAGCTTTTTTCGCGGCGTCTTCGTGCTCGCGGTTGCGCTGGCCCTGGCCGGTTGCGACCGCGCCAAAATCGAGGGCTTTTACCGCGACGCGGAAAATCCGGCTATCACGTATTTTTTTGGCGACGATGGAACGTGGCGAGCCGAGATGCTTGTCGAAGTCGCCGCCGGCGTTTTTCCCCACGGGTCGGGGCGCAGGCTCGAGGGGACCTTCAAGAGGCGCGGGGAGAGGATGGAACTCGTTTGCATCACAGTGTTGCGTCAAGAGCCAACGACCGGAGAATTCCGCGCCGAGGTGACAGACACCTCAGCCTGCAATCACGTCCTGCGCATGGAGGATGGCGCGCTGGTTCCCGCTCCCGCCGAAGGGGGTCAAGAAGTTGTCTTTGCGTCGGAAATCAATCCCTTGGGCGCCAGGAGGTTGATTCCCGCGGGCGGCTGAACCGGCGCATTGCCGTCCCCGCAGACGGAAGGTATACAAAGCGAATCACATGTTGGTTTTCTTCCCCCGTGAAACCGGCGCTGCGCGTGTTGCCCTGACTCCGCCCAATGCTTCGAAGCTCAAGAAATTGGGATTCGAGGTCGCGGTGGAAAGTGGACTTGGCGCGGATTTGGGTTGGCCGGACAGCACCTATGCCGAGGTCGGCGCGAGTATCATCCCAGCCGGTTCGACGACACCGCAGAACGCCGGACTTGTTGTCCGTGTGGACAAACCGGCGAATGCATCCGCGGCCGCGCCGTGCGGTGCGGTTTTGATCGGCAGTCTCGATCCTTTCCGCGAGCGGGCTCTGGTCGATGGTTTGGCTGCGGCCGGTGTTTCCGCGATCAGCGTGGAAATGATCCCGCGCACAACCATCGCGCAGAAGATGGATGTGCTCAGTTCGCAGGCGAGTTTGGCGGGTTACGCCGCGGTCATTCTCGCCGCGGAGCGTCTCGATCGCGTGTTTCCCATGATGATGACGCCGTCGGGCACGATTGCCGCGGCCAAGGTTTTCATCATCGGCGCCGGGGTTGCCGGCTTGCAGGCCATCGCCACCGCAAAACGGCTCGGCGCGAAAGTTGAAGCGTTCGACACGCGTCCTGCGGTCGAGGAGCAGGTGCAGAGTCTCGGGGCCAAATTTGTCAAAGTGGACTTGGGCGAAACCGGGCAGACCGAGCAGGGCTA
>JBILUI010000220.1:0-2668 GCA_044371145.1 Chthoniobacterales bacterium | reverse complement strand
AAAGCCTCGACATAACATCATCCCGCACTTGGGGAAGATCGGCCTGCGACTCGACGGAAAAGATGAGGCGGTAATTGATGGAAAAATCGGCGTAGGCCAGGGTCCGCACCAGCGGGGGCGGGTCGGACAAAACGCCCGGCGTGGTCCGCAGGAGGTCGAGCATGACTTCCTTCACGCGGTTGGGTGGATCATCGTAGCTAAAGCCCATCTCCACCATCTCGGTGCGCAACGGCGTGGGGCGGGAAAGATTGGCGAAGGTCCCCTTGTAGAGCTCGACGTTCGGGATGACCTGCAATTCGCGGGTCGGTGTTTCGATGTGCACGGCACGCCAGTTGATCTCGACGACGCGTCCGCGCACCTCGCCGACCTGGATCCAATCGCCAAGGTTGAGCGGACGCTCAGAGAGGAGCATAAGTCCGGAAACGATGTTGCCGAGCGGCTCTTGCAGGGCGAGGCCGATGACGATGGAGCCGAGCCCGAGCGCGGTGAGCGCGGCGGAGATTTCGTGTCCCCAGACCTGCGAATAGACGACCATCGCACCGATCGTGACGAGCAAGGCGCGGACAAGATCACGAAAGAGCTTGGGCACCCGCTCGCCCCACGAACCGGGGGAACTAGTGCGGAAGACAAGGTCGTTGACCACGCCGAGAAGCGTGTAGAGGAGGAGGATCCAGAAGGCGGATTCGACGAGGCGCGATGCCGTGGCGTCCTTCGGCCATTCGAGCACGAAGCGGACAAAAACCAGCAGCGCGGCGGCGGGAACAACAAGATTGCGCAGGTTGCGGACCGTGCGCTCGACCGGCCAGTGTCCCCGGCGGCATGCGCCGATCAACTCGTTGAGAACGAGCAGAACGAGCGGAAAACCGACGGCGAGCGAAATGGCCGGCCAGAAATTCGTCAGGTAAGACGGCAGAAACTCGCTCATGGTCGGATGCGCGGCGCGATCAGCCGGTCACTTCCCATCCCTCGGCCGCGCCCTTGCCGGCACCGACCGGTCCGCGGAAAACAAATTGGTCGCCGAGGCGATCGCGCACCGCGGAGGTGACCCGGATGGCGGATCCTCCGCCCGAGGCAAGCTTGCGCGCGACATTCACCGTATCGCCCCACAGATCGTAGAGGAATTTGCGCCGCCCGACCACGCCGCCGACCACCGGGCCGGAGTTGATGCCGACCACGAGGGAAAGACCGGCATTTTCGTCGCGGTTGAAGAGTCCGATGACGCGGGCCATTTCTTGGGCAAACTGAACCACGCGTCGCACGTGGTCCGGACGGTGCACGGACAGTCCGCAAACCGCGAGGTAGGACGCGCCGATGGTTTTGACTTTCTCGATGCCTGATTTTTCCGCGGCCTCGTCGAACGCCGCGATGAGATCGCCGAGCAGGGCGAGCGTCCTGGCATCGCCGAAGCGCGCGCTGAACTCCTCCAGTCCGAGGATTTCGGCAAAGAGGACGGTGACATCGGCAAACTCGCGATTGGCGCGCTCGTCACCCTCGCGGCGTTGCGCCACGGCGGATGCCGGAAGGATGCTGTGGAGCAATTCCTGGTTCTCGTGCACCTGCTGCTCGAGGTTCTTTTTCTGCGTCTCGATGCTGGCCGACATGTCGTTGAAAACCCGGGCCAACTCGCCGAATTCGTCCTGTGATCTGAGATCGACGCGCACGCCGGATTCCCCCGCGCCGAGACGGCGCGCGCCATCGGCCAACTGGCGGAGCGGACGCGTGAGCAGATGCGCGGCGATGAGTGCGGCAAGGGTCACAGCCAAGGCCAAGGCGCAAGCGGCGATGAGCACGCGGCGGGCGAAAGCGCGCACCGGGGCCTCGGCCTCCGACATATCCATCTCGGCGAGCACGGCCCAACGCAGCGAATCGAGTTCGAGCGGACCGTAGGCACTGAGCACTTTTTCCCCGCGGTAATCGGTCGTTTCCATGATGCCCGATTGGCCGTTGAGTCCGGCTTCCGCCGCAGGCGAGTCGACCGGCATCACACAGATCACATTGCCTTGGCGCTCGATCTGCTCGACCACGTCACTCGGCACGCTGCTTTGGCGCAGAGTTTTGAGGAAGCCCTCCGGATTCTCGACCATGAAGCGCGAACGGCTGCGCATCGTGTTGTCGGGACCGACCAGATACGTCTCCCCGGTCTGCCCCATCCCCTCCTCTTTCCAATTAAAACCGCCGGTGAGGACTTGGTTGAAGTTGTCGATGGGGAACTGCAGAACGAGCATTCCGGACATCTGCGCGCCGTCGAAAATCGGACTGATGGCAAAGCCCATCGGGCGTCCGAAATTCGGGCGGTAGGGTTCGAAGTCGGCGATTTTGAAGTCGTCGCGGTCCTTGTGCTGGCGCATGGCGCGTACCTTGGCGCCGAGCTGCGTGTCTGCGTAGGGACCGTCCTCGAGACTGGTGCCGAGCTCGGTCGTCTTTTCATAGCTGTAAATGATGTCGAGCGTATCGGCGTCGATCAGCATCATGTCTTGGAAGCCGAAGATCTTCACCGCGCGGGCGAAAAACTTGTGCAGCGCGGCGTGCGTTTGCCCGTAGACCGACGCGTCACCCGGCGCTTCGTTCAGTTGCTGCTTCTCGCCGTAGGCGTGCGGATTGGCCACTGTGTAGTGGTATTGCAGGTAACGTTCGGAGGGTCGCGTCAGCAGGTATTGCTCGAGCACCG
>JBILUI010000167.1:0-4404 GCA_044371145.1 Chthoniobacterales bacterium | reverse complement strand
CAAGCCCCCGGCACGCGTGAACCATTGCTCGGAAGACCGTTTGCTTGGACCGCCGGCAAAACACTTTTCCGTTGGTTCGAGGAAGCCTGCGGATTCGGCGAGGACGTGTTCCGCGCCAACATCTACATGGCCGCGGTCTGCCGCTGCTTTCCGGGAAAACATCCCAAGGGTTCGGGCGACCGCGTGCCCGATGATGAGGAGATCGCCAACTGCCGTCCGTGGATGGATCGCGAAATCGCCTTGCTCAAACCGAAACTCGTCGTGCCCGTGGGGAAGCTGGCTATCGGGCAATTTGTCGAGGTGGACAAACTCAGCGATGTCATCGGCAAGCGGGTTCCTCTGGTGCGCGGTGGCGTGGAATTCGATCTGGTTGCGCTACCTCATCCTTCGGGCGCCTCCACCTGGCACCGCACCGAGCCGGGCAAGACATTGCTCCGGCGGGCGCTAGGCTTGCTTTCCAAGGATCCGTCGCTGCGCAGAATTGCCGCAGGCTGATGAACCGGAGAGAACGCGGAGGGCGCAGAGGATTTGGATGTAGCGCCACAGGCTGACGCGGTAGAAGAAGAGTGTGGCGGCCAAAACGCTTTATCCGATGATGGTGATCGACGCGGGAAACACGTCGGTGAAGTTCGCCGCGGTTGCGAGAGCAGGCGGAAAACCAAAGCTTGTGCGCTCTATTCCGACATTAAAGCTGTCGGCGGCCGCGGCGCGGCGCGTCGGGGCGAAGGCGAAGTCGGTCGCCATTTCGAGCGTGGTTCCCGCGGCATCGCGCATTTTGCAGAAGGCGTTCCCGCAGGCGCGTTTCGTCGGTCCGGGAACAGCGCTGAAATTTGAAACAATAACGGACCGCAAAACGATCGGTTCCGACCGATTGGCCAACGTCGCCGCCGCACAAGCCCGCTACGGGCAGAACGTTCTTGTTGCGTCCTTCGGCACCGCGACGACTTTCGACATTATCGATGCGAAAGGCGTGCACCGCGGCGGCGCTATCGCGCCGGGATGGCGGGCGTTCGCAGACCTGCCGTCATCCAACACCGCGTTGCTACCTCAAGTGCGGGCGATCCCAGTGAAAACAATTATCGGCAAAAACACGCGCGAGGCTTTGGCCGCGGGGACATGCGGCGGATATGCCGCCATGGTTTTGCAAATCATCGAAGCAATGAAAAGCGAAGCCGGCCTGAAAAAATTGCGCGTTGTTATCACCGGTGGCGACGCGGCGTCCGTCGCGAAAATCGCGAAGATAAAATCCGTCAGTGATCCCCTTCTGACCCTGCGCGGCATCGCTCTTCTCTGTGCAGCTGACGCCCGCGAAGTCAGGAAATAAGGGGCTTGCGGGGCGATCCCGCTTGCCGCGTGCGGGCCCGCGGCTACATTGAAGGCAGCCGGCGGCACTGAAAACCGGATGCCGCGGCGAATCATTTTATGGCCAATGCAATGGTGATCGGAATGGGCGGCGTCGGATCGGTGATCGCCCAAAAGCTGCACGAATACGATTGCTTCGACCGCATCGTTTGCGCGGATCGCGACACGGTCTTCGCCGAGAAACTGGCCAAGCGCATCCCGAACAACCGCTTCGTCGTGGTGAAAGCCGACGCGATGGACGTGAAAGGCACGACGGCGCTGATGAAAGAGCACAAGATCAAGGTGACCTGCAACGCGGCGGTCTGCGCGACGAACCACTCCGTGCTCACCGCGTGCGCCGAGGCCGGTTCGCACTATCTCGACATGGCGGCGGACATTTACGCACCGCCGGGGGCTCGCCGCACGTCGAAGAATTCTTTCGATACGGAGATCGAAACCTTCAACGACATTTTCGAGGAGAAGAAACTGGCGGCCATCCTCTGCATGGGCATGGATCCGGGCGCGGTGAATGTGTTCGCGCGCTGGGCGATGGACCGCCTCGACACCGCGACGAGCATCCGGGTGCTCGATGCCGACAACGCGGAAGTCAAAGGCTATCGCTTCGCCGTGCTCTTTTCGCCCGAGACATTTTTCGAGGAACTCGGTGCCGTGCCGTATTTTGTCAAAAACGGACGCGTCACCGCGGGCAAACCGCTCGAGTCGGAATTCGAGTGGATCCGCTTCCCCGAGCCGATCGGCCTGCAACCGACCTATGCCGTGGCGCACGAGGAAGGGGTGAGCTTGGGTATCTATCCGCCCTTCGTGCAAAAAGGCGTCCGCTACTCGGTCTTCAAATACAGCGTGAGCGACAAGGTGGTGCACCTTTCCAAATCGCTCGCCCTGCTCGATCTCGACACGTGGAAAAAAGTGAAAGTCGACGGGGTGGAAGTATCCCCTGTGCGCGTGGCCACCCATGCGCTGCCCAAGCCGGCGCAGCTGGGGCCGACAGTCGACGGCTATTCCTGTGTCGGCACGGAAGTGCGCGGCACGCTCGGACGCCGGCGCGTGGAGTATTTCATCTACACAATGGACAGCCACCGCGACTGCTACGAGAAATACGGCTATTCGTTGACCCTCGTGCAAACCGGCATTCCACCTGCACTGACCGCGCGTTTGCTCATCGAGGGCAAAATCAAAGAGCGCGGGGTGATGATGCCGGAGGCGCTGCAGCCGGACGAATTGATGACGCATTTCAGCCACGAAGGACTTCCCATTTTCGTGGAAAAACGCGAAACCGAGCGCGTATGAACCCGAAGCCGTTCCTGCTCGACGGACGTCCGGTGACGACGTCCGAGACGGCGGAAGTGCGCAATCCCTACAACGGCGAGCTGGTTGCCCATGTGTGCGTCGCCGGGGACAAGGATGTTTCCCGTGCGCTCGACGTGGCGGAAAAATCCTTTGCGGAGACGCGGCACGTGCCGCTCATCGAGAGGTCGCGGTTGCTGCGGAAGATTGCCGACGCGATCGGCCGGCGCGGCGATGAATTTGTCGAATTGCTCGTCGCCGAAGCGGGCAAACCCGTTTCGTTAGCCAAGATCGAGGTGCAGCGCGCGCAATCGACCTTCGAGTTGGCCGGCGCGGCGGCGCTCGAACCGAACGGCCATCCCATCGAAATGGAAGCCACCCCGGCGGGCGCGGGTCATGTCGGCATGGCACGTCGCGTGCCGCTCGGCGCCATTCTCGGAATCACACCGTTCAACTTCCCGCTCAATCTCGTCGCGCACAAAGTCGCGCCGTGTCTCGCCACGGGCAACACGATGATCCTCAAGCCGGCGATGAAGACGCCGCTCTGCGCACTCCTGCTCGGCGAGGTGTTGATGGAATGCGGCGCACCCGCCGGACAAGTGACTTTCCTGCCTTTCGGGCATCAGCATGTCGGCGCACTCCTGCGTGATTCGCGCGTGAAAATGCTCAGCTTCACCGGCGGCGTGGATGTCGGCTGGAAACTGAAGGGCGAAGCGATCAAACAAAAGATCACGCTCGAACTCGGTGGCAACGCGGCTTGCGTGGTGGAACCGGATGCGGATTGGAAAAAGCACGCGGCCAAAATGGCGGTCGGAGCCTTCGCCTACGCCGGTCAATCGTGCATCAGCGTGCAGCGCATCTTCGCGCAGGAATCGATTTACGCGGAATTCAAAGATGCGTTCCTCGCCGCGGTGCGGGAAAAAGCACTGGCGGGCGATCCGCGCGAGGCCAAGACGCTCGTCGGGCCGATGATCACCACGGCCGCGCTGGACAATGTGGTGAAATGGGTCAAAGAAGCGGAGGCCGCCGGTGCAAAGCTGCTCACCCCGCTCAAAGTCGACGGACAGGTTTTGCATCCCGTCGTGCTGGAGAATGTTCCGCGCCATGCGGCCATTTCGTGCGAGGAGGCGTTCGCGCCCGTCGTCGTTCTCGAAAGCTATAAGAATTACACCGAGGGACTCGCTGCGGTGAACGATTCGAAATTCGGACTGCAGGCCGGCGTGTTCACTTCCGATCTGACCAAGGCCTATCAGGCCTACGATGCGCTCGACGTCGGCGGTGTGCTAATCAACCAGGTTCCCACTTTCCGCACGGAGAACATGCCGTATGGAGGAGTGAAGGACAGCGGCTTCGGGCGCGAGGGCGTGCGTTATGCGATGGAAGACATGACCGAGATCAAATCGTTGGTCATCAACGAGCGCGGACTCTGACCGCGCATGATGCACGTCGTTCTCGTCGAACCTGAAATCCCGCAGAACACGGGAAATATCGCGCGGACCTGTCTGGCGGCGGGCGCGCGGTTGCATCTGGTCGAGCCGCTGGGCTTCAAAATCGACGGCGCCGAACTGCGACGCGCGGGGATGGACTACTGGGAGAAGTGCGACATCCGTCGTTGGCCGTCGCTCGAGGCCCTGCGGGACGACGCGCGCGGTGCGCGCTTCTTCTATCTCTCGTCGAAAGTGCAGCGGCCGTATTGGGACGCGAAATTTACAGTCGGTGACTATCTGGTTTTCGGCCGCGAGACGCGCGGACTTCCCG
>JBILUI010000237.1:0-4414 GCA_044371145.1 Chthoniobacterales bacterium | reverse complement strand
GCGGCATCAAAATCACCAAAATCCTCCGCGTCTGGGGCCTCAATAGCGACCAACTCCTCGCCCATGTCCAACTCAGCAACAAAGCCACCGCCCTCATCCTCCGCCAAACCACCAACGGCTTCCTCACCCTAATCAGCACCCTCGCCCAAGCCCCAAGCTTCATCAGCGGCGTCGACGTCGCCGCCATCCAGGCCATCGATGTCGATCCCGTCAAAGGCCACTACGTCGTCCTCGGCTCCCTCAAAGGCCTCGCCGCCAATGAAAACCAAGCCCTCTGGACCGGCCAAACCACTCTCGGAACTGACCTAGCCCCCCAGGCCCGCCTCCCCTCCCTCCAGCTCAGAAAGGTTCTACCTTCATTAGTACCAATACCCCGCAAAACCTCATCCGCGGCATCGCCATCAGACCCGCCGTCGACCCCACCGGCGTCGGCGCCCGTGGCTTCGGCCAGCAAATCAACTCCTTTGCCGCCACCCTCGTCACCCTCACCGGCGACCGCGGCGTGAAAGAACTCGTGATTCTCAGCCCCTTCACCATCATGGGCGGGGTATTCGTTCCTCGCTGAGAGTTCGAGTTCACCTCCTTCGGACTTACAAAGTGCTTCGACTCCTGTCAATAGAAAAGGCCCGCCGGTTGCCGGCGGGCCTTGACTTGATGGGATGGTGCCTTAGCCAACTTACCAAACACTCACCTCACCAGTCGTGCGTGCAAAGGGGCCTGCTCTGCGCAAAACTTGGTTGAGTTCCACACCCAGTTCAGGACGCTTGATGAGAGTCGAGTGGTTTTGGAAGTTCCACGCACCGGAGTAGCGGCGATACCAGGCACCGCCTTCAAACGGTTGTCCGGCAGGGGCCGTATTGACGTTCCGTTCCCAGGGCTCCGACATGGTGGCAGCCACAGGCATTCCCCGCGCCTGGAGGTTCTCAATGACTGTGGGTCCGCTGAACAGGCCAATGGCCAGGGCCGAATCAATGCTCACCATGCCGTCCGCATCGGTCTCACGGTCCGTTTGATTGCGCAGGTAGTAGGTGGGGCCGCCTTCCTTGCCGATCAAAAACATCCGTTCGCCAGGATTGGACATGCGGTTGCTAGGCAGGCCCCAAATTGGGTAAGCTCGGCGCACTAGGTCCAGGTTCTTGCCGGAGCCGAGGGTGCGGATGCGGCCCCAGTCACCATTCACTGCATTGTGCAAACCGTAGTCCAGGCCGATCAATGCGGTGGTCATCATCACACCGACATGCTCGGGATGGTTGTTGTTGAGGACGACCTCAGCCGCAGGTCCTCCCAGGCCGTCAAAGCGCTGGAGGCTGTAGAACACATCGCCCGGAGCGCGGCCACCATAGAGATAGAAGGGAACCCGTCCGCCATTGTTGCTACGCACCATGCGTGAGGGATGCAACGCTCCGTTGTTCATCGTGTTCCAAAACTGGCTGGTCAGGTTTCCGAGGTCGTGTTCTGAGCCAAGCAGGTCACGCACCCCGGCCTTCACATTGATGGGAGGCGTCGCGGGCAGGTTGACTCTGACGATGGATGCCGCAGCGCGGGTCGCGTTCCAGACGCCGTTCACGAGGCCTTCCAATGAAGCCACCGAGCTGGACCGCAAGTCATCCGCATAGTCCGCCAGCGGGCTGCCGGTATGAGGTGAGCCAATGGTAACACAGAACTTGGTTTGATCACGCAAAAAGACCAGAAAGGCGCGGTCGGCAGGAGTGAGCGTGTGCCCGGCGACGGACCCATTCGGAATACTCATCAAATAGCGGGCAATCAGGCCGCCTTTGCTGTGTCCCATCAGCACCACGTAGGGGCGGCGGCCTGAGAAGGTTTGGAAACGGTCATAGAGGCTGCGAATCTCATCGAGCACTTCTTTGGCCTGACGTCCCAGTGCTTGGGAACCGTTTGAGCGGACCAATCCAACCGCATTGCCACCAAACCTGCCTTGCAGCGGCAGCGGATTTTGCGCAAAGGCAAATTGGTGGGCGATGTTGTTGTTTTCAAAGCGCATTTTCCAAGTGGACTGCGTCAAGCTCCCGGCGGCACCGCCTGGCAATGTGAACAACTCGGTGTTGTTGCCCAGCAGCCGGGAGACAAAGGGAAAGTCGAAGTAGAACCGCGAATAACCCGTGGTACCCGGGCGTTTGTCCGTTCCCTTGGGCTCGAAGGGCAGCGGCGAGGCGTCCGGGCGGGCCGTGCCCCCGTGGATGAGCACCACCAGGGTGGGGCGTGTGGCGCGCGCTGCCGGGGAAAAATCGGGCGCTTGAGCCTTGGCTGTGCCTGGGGCCGAGACAGCAAGAAGAGCCAAGGCCAGGATGCCTGTTCCCAGGCGTTGAGTGGATTGGGTGAGGTGGATGAGTGTTGCTTTCATTGTCGTTTGGATGGAGTTTGAATTTGTGTTTTGAAGGACTGACTGAGTACCTTCATGTTGGGGGGATGCGGGTCGCCCTGCGAACTTGCGCAGAATGTTGAAAAAGTATTCACCTCCCCTCAAATCCACGTTCTCCAACCTCTTCCCATCCCTATGACACCTTCATCCACGACACCCGACCCGCCCGCGTTTCACAGTGCGGATTTCGAGTTTGCCCAGGATTTGCTGGATGGCGATGCGCAGGCGTGGTTACGTTTTGACGCGGAACTCAAACCCGCCATCCTCAGCCGCCTGCGGCACCAAGGGGCCACGAATGCAGATGCCGATGAAGTGGTCGGTCTGGTGATGGAGAAGCTCTGGGCCGGGAAAAAGCTGGCCGCCTACACGGGCAGCGGCCCCTTGCAGGGCTTCGTCCGCACCATGGCGTCCAATGTCTGGCTGGAATACTTGCGCAAGCACCGCCGCATGATTCCCGCCAGCAGTTTCAATCGAACAGACGATGACAGCCAAGGCGGAACCGACATCTTGGATCGGCTGGCTGAGACCGAGGCGGCGAACACCCAGGAAACGCCCCTGGCAGAGTTGCTGCGTGACGCCCTCCTGCACGCTCTGGCCCAGGTGGATGCCGAGGCCTTGCTTATCATGCGGCTGTCGCTCCTGCAAGACATCAAGCAGCGTGATCTTTGCGCCGTGTGGGGCGGCTGCCATGAGGGCACCATCTCCCGAAAAAAGCAGGAGGCGCTTGAAGCCATTCGTGATCAAACCCTGGCCTACCTGGCCGAGCGGGAGCCGACGCTCCAGATCACTTGGCAGGACTTGCTTGAGGCGTGTGGCGAGGGCGCGGAGGCCATCCTTGGGCCGAGTCAGTAAAAACGAATTTTTTGCGCAAGTTCCCTCCCTTACCTGCATCCGGCCATTGAACCCCTACTGACACGATCATGAATACCGAACACGACCTCGCCATCCTCACTCAGTTTCTTCGCCGCATGGCACCGGAGATCGAAGGCCATGACGCAGGCGATCCGCCGACTGAACTGGCCGCGCGTCTTGATGCCTTTGCGTCTGGAAAAGCCGATCCAGCAGAACGCGCCGCGCTGGCTGCCACGCTCAAAGAGCATCCCGAGTGGCTGCGCTATCTCGCCCGCGCCATTCGCACCCGGGCCGCTTGACTCAGCTCCTCAGCCCGCCTCAGCGGCCAGTCGGCGAAGCAGCTCCTTGGCTTCTTCCACGCTCATTTGCGGCCGCAGGCTGAGCAATTTCGCGAGCACTGCCGTCACTCGGGGCGCGGCAAAACTGCTGCCTGTCACCCGCTTCCAACCCTCCAGCCACGGCAGCTCAACATCATGCCCGTTGGCGGCAAACTCGACCATCCCACTGCACCGGTGCAGCCACTCGTCGTCCGCTATGGACGCGAGATTTACCGTGATGACCGAGGGAAACCAGCCTGGCCACTCTCGGAAACTTGCATCGTCATTGTTGCAGGCCGCCACCACATGGACCCGAGCCAGATAGGCTTCATCGGTCCATTCTTTGAAGGGCATAACGAGACGCGCCTCACCGGGGCAGCCAAAGCTGCAGTTCAGGATGTGATAACCGCGCCGTATGGCCAAGCGTGCCGCCTCCCAGACCACGGTCGAACGTGAGCGCAGACCGCCGTCAAGCACCCGAAAGCTGCCCACCTCAGCCGCCGGAGCGATGTCGTGAATGAGCCAGGCAATCGCCGTTCCGTGCCCGATGGCATCACCCTGCCCGGGAAGCGTTTTCAGAAAAGGCCCGTCTGGAGCAAACATCACATCATCCGAAAGCTGCAGCCCCTTCAAGGCCTGGTGCTCCGTGTTGACGCCGGAGTCCAGAATCGCAATCCGCACCCCTTGGCCGGTGCCGCTTTTCAGCGCCTCCCTGGCAGCTTGCAGATCCGCTGAAGTGAAAAGCTCTATCGACATGGCAGTGAAAAGGGCTCAGCGACTACTCTTCGATGCCCAACGTCCAGCAGTGCAGCCGGTGGTCCAGCAAACGGCCGAGCACCTGCGCGGAGGACTCCATCGCCGCCAA
>JBILUI010000047.1:0-15893 GCA_044371145.1 Chthoniobacterales bacterium | reverse complement strand
TTTTGGCCACGGGTATTGCCGGGATTGTGCTTTGGGTGGCGCCGGCTATTTCGCACCAAGCCGTGGAGGTCGGTTCCTCGTTGCCCGAATATACGGCGCGCGGCGAGAAGCTGCTGCTCGGGAGTCTTGAGTGGTTGCGTGGCCTGCAGAGCCGCTTCGAGCCAACGGCAGCGGTCGAAGCGGAAAGGACGATGCGCGATGAGGTATGGGCCATGGCAGGCGGCTACATCCAGCGCTTGGTCGAGTGGGTGCAGGAGAGTGTTCCGGATTTTCTCGCGGCGGCAGGAAGGTTCCTACAGCAAAGTCTCGGCGGTGTGCTCGGTGTGGCCGGTGTCGCGGTGAGTCTGCTTCTCGTGCCTCTGTTTCTCTTTTTCTTTTTGAACGATGCCGACAGTTTGGCGCGCGATTGGCGCAAATACATCCCGCTGCCCGAATCGCCGCTGAAGAATGAAATCGCCTCGCTCGTCGAGGAGATCAACAGCTACCTCATCCGCTATTTTCGTGGGCAGTTTCTGGTCAGTATCATCGATGGTGCGCTCATCGGGGTGGCTCTGCTTGTCATGGGGCTGAACTTCGCCCTGCTCATCGGTCTGGCTGTGGCCATTCTGGCCATGATTCCCTACCTCGGGATGCTGCTGTGCTGGATACCGGCGGTGCTCATCGCCGCGGCGCAATTCGGGGACTGGACGCATCCGCTTATCGTCACAGCCATCTTCATCGGCATGAACAATCTCGAGGGATTTTTCATTTCACCGCGAATCGTCGGAGGTTCGGTGAGCCTTGCGCCGTTCACCGTCATCCTCTCGGTGCTTCTGTGGAGTCTCGTGCTCGGGGGATTGCTCGGTGCGCTGCTGGCCGTGCCGCTGACCGCGACGATCAAAGTGCTGCTGCAACGCTACGTCTGGCACCAGCGGATCTGAACCGCCCGGCTGCGCGCTCGATCAGATCTTCCCAGTGCTCGTGTCCGCGGAGAATTTCAATCTCCACGCGGAGAAAGAGCATCGGCACCTGAGGGTTGTCGATCTCAGGGAAGCGCACGGCGTCTTTCTCCGTGGTGACAAGGGCGTCGAGGGAACGGCGGTCGCACCATTCGAGGAAGCGGAGAATTTCCTTTTTGGTGAAGCGGTGGTGGTCGGCGAATGACTTGGTGATTTCGACGTTGGCGCCGAGACGACGGACACCTTCCTCGAAGCTTTCCGGCCTCGCGATTCCGCTCATCGCGCCGACGTGGCGGCCCTTCAAATGATCGAGCGGGAATTTTTCTCCGGTGCGCAGATCCTGCCAATGGCGCGGCGCGTGGTCGCACTCGATGATGGCTGCGGTGGGGTTGAGTTTGCGGAGGCGTGAAAGCAATGCGGTGTCCGGTTCGCGTTCGCTTTTCGTCACGATGATGTACGAGGCGCGGCGGAGATTGACCGGTGGTTCGCGTAAAGTGCCGCGGGGTAGGAGGCGCTCGTTGCCGAAAGGAGACTGGCGATCGACAAGGACGACGTCGAGCCGGTGGCGCAGGCGCTGGTATTGCAAGCCGTCATCAAGCAGAAGGACATCGCTGTCGAAGTGTCGGAGTGCGTGCAATCCGCTTTTGACGCGGTCTTTGTCGACGAGAACACAGACGCCGGGGAGGTTTTTGGCCAGCATGTGCGGCTCGTCACCGGCCCGGCGGGAATCGAGCAGGACGCGGGTGCCGTCCGAGACGATACGCGGCGGAAAAAGATCGAGGTGCTTGAAGATGCGGTTTCGCAGGCGTTGGACAAAGGGGCGGGGCACGCTTTTGTATCCGCGGCTGAGGATGGCGACGCGGCGTCCGCGATTTTGCAGTTCGCGGGCGAGCATCTCGGCCACGGGCGTTTTGCCCGTTCCTCCGACGGTAAGATTGCCGATGCTGATCACGGGACAACCAATTTCCTGCGCACGGAAGACGCGTTTACGATAAAGGGCCAGGCGCGTTTGCACGGCACGCTCGTAGGCGACAGCAAACAGCCCAAGGACAAATTTGAGAGCGTTGGCGCGGCCGCCTTCTTTGCGCTCGAGTATAACGTCGACCGCATAGCGTTCGAAGCGCTCGAGGACGACGCGCATCAGTTCACGACGCGGACGCCCGTGTTGTCGGCGCCGAGAATCATGGTGCGGGCGGCGGGCAAGACCGTCCGCATCGCCTCGGCGATTCGTTCGGCATTCTCCAAAGCGATGCAGCAGACGGCGGATCCGGAGCCGCTGAGATAGCCGCCGAGGGCGCCGGCGCCAATCCCCGCTTCGACTGCGGGGCGAAGGTGTGAATTGGTTTTCTCTCGGTAGGGTTCGTGCAGCCAGTCGCGCATGGAACCGCGGAGAAGGTGGTAGTCACGCGAAGCAAAAGCCGCGGTGATGAGAGCCGCGTGGGCGACGGAGCGGACGGCATCGGCGCGGTTGATCTCGGCAGGAAGCACGCCGCGGGAAGAATCGGTATCGATCTCGTGATCGGGGATGAGAAGGACAAAGCGCAACTCCGGGGCGATGTCGCAACGGAAGTAAATCCCGTCCGGCCGCGCAGCGGTAAATCCGCCGAAGGCAGCGGGAGCGGCATTGTCCGGGTGCCCCTCGAGATCGGCGCAGATCCGGTAGAGAGTGCCGCCATCCAGCGGACGCCCGTCGATTTCGTTGAGTCCGTGCAAGATGCCGAGTCGCACCGCCACGCTGCTGCCCAGACCGCGCGAACGGGGGATATCGCCTTCGATCGACCATGCGAAATCAAATCCCTCTCGTCCTGAATGACGGAAGTAGGCCGCGGCGGCCTCCATGACCATGGGATCGGGTTGCCCCGTTCCCCCGCGTGCCACGCTGACGCGGTTGTGCAGATCGAGGGCGACACCGAGGCAATCGAAACCCGGGCCGAGATTGGCGCTGGTCGCGGGGATGCGGATGGTTGCTTGGTTCATTTTCCGGCGGAGGAGTTTGGCGCAAAAGGGCTTGGTGTGCATCAGAATTCCCAGAGTTTGCTTGCCGTGCGCGGGGGTGCGCGGCGAAAAAGACGGGGTATGTCCTTGCCCCGCGAAGTTCTCACTCTGGCCGCGCGCGACGCCCGCGGCCTCGCCATCGATGCCGTCGCCGCCTGCAAATCCGGTCACCTCGGGTTGCCGCTCGGCTGCGCGGAAATCGGGGCCGTTCTTTTCGGCGCCGCGCTGCGCTACAATCCGAAGGAGCCGCGCTGGCTGAACCGCGACCGATTCATTCTCTCCGCGGGCCACGGGAGCATGTTTCTTTACGGCTGGCTGCATCTCGCGGGCTACGACTTCCCGCTGGACCAGCTGAAGAAGTTCCGCCAACTGCACAGCATCACCCCGGGGCATCCGGAATTCGCGGAAACGCCGGGGGTGGAAGCAACGACCGGTCCGCTCGGACAAGGTGTGGCCAATGCGGTGGGCTTTGCCATTTCGGGGATGATGAGCGCGGCGCGTTTCAACACGGCCGAGCACTCCATCTTCGACCACAAGGTGGTCTGTCTAGCCGGCGATGGATGTCTGCAGGAAGGGGTGGCGAGCGAGGCCTGTTCGCTGGCCAGTCACCTTCAACTGGACAATCTCATTCTTATCTATGACTCGAACGACGTGACGTTGGACGCCATGGCGCTCTTCACGCAGAGCGAGGACACGGGGGCGCGCTTCAAGTCCTACGGTTGGGGGGTGCAGGAAGTGGATGGTCAGAACATGGAGGAATTCCTCGGAGCTTACGAAAAAGCCAAAGCGGCCGAGGGCAAGCCGCAGCTGATCATTGCCAAGACGCTGATCGGAAAAGGTATTCCCGAGGTGGCAGGCACGAGCAAGGCGCACGGGGAGGGTGGAGTTGCCTTCGCCGAGGCGGCGCGGAAGGGCCTTGGGTTGCCGGAAGAGAAGTTTCATGTCTCTCCGGAGGTGACCGAATATTTCGCGCGCCACGCGGCCGAATTGGAGTCGGCTTACACGCAATGGAAGACGCGGTTCGATGCATGGAGCGCAGCCAACCGCGACTTGGCCACGGAGTTGGAGGATGCGTTGGCCAAAAAAACTCCCGAGCTTCTCAAGTGCATCCCGGATTACCCCGCCGATGGGCCCGATGTGGCAACGCGCAAAGCGGGCAGCGAAGTGCTGCAGCACGTGGCCAAGGCCATGCCTCTGGTTATCAGCGGCAGCGCCGACTTGCACGGCTCGACACTCAATTACATCAAAGACGGCGGCGATTTCGACGCCCGCAACCACGCTGGACGCAACATCCGCTTCGGAATCCGCGAGCACGGCATGGCCGGGATTCTCAACGGCATGGCCTACGACGGAATCTTCCGTGCGAGCGGCGCGACCTTCCTCGTCTTCTCGGACTACTCCCGCCCGTCCATTCGCGTGGCCGCGCTTTCCCATCTGCCCGTCGTCTACATTTTCACCCACGATTCTGTGGGCGTAGGCGAGGACGGTCCGACGCACCAACCGGTCGAGGCGGTGGCCGCGCTGCGGGCTATTCCGAATCTGGACGTGATTCGTCCGGCCGACCCGGCGGAGACGGCGGGCGCCTTCGCGGCAGCCTTCGAGCGGACGGACGGACCCACATTGTTGGCTTTGAGTCGCCAGAATTTGCCGACCCTGCGGGAAATTCCGGAATCGATGGCGCGCGAAGGCGTCTTCCGTGGCGGTTACATTGCGCGCAAAGAGTCCGCCAAGTTGGATCTCATCCTCCTCGCCACGGGTAGCGAGTTGCAGTGGGCGATGGAAGCCGCGGGCAAGCTCGGTGCCGGAGTGCGGGTGGTTTCGTTGCCTTGTTTCGAGCGCTTCAAGCGGCAGGCGCAATCCTATCGCGACGAGGTTCTGCCGCCCGCGTGCGAACGTCGCATTTCCATCGAGGCTGGGGTGACTCAACCTTGGTACGAATTCGTCGGGCCGCGTGGCGCCGTGATCGGTCTCGACCGCTTTGGACTGAGTGCTCCGGGCGGAACAGTGCTGAAAACACTTGGGATCAGCACTGAGGCCATTCTCGAAGCGGTGCGGAAGCTGTAGAGCTGACCCGGGATGATGCGGTTACTCTTTCTCTTCGTCTCGATGATAGCCACTACGGCGACAACGTTCCCAGCGGAGGGAGCCGAAGAAACCGCCGAGTTCGTGCCCCAGTGGGCCAAGCATGCGGTCTGGTATCAGATTTTTCCCGAGCGCTTTCGGAATGGCGACTTATCAAACGAACCCAAGAAAGCGGACATCGAGGCGGCGTATCCGCACGAGCCGGATGCGGACTGGCAGATCCATCCGTGGACATCCGATTGGTATAAGCGCCAGCCGTGGGAAAAGTCGGACCGTTGGCCCTTCCACGCGCTGATCCAACGGCGACGTTATGGGGGAGACATCCAGGGCATTATCGACAAGCTCGGTTACCTGCAGGATCTAGGGATCAACGCGATTTACCTGAATCCGGTCTTCGATTCACCCTCGTCTCACAAATATGATGGGTTGAGCTACCACCATATTGACCCGAACTTCGGGCCGGATCCGGAGGGCGACCGCGAAATGATGGCGAAGGAAACACCCGGCGATCCGTCGACCTGGGTTTGGACATCGGCCGACAAGCTTGCGCTCAAGCTGATCAAAGAAGCCCACGCGCGCGGCATTCGCGTCATCTTCGACGGCGTCTTCAACCACATGGGCTGGACGAGTTGGCCATTCAAAGACGTGAGAGAAAAGCAGCAGGACTCTCCGTATGCCGATTGGTTCATGGTCAACTCTTGGCGGGACGAAAAGACCGGCGCAAAGTTCGACTACGAGGGGTGGTTCGGACACCACACATTGCCGGAGTTTCGCGAGGACGAGGAGGGGATCGTGGCGGGTCCGCGCGACTACATTTTCGCGTCGACCCGGCGATGGATGGATCCGGACGGCGACGGGGATCCGTCCGACGGCATCGATGGTTGGCGCCTCGATGTGGCTTTTTGTGTCGGGCATCCATTTTGGAAGAAGTGGCGCAAGGTGGTGAAAGAGGCAAATCCCGAGGCCTACGTCACCGCGGAGTTGATCGATCCGGTCCCCGCGTTGACCCCGTATCTGGAGGGGGACGAATTCGATGCGGTGATGAACTACAACTTTGCGTTTGCCTGCTCGGATTATTTCGCCGATGACAAAATGCGGATCAAGACGAGCGAGTTCGACCGGAGATTGCGCGAGCTGCGCGAGGCGTTCCCGACGGGGGTAGCCGAGGTGCAGCAAAATCTTTTCGGCAGCCACGACACGGATCGGATCGGGTCCCACATCGTCAATCGCGACAACGAAGAGTCGAGCAACTGGCAGGCTTATTTCGGTTTTTCCAAGGTTGAGAATGGTAAATACGATCCGCGCAAGCCGACGGAGAAGGAACTGGAGTCGCAAAAACTTTTTGCCGTTCTGCAGATGACCTACGTCGGCGCGCCGATGATCTACTACGGCGACGAGGTGGGGATGTGGGGGGCGAACGATCCGGATTGCCGCAAGCCCATGGTATGGGAAGACATGGTCTACGAGGACGAGGCCACGCTGCCGGACGGCTCGGTGAAGAAAAACGGAGACAAAGTCGAAGTGAACCGCGGGCTTTTGGCGCACTATAAAAAGCTCATCGCTTTGCGCAATGAATTGCCCGCACTGCGCACGGGAAGCTTCGAGACGGTGCTCGTCGATGACGACAAGCAGCTTTACGGATTCAAGCGTGCGCTCGACGGTGAGGAAGTCATTGTGGTGCTGAACAATTCGGAGGAAGCGCAGGAAGCGGTGCTTCCGGTAGGTGGCCTGTGGGAGGATCGCCTCTCCGGCAAAGTGGCTGGCGAGGCTGGAGCGGGCAGTCTCAAAGTCGCGCTACCGACGCGCGGAGCAGCCGTGCTGGTAAAACGGTAAAACTTCACAATCAGGTGGATCGTGGCGTCCCGGCGCGATTTGCAGCGGGATTATCGCACCGGGACGGTGCGATCGAGCATGGGTGCAGGTGGCTGGCTAGAAAAAGAAAGGTATGCCTTGCGCCGCAAAGGCTGCTTTTTCCTTGGCGAGGAAGCGGTCGGATAGCTTGTCGAAGCCGCCGGCGGCTCGGTATTTGGCGAGGAACGCATTTACGTCCGCGAGAAGAGCGGAATCGTCCGGTCGCAAGGCAATGGCCCAAGATTCGGTCTGCAGTGGTGCGAGGAGGGCGCGGGTGGTCTCCGGGTTGCGCTTGTTGTTCTGAAACACGGACATCTGGTCGTAGATGAAGGCGGCGGCTTTGCCTTGGACCACTTCGACCACGCAGGCACTTTCTTTGTCCAGGGTGAGAAGGCGGGCATTGTTCAGATTTTTCCGCGCGAAGACTTCGCCGGTGGTGCCTTGGCGCACAACAACGGTGTTTCCGGGTTGGTCGATGTCGCCTAGCCCGGTCGTTTTCGAAGACGCAGGAACAAGCGCTCCGAGGCCTGTGGTGAGGTAGGGATCGGAGAATGCCACCGCCTTGGCGCGCTCGGGTGTGGCGGTCATGGAGGAAATGATGAGGTCAATCTTGCCCGATTTAAGGGCCGGGATCAGTCCGGTGAAGGGAATGTTTTCGATTTCGAGCGGGCGGCCGAGTTCGGCGGCAAGGGCGCGGGCCATCTCGACGCTGACACCTTGCGGTTGACCGTCGGGTCCGATGCTTTCAAAAGGAGGGTAGGAAAGTTCCATGCCGACGCGGAGGGGTTCGGCGGCCTGCAGGGCGGCGGAAAGAAGGAAGATAATTACGGCGGTAAGTTTCACGGGAATTTCGGCTGGTCTGGGTCGGAAGGTTGCGGACAAACTGCACGACTATGCTTCAAGAGTTCAAAACATTTATCGCCAAAGGAAATGCCATCGACCTCGCCGTGGGCGTGGTGATCGGTGCTGCGTTCGGAAAAATCGTCACATCGGTCGTCGACGACCTCATCATGCCGCTGATCAGTCTGCTCCTCGGCAAGGTCGACTTCAGCCAACACTTCATCAGCCTCGACGGCAAAAGCTACGCCACGCTGGCGGCAGCGCAGGAAGCAGGGGCCGCGACGCTCAATTACGGAAATTTCATCACCATCGTGATCCAATTTCTGATCATTGCCTGGGCCATCTTTCTTTTGGTCAAAGCGATCAACACCCTGAAACGCGAGGAAGCCGCGAAACCGGCCGCCGCGGAGCCGACGGCGCAGGAGAAATTGCTCGGCGAAATCCGAGACGTGCTCAAGCAGCGCTCCTAGACAGCGAGGGCAAAGCCGCGCACGAAGAGCGTCTCGTCCTCGCGGGCGGCCAGCACTTCGACGTCGGCAAAGGCGGCCAAGGCTGCGCGCACGACGGACACGGCGAGGTCGGGCTCGTTGCAATCCCGGCTCAAGTGCCCCAAGACCACGCGGCGCAGGGCGTCGGTCGCCGAGCGCGCCGCGAGGTCGGCGGCACTCGCGTTTGAAAGATGTCCGTGCGGCGAGCGGATACGTTGCTTGATGGAAAGCGGGCGTTTGGTGTCGCGCTGGAGCAAATCCTCGTCGTGGTTGGCCTCTATGAAGAGGCAGTTGACCCCCGTAACGTGGTGGATCACCGAGTGATTGACGTGTCCAAGGTCAGTGAGAACCGCGAGCGATGCCTCTGCCGCACGAATGGTGAAGCCCACCGGGTCGGCCGCGTCATGAGGCACAGAAAAGGCCGTAACTTCGAACGCCCCCACGCTGAAAGTGCTACCGGAGGCAAAAATGCGCCATGCGGCGGATTCATTGCGCGGATCCTGCGAGCGCACCTCCTCGGCGGTGAGGCGGGTCGCATAGACCGGGCACTGCATCTTGCCGATGAGGGCGGGCAGGCCGCGGGCATGATCGCCGTGCTCGTGGGTGAGGAGAATGGCCTCGATTTCGTCAAGGGCGATTCCGGCGGCATCGAGGCGGGCGAGGGTTTTGCGGGAGCCCAGTCCGGCGTCGATCATCACGGTGGTTCCCGCGGAGCGCAGAACGGCTGTGTTCCCGCTGCTACCGCTGCCCAAGACGAAGAGTTCCACGGTCGCGGATGGTAGCTGGGACGCGGCGCGGCGGCAAATGCGGCGTGTTTCCGGGTTGGCCAAAGTCCGCGTCGGCGGCTAGTTTTCCGCGCCGTGCAGGAATATCACCGATTGCTCAAGCTGGTTCTGGAAGGCGGGAAGCCGCGGACCGACCGGACCGGCACCGGGACGATCGGGGTGTTCGGGGCACAGGCCCGTTTCGACCTGCGGGAGACTTTTCCCGTGGTCACCACCAAGAAGCTGCATTTGCGCTCGATCATCCACGAATTGCTCTGGTTTTTGCGGGGCGAGACGAATGTCAAATATCTGCGCGACCATGGAGTCACCATCTGGGACGAATGGGCCGATGAAAATGGCGAGCTCGGGCCGATCTACGGTTACCAATGGCGCAGCTGGCCCAATGCGAATGGCGGGTCGTTCGACCAGATCGCGGAGGCGGTGCGGTTGATTCGCGAGCAACCGGACAGCCGCCGCATCATCGTCTCGGCGTGGAATCCGTCCGATCTTCCGCGCATGGCTTTGCCGGCTTGCCATGCGCTGTTCCAGTTTTATGTGGCTGACGGGGAATTGAGCTGCCAACTCTTCCAGCGCAGCGCGGATCTTTTCCTTGGTGTGCCCTTCAACATCGCTTCCTACGCTTTGCTCACGCTCATGGTGGCGCAGGTGACGGGACTCAAGCCGGGAGATTTTGTCCACACCTTCGGAGATTTGCACATTTACTCGAACCATATGGAGCAGGTCCGCGAACAACTGTCGCGCGAACCTCGTCCATTGCCACGCATGCGGCTTAACCCGGCGCGTAAGCAGCTGGAGGAGTTTGTTTTCGAAGACTTCACCCTCGAGGGTTACGACCCGCACCCGGCGATCAAGGCGCCCGTCGCGGTATGATCGCGGTCGCCGCCATGGCAACCAATCGCGTCATCGGCGCTGATGGGAAAATCCCGTGGCACTTGCCCGAGGACTTGCGTTGGTTCAAGGAGCTCACGATAGGAGGGACGTTGTTGATGGGGCGGGTCACCTACGACTCGATCGGCAAGCCGCTGCCGGGCCGCGTGACCGTTGTGATGAGTCGGAACAACGGGCTGGTCATTCCGGGGATCGAGGTCATTCGGGATTTGAGCGGGTTGCAGACTGCCCGCACCCAGGGTGAGATTTTCGTCGTCGGTGGATCGGAGATTTACCGGATCGCGCTGCCTTACTGCCGCGATCTCTATTTGACGGAAGTAAAACGCAAAGTGTCTGGCGATCGGAAGTTTCCCGTTTTCGAGGAATTATTCCGCTTCTCGTCCGTGCTGCGAGAGACGGAAGATTTGCGCATCGTGCATTACGTCAACGACGAGGTCCTCCCTTTGCCGCGCACTCGGCTCGAGGCGCCGCCCTGATCAGCGGGAGGGTTGACCGGTTCCCGTTTTGTAGGAGTCCTTGTACCAGAGGACGCCGTGACGGCGGACATTGGAGAGGATGGCACGCAAATCGCCCGCGGCTTGCTTGTCGTTGAGCAGCATGGGCAGGGGGCCGCTGCCGCTGCGGGCGGAGGACATCAATTTGCGGGCGTCGGAAGCGGCGGCTTCGAGATTGTCCGCCGCCTTGCCGATCTCGGTGAACCCCGCGCTGCCCTTCTTGAGGTTGGCGATGGTCTCGCGCAAATCCTCCAGGGATTCCTGGCTCATGGCGGTTGAGTCGAGGCGGTCGAGGGTTTTGTTGAGCGTGCCGACGGCTTGGCGGACGTCGGCCATGACTTCGCTGGCGTTGCGGGTCAGGTCTTCCATGCCGCTTTCCCGCACGCCTTGGATTTTGGCGCCGGGCTTGAGCATATCTTCGAGGTTCGCCTTGGGATCGACGATCACGTCAATGAAACGGTTGCCGAGAAGTCCGGAGCTTCCGATGATAAATTTCGACATGACGGGCAGGGTGACCTCTTCGTTGATCTTCAATTCGACGGCTACTCCCTGCATGGCCGGAAGAACGCGAGGGGGTGTGGCCACGTAGCCGATGCGCGCGCCGCCGAGCAGGACGTCCGATCCGGCGAGAAGGCCGCTGGCGTTGGGAAAATCGACCTCGAGATCGTAAAACTTTTGCAGTCCTTGGCCGAGGCGGCCGAAATAGACAACGGTCAAGGCAACCACAGCGAGTCCGAAAAGGACGAAGAGGCCGACTTTTGTTTCGGTGCGCGGATCTCGGTTATACATGGGTTCAGGGAACTTCGTGGGAGCGTCCTTCGACAAAGTCGCGAATGACCGGATCGGTCGACTCGCGCAACTGGTCGCACGTTCCGTAAAAATAGCATTGCCCCTGATGGAGGAGCGCGATGTGGTCGGCGATGGCGAAAGCGCTTTTCATATCGTGGGTGACAACGATGGAAGTGACTCCAAGCTTACGCTGCAAACGGCGGATGAGCACGTCGATACTATCGGCCACGATGGGGTCGAGGCCGGCGGTGGGTTCGTCGTAAAGCATGCAACGGGGTTCGCTGATCAGGGCTCGGGCCAGGGCGACGCGTTTGCGCATGCCGCCGCTGAGGTTGACCGGCATTTTGTTCTCCTGCCCCGAGAGATCGACCATGGCTAGGGCCTTGCGGACCTTCTCCGCGATGAGTTTCTCGTCCGTCTCCCCGTGCTCGCGCAGGGGAAAGGCGACATTATCGCCCACGCTCATCGAGTCGAAGAGCGCGCCGTTCTGGAAAAGAATGCCCATGGAGCGCCGGACCGGGGCAAGTTCGCGCTCCTCGAGCACGGCGATGTCTCTGCCTTCGTAGGCGATGGTGCCGGCAACGGGTTTCATCAGTCCGATGAGATGGCGGAGAAAAACGCTTTTGCCGCCGCCGCTGCGTCCGAGGAGCACAAGTGTCTCGCCCTCGTAGACCTTCAGGCTGAAGCCGCGGAGGATTTCCTGTCCGCCGATGGTCTGGACGAGACTTTCGACCGCGATGGTCTCCTTGCGGTGGAAGTGCTGGCTCACTTGCCGGCGGGGAAAAAGATGTTGAGCGTCATGGTGAGAAAGAAATTCACCACGAGCAGGAAGAGGGATCCGACGACGACAGCCTCGGTCGTGGCCCGCCCGACGCCCACGGCGCCTTCTCGGGCATTGAGGCCCTGATGACAGCTGACGAAGACGATCAGGATGCCGAACACCATGCCTTTGATCAGCCCCATGGCCACATCGCGGCTGCCAGTGAAGTAGAGCATGTTATCGAGGTAGTAGACCTCGGAAACCCCAAGGACCTGCGTGGTCACGACATAGGCGGCGACAATACCGATGGCGATGCACTCCATGGTGAGGAGCGGCATGGAGATGAGCATGGCGATGAAGCGCGGGATAACAAGGTAGTCGATCGGGTGCACGCCGAGGGCGCGCAGGGCGTCGATCTGCTCGGTGACCTTCATGGTGCCGAGTTCGGCCGACATGGCTGCGCCGACACGTCCGGCGACCATGAGTCCGCAGAGCACGGGGCCCAGTTCGCGGAACATGGAGACACTGACCACCGGGCCGACGGCGGTGTCCATTTGCAACCGGTGAAATTGGAAGAAGGTCTGCGTGGCGAAGACCGCGCCGGTGAAGGCGCCAGTGATGAGGACAACGAGTTGCGAGCGGTAGCCGATTTCGTAGATCTGCTGAACAACCAAACGCATTCGGACTTGTCCGTGGAAAATCCCGCGCAGGGTTTCCGCGGCGAGGAGGGTGAGGTCGCCGAGATACCGGGTGAAGGAAATCAACCAGTGACCTGCGGTGCGGGCGGGCGACATGCTCGGTTTTGCGCAGGACTAAGGCCCAATGACCTGCGTCGCGGTCTGGGACTGGGCGACGGAGTGAGTCTGGCCGACGAAGCGCGCCTCCAAGTCCAGCTTTCGGAAAATGCTCCCGATTTCCTCCAAGGAAATGGTTGGGTCGTCGGACTCGAGGAAGATGATGTCGTGGAGGCCGTCAACTTTGTAACGAAGGCCCGGGATGGCGCCCAGTTCCAGATCCAGGCCCAGCAGCTTGTCCGGCGCGCGCAAGCCGCGGGCGTAGACTTCAATTTCGACCATGCTCCCAGTTTCGGCGTGCCGTGGCGGGCGGGGCAAGAATCGATTTACCGGGCCAAGCCGCGCATTGCGCCGGAGGGCTCGGCCAACTAAAGAGGAGGGCTGCCCGCCATGCCGAAAGACACCTCGCTGAAGTCCATCCTCATCATCGGCTCCGGCCCTATCGTCATCGGCCAAGGCTGCGAATTCGACTACTCAGGGGTGCAGGCGTGCAAAGCGCTGCGCGAAGAGGGTTACCGCGTCATTTTGGTCAACTCCAACCCGGCAACCATCATGACGGACCCGGAGTTTGCCGACCGGACTTACATCGAACCGATCACGCCGGAGGTCATCGAAAAGATCATCGAAAAGGAGAAACCCGATGCGGTCCTGCCGACTTTGGGAGGCCAGACGGCGCTCAACGCGGCCATGGCCCTGCATCGCAGCGGCGCGCTTGAGCGCCTGGGGACTAAGCTCATCGGCGCCAAAGCCGACGCCATCGAGCGCGGCGAAGACCGGCTCATTTTCAAGAAAGTCATGCTCGAGATCGGACTGGATGTGGCGCAGTCCGACGTGGCCCACACCATGGAAGAGGCGCGGGCGGTGGCCGCGCAGATCGGGCGCTATCCGATCATTATCCGTCCCGCCTACACGTTGGGCGGGAGTGGTGGTGGGATCGCTTACAATCGCGAAGAGTTCGAGGAGATCGTGGCGCGGGGGCTCGATCTCTCCCCGGTGAAGGAGGTTCTCGTCGAGGAATCGCTGCTCGGATGGAAGGAGTTCGAGATAGAGGTGATGCGCGATCGGGCCGACAACTGCGTGGTCATTTGCTCGATTGAAAACTTCGACCCGATGGGGGTCCACACGGGCGATTCGATCACCGTCGCGCCGATCCAGACTCTGACCGACAAGGAATATCAAGCCATGCGCGATGCGTCTTTCGCCGTCATCCGTGCCATCGGCGTGGAGACGGGCGGATCGAACATCCAATTTGCCACGGATCCGAAGACAGGACGCATGGTGGTCATCGAGATGAACCCGCGTGTTTCGCGCTCGTCCGCTTTGGCATCCAAAGCGACGGGTTTCCCGATCGCAAAAATCGCGGCGAAGTTGGCCGTGGGCTACACGCTGGACGAGCTGCGCAACGACATCACGCGCGAGACGCCGGCGAGTTTCGAACCGACCATCGACTACTGCGTGGTCAAAGTGCCGCGTTTTACTTTCGAGAAATTCCCCAAGGCCGATCCGGTGCTGACCACGCAGATGAAGAGCGTGGGCGAGGCCATGGCTATTGGGCGGACTTTCAAAGAGGCCATGCAGAAGGCGCTGCGGTCACTCGAAACCGGGCGCGCCGGATTCGGGGCGGATGGCAAAGACGAGCCACCGCTACGCCCGGACGGTCGGCTCGATGAAGCGGCCCTGGAGCAGAAAATCCGCGTGCCATCCGCCGAACGTGTTTTCAGCCTGCGCCACGCGCTCCTCGCCGGATGGGGTGTGGACAAAATCCACGGAATCACGGGGGTTGATCCGTGGTTTCTGCATGGACTGGCCAAGATCGTCGCCGAAGAGAGTTCATGCCCCAAGGACCTTGCCTCAGTTCCGTGGCGCCGGATGAAGCGCCATGGTTTTTCCGACCGGCAGATCGCACATCTGACCAAATCCAGCGAAGCCGAGGTGCGTCAGGCTCGCAAGGCGGCCGGGGTGGAGCCGACCTACCGACTGGTCGACACGTGCGCGGCGGAATTCGAAGCGTACACGCCTTATTTTTATTCGACCTACGGCGAAGAGGACGAGACGCGCCCCAACGACAAAAAGCGGGTCATGATATTGGGTGGCGGTCCGAATCGGATTGGGCAGGGGATCGAGTTCGATTACTGCTGTGTGCATGCTGCTTTCGCGTTCCGCGAAATGGGATGGGAGACGGTGATGGTCAATTCGAATCCGGAAACCGTGTCGACCGACTACGACACGAGTGACAAATTGTATTTCGAGCCGCTGACGCTGGAAGATGTGCTCAATATCTACGAGAAGGAGAAGTGCGATGCGGCCATCGTCCAATTCGGCGGACAGACGCCGCTTAACCTGGCCGCCGCGTTGGAAGCCAACGGGGTGACGATCATTGGCACGTCACCGAAAAGCATCGAGATGGCGGAAGACCGGAAGCACTTCGCGGCCATGCTCGACCGATTGGGACTTCGGGCCACGCAGGGTGGAACCGCGACCAACGAGGAGGAAGCTTTGGCTGTGGCCGAGAAGGTGGGCTATCCGGTGTTGGTGCGTCCTTCGTTTGTGCTGGGCGGCCGGGCCATGGAGATCGTTTACACGCAGGAAGACCTGCGCCGCTACATCCGCACCGCGGTGAAGGCTAGCCCGGATCGGCCGGTCTTGGTTGACCGGTTTCTCGAAGACGCGACCGAGGTCGATGTCGATTGCCTGAGCGACGGGGAGGACACTGTGATTGGCGGTGTCATGGAGCATATCGAGGAGGCGGGCGTGCATAGCGGGGACAGTGCCTGCGTGGTGCCCAGCTTTTCGCTTTCGGAACGCGTCCTGGCCGAATTGCGCCATGCAGCCAAAGCGATGGCCAAGGAGTTGAAAGTGAAGGGTCTGATGAATGTGCAGTTCGCGGTGAAGGACGAGACAGTCTACGTGCTGGAAGTGAACCCCCGTGCTTCGCGCACTATTCCCTACGTGAGCAAGGCGATTGGTGTGCCGCTGGCCAAACTGGCAGCGAAAGTCATGGCCGGTCACAAGCTGAAGGATTTGCGATTCACCGAAGAGGTGGTGCCCAAGCATTTCTCGGTAAAGGAGGCGGTCTTCCCGTTCATCAAATTCCCCGGCATCGACATTACCCTCGGGCCGGAAATGCGTTCGACCGGGGAGGTCATGGGCATCGATGGCGATCTTGGTATCGCCTACGCAAAGGCCCAG
>JBILUI010000235.1:0-4495 GCA_044371145.1 Chthoniobacterales bacterium | reverse complement strand
AATGGCAGCCCTGGGGAGTGTTGGCCCCTCAGAACTTGTAGTTCGCCGTCAGGAACACGGTACGGCCACGCGGGTCGTACTGCGTGACGTCGTAGCCCGACTGGAACTGGTTGCTGGAAGGCACGAACACATCAGGCACCTCGTTGGCCAGGTTCTTCACACCCACCGACAACGCCAGGTTCTTCACGCCCCGATAGGACACCACCGCGTCGTACAGCGAGTAGGCGCCCACATAAGTGGGTTTGCCATTGAGGTCGTTGCCACCGCGGTAGCGTGTGCTGTAGTTCTGCGTCAGTGCACCCGTCCAGTTGCCCATCGTGTAGGCAAAAGTCAGCGCGTGCTTCCAGCGCAGGATCGTGCCACC
Organism: Chthoniobacterales bacterium; assembly: GCA_044371145.1. GTDB lineage: Bacteria > Verrucomicrobiota > Verrucomicrobiia > Chthoniobacterales > JACTMZ01 > JACTMZ01. Next base: position 4,131 of record JBILUI010000235.1, on the reverse strand, counting down.
ACCGTCCGCGCCCAGCACGGGGGTGCCGTCAGCCTCCACGTTGGTGCCCACTTTGCGGGAGATGCTGCCACTCGGGCTGGTCTGGTCGAAACGGATCATGTAGGTGCCGTTCAACCCGACATCCAGACGCCCCGGCCCCATCTTGGCGCGCACGGCAGCGAACAGGTCAACGCCCTCGACGTCGGCATTGCCCAGGTTGGACGTCACCGTGCGGACCTGATCGATGTCATTGCCGGCCAGCGTCACCAGGTCCTTGAACGCAGGGTCACCCGCCCGGAAGCGGGACACCACCTCTTGCGCCCCCGGTGTCTGGATGATGTCGTTGATGCGGATCTTGAAGTAATCCAAACCGACAGAGAAATCCTTCGTGGGGGACAACACGATGCCCAGCGAGCTGGCCTTGGACTTCTCGGGCTTGAGGTTGGGGTTGCCCCCGGTCACGCCCTTGACCTGCAGGTCGGCCTGGCCGGTGGCGGGGTCATCGAACTGCTCGGTGGTGCCGACGATCTGCGGCTGCCACAGTTCAGGCAGCGTCGGAGCGCGGAAACCGGTGTTGTGCGACGCACGCACCAGCACATTGGACGCCGGGCGCCAGCTGCCGCCGACCTTGTAGGTGCTGGCGGTGCCGAAGTCGCTGTAGTTGTCAGTGCGCAGCGAAACGGTGGTCTCCAGGCCCTTGATGACAGGCATCACCAGTTCACCGAAAGCGGCCTTGGTGTTGCGGCTCTTGTCGATGGCAAATGCGGCACCGCCAGCGCCAGCGATGTCACCGCCGCCCGGGATGGGGGCAGGCACGCGCACCAGGCTGTCTGAGCGGGTCTGCAGGCCCACCGCATACTGCGCCGTGCCGCCTGGCAGCTTGAAGAGGTCACCCGACAAGCGCCCGTCAAGACCATGGTTCTTTGACGATGCATCGAGCGATGGGCCGACATAGGCGGCCGACTTCAACTTGTCCGCCAACGCGCCCGTCTGCACGCCGCCGGCAATCCACGGGTTCCAGTTGTTCGCGGGGTCGTTGATGATGCGGTTGTAGTCCGTCACCGAGAACACACCACCGGTCCACTTGCCGGCCAGCTTGTTCTCGTTGGACATGTAGGCCACTTCGTAATCCTGGCCTGCCACGGTGCCGCGTGAGCCGAGCACGATGCGGGTCTGCTTGGAGTTGTCTGTCGTCTGGCGTCCGCCGTAGTCAAACACCCGCGCGGTGATGGCCAGAGGCTGGCCGATCAGGGCCGTGTAGCCGTACTTGCGCAGGTAATCTTCCGCGATCTTGTAGTTCGGGTTGCTGGGGAAGATGATCAGCGAAGGGTCCACCTTCTCGCGTTCCAGGCGCAGGTTCGAGCCTGCCGCGAAGCCCCGCCGCAGTGGAGGCGTCTGGTACGTCATCTGCACTTCGCTTTCCGAGTACAGCAGGTCCGCGAAGAGTTCGTTGTTCTTGTTGAGCTGGTAGCTGAAGTTTCCTGAGAACGCGCTCAATTCGCGCTTGGGCACCAGGCCCACGAAGGGGCCCGTGTCGAAGGCGCAGAACGGTGCGCCCACTCCCAGGGTGGGAGACACCTTGTTGGTGCGGGTGTTGTTGAGGAACATGTTGATGTCCCCGCACTTGCCCTGGTCAGCCAGCGGGTTGCCGTACCCAGTACCCGGGGAGGTGCCGAACACGCCCACACGGTCGTTCGGGTAGGCCCCTGGCTTGACCGCACCTTCGATATTGCCTGACCCGGTAGCGCCAGAGGAGTAGAAGGGCAAGTTGTTGGCCGAACGGGTGAAATCACGGTCCTTGCCGAAAAGGGCGGACTCCTTCTCCAGCGTGGCAGACACCACACCCCTGAACTTTCCGCCGTCGCCGAACCCCGCCGTGATGCTGGCGCGTTGCGTAGCGCCGCCGCCGTCGCCGGAGGGTTGGCTGGCGTACGCGCCCAGCTCAACGCCGCTCATCGACTTCGTCAGGATGAAGTTGACCACGCCAGCCATGGCGTCTGAGCCGTAGATGCTGGAGGCCCCGTCCTTGAGGATCTCCACACGCTCAATCGCTGCCAGGGGAATGGAGTTGACGTTGACAGCCGCGGACCCCGAGGCGAAGGTGGCCAGACGCCGGCCGTTCACCAGCACCAACGTACGTGCCGCCTCCAAACCGCGAAGCGACAACGTGGAATTGCCATAGGTAGAGAGTCCCGCTCCCTGGGCATTCGATGTAGCCCCCGAAGAAGACAGGGCACTGATGGACTTCAACAGCGATTCAGTGCTCGTCACGCCCGTGCGCGCGATCTCCTGCTTCGTGATGACCTGCACGGGCAAGGCCGTTTCCGCATCCACGCGGCGCACGGCAGAGCCCGTCACTTCAATCCGTTGGTCAGCTTGTGCGAACGCATCGGCGGTCACGCCCGCCAGGCCGCTGACGAGGGTGGCGGCTGCGAAGCCCACCTTGGTCATCTTGAAAGACATGTTTGATCACTCCTCTAGTAAAGGGGATGGGCACTACGGGCCAGCACACAGGAGGCTTACCATCCCCATGCGACACCCGCATGACAGACCCTGCAACGTGCCGGGCCATACCCTATTGTGCGGAGCCCGCGGGCCTTGCGGCTCATGGGCTGGCTCGTTCAGAGGCAAAAGCCCCGCCCCTGTTGGCCCAGCGCAACAGGGGCTCACTGGCGGGTCAGAACTTGTGCGTCACGCCCACCTTGTAAGACCAGGTGCGCAGCGAGAAGCCGCTCTTCAGGTTCACTGGGGCTTCCTGGTCCATCAGGTTGGCGATGTTCAGCGCCAGCTGCGTATTCTTGAAGCCACGGTAGGCGATGTTCAGGCCGACGCTGTCGTCGCTTTCGATGTAGCACGGCAGGTCACCCTTGTTGGGGCGGGTCTTGGGGCAGTTCTCGAGCGACCACTGGGCCCCGTCGAACTGGCCCGCCAGCGACTGCTTCGACTTGAAGGTGTAGCGCATGCCGAAGGTCCAGTCTTGGGTACGCAGAGAAGCAGTGAAAGTCGAGGTCAGCCTCGGGTACCCGTTCAGGCCCACCAGGTTGGGCAGGTAGTCAGCCTTGGCCGTGTCCCAGGCCTGCACGCGGATGTTGTACGTGGCGTTGTAGCCCAGCGTCACATCGCCCACGTCATCCCACTTGTGGCGGCTCTTCATCTCCACGTCCACGCCTGAGGCACGCGTCTTCAGCAGGTTGTCATAGCCCAGGAAGATGGTGATCAACTGGCCGCGCGGCCAGGCCAGATTGGCGCCCGGCGACAACTCGTTCGCACGCTGGGCCCAGTATTGGTCTTGCGGCGTCAGCGGCGAGCGCCTCACGAAGCTGGCCCACAGCGGGTCGTCTTCCTTGGTGACCAGGAAGTTCGGGTCCTGGTAGGCGATTTCGTCCCTGCGCTCGATCTCGAAATAGTCAGCAGACACCGTGAAGTGCCGGGAAGGCTCGAACACCAGGCCGAAAGTCTTGTTGGTGGAACGCTCGGGCTTCAGGTTCGGGTTGGACGACACCGCCGCCGGTACTGAAACGGAACACCCGGAGGTAAAGGCCGCATTGCCGTCCAGCTTGTCAGTGGCGTTGCCCGTGGCCAGGATGTCGCGGATCTTCGTGGCCGTGTCGCAGCGCTTCTCGTCGCGGAAGCTGTTGAAGAAGCCCGTCAGGCCCCCCTTGCCCAGCGTTTCCACCACGTTCGGGGCCCGGAAGCCCTCACCCACGGTGCCGCGCACCAGCAACTGTGGCGACACCACGTACTTCAGACCCACCTTGGGTGTGAACGCGCCCTCGTAGCTGCCGGTCTTGTCCCAGCGCACTGCCACGTTGGCCGTCAACTGCTTCAGGGGCTGCGCCTCCAGCTCTGCAAAGGCGCTGGTGGTGTTGCCCGTGGCGTCGGTCAGCAGGGAGCCGCGGCCGATCAGCTCGGCGTTGAACGCCTCGGTGGACGACTTGATGAAGATCTTCTCGCTGCGCAGGTCCACCCCAAAGGCGGCCTGCACCGGGAACGGGGCCTTGAACAGCTCACCCGTGATGCGCATGTCCACCATGTCGGTGGTGTTCTTGCCTTCCACGCCCGCCGTTCTGATCATGCGGTCCAGCAGGGCCTGCGAGTTGTTGCCGCCTATCACGTACTCGCTATTGCGGATGGCATTGACAAAGTCCACGC
>JBILUI010000046.1:0-16218 GCA_044371145.1 Chthoniobacterales bacterium | reverse complement strand
GCGCGTCCGCCGGCGTCCACTCCGACTCCGGATGCGGTGATCTCTGCGCCGATGCGCGGTCGTACCTTGCGCAGCGAGCGGCCGGTGAATTCGAAACTGTAGGGTCCGACAATGAGCCGGTCGCCTATAACCAGCTCGCGCTCGTCGAAGCGCTGGCCGTTCAAAGTCGCGCCGCTGCGGCTGGTGTCTTTTGCGACGAACCTAAGGCCGCGGCGTTCGATCGAGACATGCGAGCGCGAAATTTGCTGCAGATCCTCGTCGAGGTCGATGCGATCGCCCGCCGATTCGCCGCTCTTGTGACGGCCGATGACCAACGAGCCCACTCCGGCGAGCGGAATCTCCTCGAAAGGCTGGCCGCGAAACAGAGGGGGTTCATGCTCAAGGTGCAGAACGGCGCTCCAGCCATCACCCTGCAGGAGCGCGCCGGTTTGCACGCTGCGAGGTCGGGAAAGAATCGTGCCGTTGACGAAGATTTCACTCTGCGGCGAGGTCTGCACTGTCCAAGCGCCATCGTTGCCAAGATCCAGGCGCACGAAAGCCGTGCTCTCCGTGACCGTCGCGGCGGCCAGAGTCTCGCGTCGCAATCCGTCCCCTCCGCCCAGGTCCAGAAACAGGGTCCTGCCCTTGATCTCGGTATCCCAGGTTCCCGATTCTGTCTCGCAGTGCAGCCAGGCTCGCATCCTCCAATCCGCATACCAGCGCGGCCGCCGGCCATAAAGCCGTAATTCCCGCTCTTTCCGTCCGAGCCAGCAGGCACCATAATATCCAGAGGATGAACTTGCCGCTCGGGAGTTGGTGTCTCCGCCTTGCCTTAGCTTTGGCAACGGCCGAATCCGCCTTCGCACTTTCTCCTTCGATCAGTCCAGAGAACCCGAAGTCCGGACAAAAAATCACTCTCACTTACAAAATCAACGACCCGATTTCTATCGGCGGCGGCAGACCATCGGCTCCGGAGTCGATAAATGCCGGTGGAATCATCTTCACCCGCCAGCAAATGAAGGAGTCACGATTCGGCGGATATAATTACCTGCGTGCGACATACTCGGGGGTGGCCGGAGAGTCCGGAAGGTTTGTCATTCCCTCGAAAACTTTTCGTCTCGGCGGAAAGAAGTTCACTTCGGAGGCGCGCAGTTTCCGTGTGCGCGGCGCCGCACCAGCCAAAGTCGCAGAGAAGCCTCTGCCCGATTTTGCCCGCTCGGTTCGCTCTGCCCCGCCTGCGCCCCGGCCTTCTCCCGTGCGTTCCTCTATCGCGGTTGCCGCGCCACCGGCCAGACCATCGTCCTCGCCCAAGGTCCGGCCGACGCCCGCGTCCTCTCCCTCCGCGCCACCGCGCTCTGCCGCAACCGCTCCGCCCGCCGCTCCGCGCGTCAGCATTGGCAAAGGATCGATGGAGATACCGGGTGGGGAGATTTTTGTCGGGCAAGCTGTTCCCGTGATTTTGCGATTTCCCCTGCGGGCCGATGATCAGTATGACGGACTAACCCGCCCGTTGCTCGCGGGCGACGGTTTCACTTCCTCGGGATTCCGCGAACTGCCCGCTACCCAATTGGTGACCAACGGCACAGCCTACAACGTCATCTCGCTCGCGGGATCCGTTGCTCCTTTCCGTGCCGGCACCCTGAAAATTCCCGATCTCGTGCTTAAAGGGCGCCGACTCGCGGCCGGAAGTTTTCGTCCGCCTGCTCCCGGACAATTTCCGGCTCCGAGCGGGGGCGGATGGCAGGATTTCCAACTTTCCGCCACAGGCCGCGATCTCAAAGTCTCCGAGTTGCCCGAGCAAGACCGACCCGCGCACTTCACGGGGGCCATTGGTAGCTTCGGCATCCTACCCTTGGAGGTGTCGCCGAAAGAAGCCGCCGAAGGCCAGCCTGTCACCCTCAAGGTTAGTCTCAAGGGTCCGGGAAATCTCGAGTCCGTTTCCGCTCTCCGGCTGGTCGATGCCGACGGTTGGCGTGTACGCGGCCCGAAAGAAGAAATGTTGGCCGATGGCGATGTGAAAACTTTTGAATTCACTCTCTTCGCGCGCTCCGAGCAGAAAAATTCCCCCTCCGCATCGCTCGTTTACTTCGATCCGGGACAGAAAAAATATCTCACGCTCGATTGGCCCGCCGTGCCGCTCTATGCGGCCGGTGCGGGCGAGGGTAGCGGCTTTGAAGCCGTCACGCAGAAAAAGCCACCCAAGCCATCGGTCGTGGCGGTGGATCCGGATGCGGTCGGCGCAGTGCCGCAGTGGTTCGATTTCCTCGGTGCTGCTTGGGGCAAGGCGCGACCCCTGGCTCTGGGTTTGTTGTCTCTTTTTGTCTTCACGCTTCTCTTTTTCTGGGCGGCTCGCTTTTTCCTGCGCCGCCGCCGTGAGGCGAACGAAGCGCTCAAAGCCGCCCTGTCCAAGGCCTGGGATCAACTCGAGGAGTCCGGACAAAACCCCGCCGCTTTCTATGCGGCGGCGGCCGCCGTGATTTCCTCCCGACTGGCTCTGTGGCGGGGTAAAGCAGGGGCATTCGATGACACTGTGGAACAACTCAACCGTTTGGTATCGAATGTTCCGCTGCGCGAGGAACTCACCGCCATTCTGGCGCGGCGTGACGAGTTGAATTACGGGGCGGAGGAGTCCGCGCCTCTCCGTCCGAGCGAGCACGCCGCCGTCTGTGCCACGCTCGAAAAATTCTGCGAGGATGTCACCTAGCCGCCTTGCGCCCTGGGCATTGTTCCTGACCGTTGTTTCGCTCGGCGGAGCCGAGATCGCTCCGGTTTGGCGTCAACAGGTGGCGATGATGCGTGCCGGCAGTTTCGCCCCGCCGCCGGACGAGGTGAAAACACGCTACGTTTTCGGATGGAGCGGGATTGAGGCGGCGGAGGCGCGGACGACTTTGCGGCGCGGGGCGGATGGCGTTTGGACCGGCACGGTGACGGGCGGGACGAAGGGATGGGCGCGGACGCTCTACAAGCTCGACGCGGAATACCGCACGGAGGTTTCGGAAAAAGATTGGCGGTCGCTGAAAACGCGCCAGACAGAAAAATATCGCGCTTACCGCACGGACGAGAAAGCGGAGTTTCTTCCGGGCGGTGTTCGTTCGTGGCGCGAGAGCACAAAGGCCGGTGCGAAGAAACCGAAGTGGAGAAACTTCTACGTCGATGGCATCCGCGATATTGCGGGCGCGCTACTCCTCGCGCGCAGCCAGCCGCTGCGCGATGGCGATACCGTCCGGCTTGCCGTCTTCCCGGGTGAGTGGATGTATCTCGTCGCCGTGCGCGTCGAGAAAAGGGAGAAGATCACCTTACGCGGCAAAGAGCGCGCTGCCGTTCGTGCTTCGCTCGGTATCGAATCGATCGAAAAGGATTACTCGCTCAAGCCGCACAAAAAATTTCAGCGCGGCACGGTGTGGGTGAGCGACGACGAGTTGCGTATTCCGTTGCGCATCGAGGTGAAAGTGTTCGTCGGCCATGTCTTCGCCGAGTTGGCCGAAATGGAAACGAACTAAAAAAGACGCGCCCCGGTTTCCCAGAGCGCGTGTGATTTCTAACCAGGCGGTCAGGTTAGCAGCAGCCGGCACTGCAGTCGCAGGGGCAGCAAGAGCCGCCGCAATCGCTGCAGGTGCAGGGAGCCGCCGCCGTGGCCGTCAGGGCCAAGCCGGCAACCGCCAGAAGTGCGATGATGAATTTTTTCATTTTTGGATTCTCTGTTGAGGTTTCGTTCCAACTTATCTTCCGCCAACATGGACGGAAGCCGACGCCGGGTGAGCCCTCAGGCTCGCGGCGGGGGAACGGGCGGACGTGAGGTCCGCACGGAGCAGGTGTCGTCGGTCAGTTGCGCGCCGTGTGAGCAACCGGGCGCAAAAATTAGAATCGCCGCGGCGACGGGAGCTATCACGGCCGGTGCAGCTGGAACTTGGCAAGAAAGCGGAGGGCACGGACAGGCGGTGGCGCAGCAATCGGGATCTGTTTCGCAGCAGGCCGAGGCGCAAGCGGCTGCAGTGACCGCGGCCGGCACGGCGGCCGGGGCTAACGGTGCGACAGCCAAGCCCAGCATCAGCAAGAGAAGAGCTGCGGGTCGCATCGCTTCAACGTAATGCACGGTGCCGTAAAGTCAAACGGGGCGGATCAGGTAAAGAAGATCCAAGCCACCAATGCGAGGATCGGAAGCAGGAAGGGCAGGCTGAAGCGGATGACGTAACCGAAGAAAGAGGGTGTCTCCACTTTGGCTTGTTCGGCGATGGCTTTGACCATGAAGTTCGGACCGTTGCCGATGTAGGTCGCCGCCCCGAAAAAGACCGCGCCGAGTGAGATGGCCACGAGGATGGCGGTGTGCGAGGCGGCGAAGGTGGCAACATCGGCCGATTCGCCGAGATTCAGTCCCTGCTGGCCGAGTGCTGCGGCTAGGAACGTCAGGTAGGTCGGCGCGTTGTCGAGCACGGCGGAGAGCACGCCGGTGAAAGCGTAGAATTGCAGCGGCGTCTCCACGCCGAGCGTGTCGGAGTGCAGTTGCAGGTAGTCGAGTGCCGGGATCATCGTCCCGAAAATCCCGAAGAAAAGCCACGCCACCTCCTTGATCGGGTGGAGATTGAAGTGGTTCATCTCGTGCACCTGCTTCGGAGTGGCATACCAGGAACCAAGGGCGGCGGCGCCCATGATCAGTTCGCGCCAAGGCGCGGGGAGGAAGACCGCACCGAGGATGATGCCGATGAAGATGAAGTTTCGCTTCCCGTCGATGCGGAACTCCTCGTGGGCGGTCTCGAGTTCACGCACCACTTCGGGTGCCCTGCGAAAGTTCATCACGTCGAGCACGTAGAACATGACAAGAAGAATTCCCACCATGACCAGCCACGGCTGCCAGAGATGCTCCGTGGTCCAGAAAAAGGGAACACCTTTGAGGTAGCCGAGGAAGAGCGGGGGATCGCCGATCGGGGTGAGTGCCCCACCTACATTGCTCACGATGAAAATGAAGAAAACCACGTGAAACGCCGTGATGCGGTATTTGTTCATGCGGATCCACGGACGGATCATGAGCATGCTCGCGCCGGTCGTTCCGATGAAATTGGCGATGAAGGCGCCAATGCCGAGAAAGACCGTGTTCCGCAGCGGTGTGGCTTCACCGCGCACGCTGATATGGACGCCGCCCGCCACGATGAAGAGCGAGCCGATCAGGGCGATGAAGCTGATGTATTCATGGGCCACGTCGAAGAGGCGCCCGCGCTCCTCGAGAACAAAGAAGTAATAGCCCGCGGTAAGCAGGCCGAGGGCGGTGGCAACATTCGGATAGTTCTTCTCCCACCAGTGGACGTGGATGAAGGGCATCAACGCGATGGAAAGCAGCATCACTCCGAACGGAATGATCATGAGCGGATTCGGCTCGATCGGGACGGCTGATATCGATGCGGCAAGCATTGGCACGCGCTGATGTCGCCCAAAGGAGGGAGCCGACTCAAGGTCAATCGGCCGCTGCACAGTTTGACCTCCGGCGTGTGCTCCAGCACGATTGTCCACCAAATGAACGCCCCCTTCGACCCGAAGCCGCAAAGCGCGCTGCTCGTGCTGGCGCACGGGTCGAGCGTCAATGCCACGTCGAGTTTGCCGACGCGTGCACAGACCGAGCGGTTGCGCGAGTCGGGGCTCTTCGGTGAAGTGGCCTGCGGATTCTGGAAGGAAAAACCCGGACTGCGCGAAGCGCTCGATTCGCTCACCCTGCCCGAGGTCTTCATCGTGCCGAACTTCACCGTGGAAGGATATTTCGTGCGCAACGTTATCCCAAAGGAGTTGGATCTCAGCGGTCCGGTGACTCGGCGCGAAAACGGACAAGTGCTTTGGCTCTGCCTGCCGGTAGGCGGACACCCGCGCATGACCGAGGTGCTGCTCCATCGCGCGCGCGAGGTCGCGCCGGAGGTTGATTTGGCGCAAGCCGCGCTGCTTGTCCTTGGTCACGGCACGCCGCTCGACACCCGCAGTTCAGAAGCGGTCGAAGCGCAGGTGGCAGAGATACGCGGACGCGGGATTTTCGCCGAAGTGCACGGCGCGTTCATGGAAACGCCGCCCAAGATCGAGGATTGGCGCGAAATCACCGCCTGCCGTGAGGTCATCGCCGTGCCTTTTTTCATCGCCGACGGATTGCACAGCGATGATGACATTCCGGAATTGCTCGGCATTGCGGGCGAGGGGACGGCCGGCGAACGCGAGCGGAAGAATCCGCACCTGCTCGATGACCGGCGTCTTTATTACTCGCGTGCCGTCGGGACGGATCCGGGGATGGTCGAGGTCATCCTTGATCAGGTGCACTCGTGGGAGCTATGCGCCAAAGGCATTCCCCGAAACGGGCAGACAAACGCGGGTGCGGTGTGATAGGCATACCGCATGGTTACGAAGCTTCTCCACACCCGCTATCGCGTGAATGACCTCGAGAAAACGGTCAACTTTTACAAGGACGTTCTCGGGTTGGAGGAGATCCGCCGTCACAAATCGCCCCGCGGATCGGAGTTGGTCTTTCTCAAGACGCCGGGCAGCGAGGAATTGATCGAGATTTGCTCCTATCCGGCGAGCGGACCGGTGGTGGTCGGACCCGACCTGACTCATCTCGCTTTCGAGGTCGATGATCTGGAGGCTTTCGCCAAACGGGCGGCGGCCAAGGGTTATCCGCTGTCCGACGGACCCACCACCTCAACGAGCGGTTCGGTTTTCGCCTTCATCGACGCGCCTGAGGGCTACGAGATCGAGTTGATCCAGGCGCCGAAATAAGCGCGCATTTTATGGAATTCGATTGGCTCGAGGCACCCTTCGATTTGAAGGCGCTCACGCCGAAAGCGATCGAGGAGTCTTTCGAAGATCCCTTCAGTCTTCGTTTGTTGCCCGACACGGATTCGTCCGAGGCGCGTTATTTCAATCTAGGCCGCACCGCCGATGGCACTGGTATCTTCAGCGTCTTCTGGACGGACGGGAAATCCTTCCGCGTCATTGCCGCGCGACGCATGACCCGCGATGAGGAAAACTTCTTCGACCGCAAAAACGATGAGTGACGGGACCGAAAATCTGCGCGTTCTGCGTTCGTGGTCCGAGGTGCCGGAATTCGATTCGCAGCACGCCGAGTCCGAGTTCTGGCTCAAACACAGCATTGATCCGAAATTGATGAACGGTTCGATCCTCAAGGGTGACGCGCGCGAGTCTGCCACCGTGACCCTGCGGTTCGATCCGCGGATGCTGGCGCGGATCAAACGCGTGGCGCGGTCGCGTTATTTGAATTATCAAAGCATGATCAAGCAGTGGCTGGCGGAGAGGCTTGAAAAAGAGGGCTGAGGGATGAGACCTGAAACCTGAGTGAAAGGTGGATCGCGCTGTCCCAGCGCGATTCGGTTCGGAGAATTCCGGGTTTGTAGCGGCGGTCTATGACCGCCGGAAACATTTCGGACAAAAGCACCGGCGGTCATAGACCGCCGCTACAATTTGGGATATATAGCGCTAGCCCCCATGAAAGTCGGCGTCCCCCGCGAAGTCAAAAAGCAGGAGCATCGCGTTGCCCTGCTGCCCGCCACGGCTTACCAGTTGATAAAGCGCGGGCATACAGTGCTGGTCGAGCGCGGGGCAGGCGCGGGATGTGGCTATCCGGATAGCGACTATGAGGCGGCCGGCGCGACCATGGTCGACACGCATGCCGCGGCGTTCGATGTCGACTTGGTGGTCAAAGTGAAGGAACCGCAGCTGGAGGAAATCCCGCTGCTACGCAAAGGACAGATTCTTTTCACTTACCTGCACCTCGCCGCGGACAAAACGCTGACCGAATCACTGGTGAAGAGCGGCGTGACCGGGCTCGCCTACGAAACGATCGAGATCAACCGCCACCTCCCGCTGCTCGAGCCGATGAGCGAAATCGCCGGGCGCATGTCGGTGGTGGTCGGGGCCAATCTGCTGGCCAAGCACCACGGCGGAACGGGAGTTCTCCTCGGCGGTGTGCCGGGCGTGCTCCCGGGCAAAGTGGTGGTCATCGGTGGCGGAACCTCGGGTATCAACGCCGCGCGCATGGCGCAGGGGCTCGGGGCGGATGTGACCATTCTCGAGGTGGATCTCGAACGGATGCGCTTCCTCGACATCACCTTGCATACCGCACACACGCTGTATTCCAACGAGGCGCATTTGCAGGAAGTGCTGCCCGGCGTCGATCTGCTTATCGGCGCTGTGCTTGTACCCGGCGCCCGCGCTCCCCGGCTCATCACCCGCGAGATGCTGCGGCACATGAAGCCCGGCAGCGTTTTTGTCGACATCGCGATCGACCAGGGCGGCTGCGCCGAGACCTCGCGTCCGACCACGCACGAGAATCCGACTTTCGTCGAAGAAGGCGTGATCCATTATTGCGTGACCAATATGCCCGGCGCTTACGCCCGCACGGCCACGCAGGCCCTGACCAATGTGACCTCGCGCTACGTGGAGATGATTGCCGACCTCGGATTAGCCGGCGCCTGCGAAAAAGTTCCAGCCCTACGCGGCGGGATCAACGTGCACGAGGGGGTGTTGACTTGTCCGGCCGTAGCCGAGGCCCACGGGATGAAGGCGTCTGAATTGCGCCTTTGAGCGAGGCGGGAAGAGAGAAAACCCTTAGACTGCCGCAGGAGTCTCTTCCTGCGTCGCTGCACCGCGCGAACGGCGCCAGCGGATGTAGACCGCAGTTAGCAAGAGTAGTCCAGCTGCGGCCCATGTTCCCGGTTCGGGGATGGCCGCGGCGGTGACTGAAAATGGTGCGCCCAAGACGAGATCCAAGGAAGGAACTCCTCCTCCCGAGAGCGTGATGAAGTTGATCGAAGACCAGTCAATGGCGCCGCCGTTGGCGAAGTCAGCCAAACTGATGGCGTAATTGATCGATGGAGTTGCATTGACGGGGAAAGTTGAGGCGTAGGTCGCCGTCACGTTGTTGGTATCTCTGAAGGTCCAAGTGTAGGGACTGGCGATGTCGGCCGTGCGCAGGGAGAAGTTCAAAGTGCTTTTGATGAGACTGAGATTAGTTCCCAGCGCGTCTGTGAAGTCGACGGGTGCGAAGCCCGTCCCACTTGCTCCGCCCCACGCCATTTGGAAATTCGCAGTCACATCATTCCCCGAGCCGAGAACCAAACGAGGACCGCCTCCAGCAACATTGGTCATCACGCGTAGAGTGGTTGTCTCGTCATTGATATCGTTGCCCGTGGAGGTGAGCGTCAATGTGCGGAATCCTCCCACGGCACCGGCGGTGGCAACCGTGTTGGTCACCGAGCTGTTGTAAGTGGTGTTGGTCTGCGTGGTGGTGAGCAAGTCGATGTAAGTCACCACAGCGGCATGGGCGGCGGGCAGTCCGGAGAAGAGGAGCGCGGCAATAAATGTCAGTGCGGCGGCAGGTAGGCGGGTTTTCATGGCAATTTGGGGTTCCGAATGTGTCTAAAGATGAAGAGCTTTTCGCGCTTCACAAGGGAGAAAACTACACAAAGTCACAAGTCTATTCCGGTGAAAGAGTTACACCTCAGTTTACCGAGCCGCCTGTTCTTCTCGGGCCGGCACCCATTGGTCGAGAACCGCGGTTTCGCCCGCGGTTAAAACATCCGTTTGAATCACTCCGCGCATCTTGCTCGCGAGCGCCATGTCGCCGGTGCCGGCGGTGTAGGCGGCCACAACGACTTGCTGGGCCGGCATCATCTGGTCGAAGAAAACGGTCACGTCATCGAAAGTTGCTTTGGCCGCGGCGGGATCGTTTTTGCGCAGCATGAAGAGCGCGTGCGTCACGCGCGGGGCCACTTCGGCCGGTTGAGCGGCGATGGCCGCCGTAGTGTCCTCGGGCGTGAGTTGCAATCCGCGGAAGAGTTCGAGATAGCGTCCGTGGTCGAGAACCGATGGTGCGTTCGGCGCTGCTCTTTTCGAACTTTCGTAGGCCGCGTCTAACGCGCCAGTGCCGCCCGTGCGGCCGATGCGTTCGCGGAGCAGGGAAAACGCGGCATCGGCTGTCCCCGGATAAGCGCAGAGACGGGCCAGTTCGGCTTCGGCCATTGCGCCCGCACCGATCGAATCAAGCGAAGAAAGCATGGGGCGCAATTGTTTTTCGCTCGCCGCAGCCTGAACCGCGGCCTCCACCACGGGGGCGAGCGGCTTGCGTTTGGCGGATTCCTCCTCGGTCGCGTTCATGTTCGTGAGGGCCCAGACGCGAGTCAGTTGGCGCAGCGAGTCGGGCACTTTGTTCGCGTTGTCCGCGGTCGTCAGGATGCCCTGCCAGTTGGCGAGTTTTCCCAGCGCGTCGGTGCGCGCGAGAAAGGCGGAGAGGTCGTCAGATGCCTCCTGTGCGGTGACGAGAGTGAGCGCGTCCTTGGGCATGCCTTGCCGGGAAAGCCACAAGGAGAAATCCGCCCGCTGCGCCAGCGTAGCAGTGTCATAAACCGGCCGCAACAGCGCGCGCATGTCCTCGGGCGTCGAAGCGCCGCTGCGCACAAGGAATTCGGCGGCGGGGAGCAGTGCCGGGTTCGATGCGGAAACGTTCTTCATGCCGGCCTGGGCCCAGCGTTTTTTGCTCTGACCGTCAGCCGGCATGGCGCCCAAGCCGAGCGCCAGGGCGGGCTCGGCCATCTCGCCGGACTGCAGTCCGTCGATGATTCCGACAATTTCCTCCAAGGCCGGAACGTCCTCCGCCGCCGGGCGCCCGATTCTGCCGGCCACGTGGCCGTGCCGCTTGCCGAGCAAGCGCGCCAGTTCGAGTTTGTTTTCGGCGCTGTCCGACTTCTCCAGATTGCGCCGTGCTTCCTTGATCGCGCGATCGAGATCTCCGCGCTGCATCGCGCGAGCCGTGCGCAGCGGCGCCGCTTCCGCCACGGCGCCCATTCCCTCCAGTTTGCGCACGGACTCTTCGAATTCCTCTTCGCTGCCGAAACGGGTGGCCACGTTGGCCTTTTCCCGGATTTCCTCTTCCCCCAGCGTGTTCTTGGTCTCGAGCAATTGCAGGCTTTCCAGCGCCTCGGGGTGGCCGAACTTCGCCTCGAGGATCGCTCTCGTGCGCAGGACTTCCGGATCGTTGGGACGCAAATCGCGGGCGCTTTGTGCCTGCACCCATGCCATGCGGTAATTTCCTTTCTCGAAACTTTCCCGTGCTTTGCCGGCCAGATCGCGGGCGCGCCAACCGGTGAAAAGATGGTAGCCGCCGTATCCCAAGGCCGCGGCGAGCAGTGCGATCAGCCACAGATAGCGGAGCAACCAAAGCGACCACTGGTAGCGGAGTTGCTTCCGCCACCGCGGGCTTTTTTCTCTCTTACGTGAGCGCGAATCGGACATCGGGTAAATTGCTCATAGTGTGTTTACCCCCTCCGCGCAAACCCGCTCTGCTGTTCTTTACGTGCGCGGATCGTCCTTCGACCACTCGCGGGCGTTGAGGACGCGGCGTTCGAAGGGGGTGGCGCGGCGGATGAGGTGCTCGTTCTTTTTCGGGACGAAGCGGTAGTGGGGGATGGCGTTGAGCTTGTCGTCGAGTTCCCAAAGATCCTCGTGGGTCGTGACCCAGTAATCGCCCATGGTGCGGAGGTCGAAGGGGCGGGAGTAGGAGAGGAGCGTTTTCAGTCCGTCGTGGTCGCGGAAGTATTCGTGGTAGTAGGACAGAGCCAGCTCGCGCACCGTTTTGTAAATCGGATCGCGGTAGCGGACGACGGCATGGTTGGTCTTGGAGATCGCGCCCCAGCGTCCGTGTTCTTTGAACAAGGCGACGACATGTTCGTCATCGAGTTTGATTGTTTTCAGATCAAGCAGGAGCGGCGGCTTGCCGTGCAACCAAAGCGCGGCCGCGGCGAGCAGCGCGCCCTCGACGCAATGCGCCTTGCGTTCACGCAAAACCCGCCGCGGCGACATATGCGTGTCACCCTGCTTTTCGAAATTGATCGGCAGGCGGTCGAGGAAGTCCTGGATTTTGCGCGGGGTGGAGAGCTTGCTCAGGATGTCCTGCTCTTGCCGGGTCAGTCCGAACATGGGTCAGATTGTAACACTGCGGTGGGCCGGGGGCGACGGAAGGCGAAAAATCCCCAAGGCGAGGGCTGATTCGCACTTTTGCCTTGTCGATGAGCCTCGGCGGGATAAATGCTGACCGGATTCCCTCCCGCATGGCTGCCAACAATACAATTTTGATCGTGGACGATGATCCGGAAAAGTTGGCCTACTATTGGCGGCTTTTCGAGGAGGACGCCGGTGCCCGGTTCGATGTGCTCGGCGAGGGCAGGCCGCAACGCCACCGTTTGCTTTGCCACCGCTTGGGCGACTCGTTCCGCTTTGTCGAAATGTTCGCGGAGATGCACCGGATGGACCATCACTTCCCGCTTTGCATCGTCGACATGCGCATGCCCGGTTCCGACGGTCTGATCGACGAACTCCGCGGTCTGGCCGTGTCACGGCGCGTCCGCGAGATTGATCCGGTGGTCCACATTGTCTTGGCCACGGCCAAAGCGGATGTCGACGACGAAGAAGTCTGCCGCGAGGTGGGAGGGAGCACGCATTTTTTCCGTCTTCCTTTCGGGGCCGCGCAGGAAGAGGAATTCGTCGCGAAGGTGCATGCGCTGGTCGACGATTGGAACGAGCGGCGCTGATGCGGTTCGAGCGGCAGGCTTGACCGGATCTGCGGTCTGCCAAACCTTTCCTCCGGATGCAAAGCGACAAAATCCTCGCCGGTTTGCTGCGCGCCCTGGCCGAGCAGTCGGCGAAAACGCTCGATCGCGATCTTGACTTCATCGAGAGGCAGACAACTTCTTTCGCGCGCGAGCACGAGTGTTTGTTCGACGGAGGCGATCACCGCCCCTCCGGCGAGCAACCCGAATTCCGCGAGGCGCCGGATGGCAGCGGTTGCTTGTATCAAAGCAATCTGATCCACGGATCCAGTTTTTTCGTTCCCAAGTCGTCCGTGGCATCGATGGGGGATGACGAGTGGCGCCTTGCCGTGGGCAGCGCGTCTCTCGGCGCGCTCTACCGCAATGCGGTGGAGGCGACGCCCTACGTCGTCGCCGCTTACCTGAACACCAACGAGCCTGCGGATATGAACCGCTATTATCCGTTCATCGAGCGACCCTGGGAGGTGTATCCGGCGGAACTCGACATGGGTAAATTCAATTTTTTTTACCTGGCCGATACCCAGCACAACCCGGAGCGCAAGACGGTGTGGACCGGCGTTTATCTCGATCCGGCCGGGCAAGGGTGGATGCTTTCGTGCATCGCGCCGATTTACTGCCGCGACACGCTGAAGGGGGTTGTCGGGCTCGACGTCACTTTTCCCGAGTTGGTCAAAGGCATCCGCAACCTCAGCTTGCCTTGGGTCTCCGCGATGCTGATCGCACCGGATGGAATGATCCTGGCGGCGACCGAGGAAGCGCGGCGCACGGCCGGTTTGCCCGAATTGCCGGATTACAGCTACACGGTGCCGGTCAATGACGAGCGGATCGATCCCGAGGAACTGCGCCTCGAAGGCATTCGTGATGCGAACTTGCGCACAGCACTGCAAAGTTTTTTCGCTTCGGGCGAAAGCTTCTGCGAAGTCCGTTCCGCGGACGGCGCGCTCATGCTGGCCCAATCGATCGTGCCCTCGACCGGTTGGCGGCTTTGTCTCCTGGTGCGCCGCGCGGAATTGCTCGCGGAGTTCGATCGTCTCGCCGGCCGCGAGTCGGAATTGCAATCCGAGTTGGAAGCCAAGGACACCGAGTTGGCCTACTCGCGCTGGCTCTTTTCCCTGGCCAGCGGCTATTTGCACAACGTGGGCAATGCCGTCACGGGTCTGGGTTCCCCCCTCATCGATCTCAAGAGTGTCCTCAAGTATTCGCCGCAGTATCCGGCCATCTTCGAGCGCATCCGGCAGGGCGGACCGGAGGCAGGGGTTACCCTGAAGCGCTTCGAGGAAGTGCTGGTCGGGGAAATTGTTCCCACGCTGGGCGGCGTGGCCGACTCCATCGCGGAAATCCAGGAGGCGATCCGCGTGAGCATCCGTCACCAGCAAGACGGCTTCCGCTCCGCGGTGCGGCAGGCCAGCGAGCAGATCGATCTCTCGGCCCTGCTCGAAAATATGTGCGAGCTTTTCGAAAAACATCATTCAGCTATCGCCCGCGCCATCTTTCCCGGAGTGACGGTGCGGAGCTTCCGCATCCAACTCTGGCAGGGGTTGGACAACGTGATGCGCAACGCCATCCAAGCCTCCGCGCCGGTGCAGCGCATCGGCGTTTCCTGCCAACCGACCGAGCACGGCGCCCGGGTTGTGGTGTCCGACTGCGGGCAGGGCATCGCGCCCGAGCATCTCGACCGCGTGATGAAAGCCGGCTTCACCACCAAGGGACAGTCGGGCAACGGGCTCGGACTGCACTCCTTCGCCGTTTTTCTTTCGGCGACCGGCGGCGATCTGCGGGTCGAGTCGGAGGGCGCGGGCAAGGGAACCACCGTGACAGCGGAGATTCGCAATGCGGACTGATGTCATATTCGCGGTGGACGACGAGAGGAACATTCTCGCTCTCTACCGCCGGATCTTCACGCAACCCGACCATGGGAAGTTCGATGTCTTGGGCGGAACGAGCGACAGGATTGCGTTGCCCCAGCTCGACTGCCGCACCTACGACGATCCGCTGAAGTTGGTCGCGGATTACCGCAGCCAATTTGCCGCGGGTCTGCGCGCGGCGGTCTGCATCCTCGACATTCTCATGCCCCAACAAAGCGGATTTGCCACCGCGCGGCAGTTGCGCGAGATCGATCCCGACATCGAAATCATCGTGTGCACAGCAGATCCCGGCACCGTTCCGTTCGCGGTCAGCCGCGAGTTTGGCAACAGCGTTTTTTTCGTGCGCAAACCGCCGAACAGCGACGAGTTCGCCATGCTGGTCCATTCGCTAGTCCGGTCATGGCAGGAGCGTCGCAAGCTGCGGCGCAGCACGGCGATGCTCCGCCGAAGGGCCGAATCGATGCGCCGGCAGACCGCATTCTTCAGCAGCCTTCTCGCCTCGGTCCCCGATCTCATCTTCATGAAGGACGTCGATGGCGTTTATACCACTTGCAACGAAATGTTCGCGCGGTTTGCCCGGCGGAAGCCGGAGGAAATCATCGGAGGAACAGATTCGGACTTTCTCTCCCCGGAACTCTGCAAGACGTTCGCCGAGCAGGACAGGCAAGTCATGGGTATGGGACGCCCGTTGACCTACGCGCGGCGCGTCGACCATCCAGACGGCGGTCAGTGCATCCTGGAAACCGTGAAATCACCGGTCTTCTCGAAAAGTGGCGAGTGCATCGGCCTGATCGGCATCGCGCGCGATATCAGCAGCCGCTCGGAGCGCATTGCCGCCGATGACCCGGGGATCTGAGTTTGCCAGTCGCCGCGAGCGAAGGCTGGAGGCGACGGGAGTCGAACCCGTGTCCTCAAGGCGTTGAACGCCGCCCGCTACATGCTTAGCTGCCGGTGAGTTGTCGGACTCGGGCTGCTCGGCAGCGCGCTACCTTCGTCGTATCGTCCACGAGAAGATCCCCGGTATCGGCGGTCGATCCCGACGCCGGGTTGCCTGCTGTCGTCGGCTTCCCGCCTAGCAGGCGTCAACTGGAAGCCGTCGCGGGCGTTTAAGCCGCGAGAGCGAGATCTTCGGTCTCTGCTGTTATTTTTTTGATCCGATTTTTAACGAGGCCAACGAATCATCCTCGGCATGCGGACGTCGCTTCGCACCATGAGTCGAAACCAAATACGCCCCCTACAAGGTCAATAATCGTCCGGAGCAACGCGCTTGTCAAACGGTCGTTTCGACTCGATGACTCAGGGATGTTGGAGCTGCCGGTTGAAATGGCCGCGCATCCAACGGTAGAGGAATAGAACAACAGGCAGCGCGGCGGCGATGGCGGAGGCACTGAAGGCGGTGGCTTCCCAGCGTTGATTGAGATGATGGTCGAGTCCGACGAGCACCATACCGAGCAGTCCGATGAAGCCGAGAAGCGTGCTCAGCGGCATGAGAACTTGGCGAAATCTTTCGCACTCGCGTTGGCGAGCAAGACGGGTCGGTCGATGAGAGAATCTGGCCATGTCCGGGGGGCGGAAGGTGAGCTCAAAAGCTCCAATCTTTCGGGCGGATCGTCAATAGGGTTTTTCGCCCCGTGCGGTAAGTTACCGGGCGGCAGATAAGTTGCGGGCGGCGGCCGGGGACGTCCGCCCTCCAGAGGCTACTGCAGGAGCCGGATGGTGAACGGGTATTTGTATTCCTCGCCGTTGCTCGTTTTGACCGCACCGATGATCATGAGCACGACCCAAGC
>JBILUI010000166.1:0-4540 GCA_044371145.1 Chthoniobacterales bacterium | reverse complement strand
GCATGCGCTCGGTCGAACAAAAGGACATTCTTTCCCGCTTCGCCCAGTTCCAAGACCTCGCGCATTTCGACGCGGATCTGCCGTAGCTACGCTTTTGGGCCCTACCCCGCCAGCATCGCCGAGGGGAACCAGACGTAGAGCATCAGGTAGACGATCACGCCGGTGACGGAAACATAGAGCCAGAGCGGGAGCGTGATGCGGGCCCATTTGCGGTGGCGGTCGAAACGGGCGCGCAGGGCCGGGATCACGGTGATGATGACCAGAGGAACGATGGCGGCGGCGAGAATGACGTGGGTGATGAGGATGAAAAAGTAGAGCGGACGGATGAACGGATGCTCGTAAGTGAAACGGATTGAGCCGACGTGATAATGGTAGACGACGTAGCAGGCGAGAAAGACAGCCGAGACAACGAGCGCCGACACCATGCAAATGATGTGCTGCTTTTTGCGCTCGTGCTTGATGAACCACCACCCTGCGAGGAGGAGCAGGGTGCAGAGGGAGTTAAGCGTGGCGTTGACCGCCGGAAGATCGGTGACGCTCATTCCACCGGCTTGCCCGCGTCGACCGTCTTGATTGTCCGGGCGACAAACCACCCGAGTCCGCTGCACAGGGCAAAAAGAAAAATCAACATGAAGATCACTCCCCACGAGAAACCAAAACCGGCCATCACAGTGGTCGCTTCAACCTCCTCACCAGGTTCGCGGCAACCCGCGCAGGCGAAGGCCGGCGCGTGGAGCAAGGCGAGAGAAAGGATGGCAACGAGAGCTTTCACGAGGGCAAGCTAGCGGCAACGCTGATCCGGTTCAAGCCGCTGTAGCCGTGGCACTCTGTGCCGCGGCTACAAAGTGCCGCGACCCTGCTCCCGCAGAAGATTTCCCGTGTCGGTGAGGATCCTCGGGATCAGCTCGGGATCCTCGAGCATGCGCGCGCTGCGCACCATGCCGTTGCCGTCGACCACGAGAAACATGGTCCCGTGCACCGGTTCGCCGTTTTCCTCGGCCAAATGCTGCATGAATCCCTCGGTAACCAGCTTTTCGATGACCGCTTTGTCGCCGGTCAGGAACTTCCAGCGCTCCGGGTCGGCCTTATTCGCGGCCGCGTAGGCCTTGAGCACCTCCGGCGTGTCGTATCCGGGATCGACGGTCACCGAGACCAGTTTGATCTCGGGTGCTTTGACCAAGGCGCGCTGCATTTCGAGCATGCGCGCGGTCATGAGCGGGCACGGACCCTTGCAGCGCGTGAAGATGAAATCAGCGATCCAGATTTTGCCGCGCAGATCGTCTTTGGTCACGGTCTTCCCGTCCTGATCGGTCAGCGTGAAATCGGGCACGGCGCGGATGACGGGCAACTGCTCGACATCGCGGCGTTCGGATCCGCGCCACATGGAGTAACCCATGCCGACAGCGAGCACGAAGGCGAGGAAGGCACCGGCCCAGCCGAGGCGCTGCATGCGGTCAGCGACGCGGTCGCCTTGCGGTTCGTCGCTCATCGTCGGCGGTCGATCAGATCAGATAAAGGACCGAGTAGAGGAAGATCCACACCACATCGACAAAGTGCCAATACATTCCCGCAAGGATGAGATAGGTGTGATTCTGCGCGGTGTAGGCACCCCCGAGTTGGCGGAAGAAAGCGAAAAGAATCATCAACACACCGATGGCCACGTGCGCGCCGTGAAATCCGGTGAGGAGGAAAAATGAAGATCCGTAGGCTCCGCCTTTGTTAAACCAGAGTCCCTCATGATAAAGGTGCGTCCATTCGTAGGCTTGGATGGCGAGGAAGAGAGATCCGAGAAGAACGGTCACACCGAGCCAGAAGAGACCGCTTTTCCCTTTTTTCACCGCGCCCTCGGCAAAGTGGTAAGTGAAGCTGCTGGCGACGAGGAAAACCGTGTTGATGCCGGTGAGAAGGATCGGGAGCTTGGGATATTCCGGCGAAGGCGGCCAGGCGGGTGAACTGAGACGGAGCACGACGTATCCGCCGATCAATCCGGCAAAGAGCATGGCCTCGGAGGCGAGGAACATGGTCATGCCGAAGATGGCCAGTTTCGGCGGATTGTGCGGGGCGTCGTGGGCGGCTAAGGCGGCGGTGCTCATGGGAATCGGATGGTTTTTAAAGCAAAGCGGGTCGGAGGGAAAGTCATCAGGTCAGAAAGGCCTTCCAAAGAATGACCGCGGCACAGAAGAGGACAGCGAAGACGGCCATGCCCGCGAGGAGACGGCGGTTGGCGCGGCGGGTGTTGGTATCGGGTTTGATCATCGGGCGAGGACCATGAGGCCGAGGAGCAGTGGCAAATAGGCAATAGAGCCGAGGAAAAGCGCTTTGGCCGCGGGAATGGATCCGCCGCTCACGGCGAACTTTCCGGCCAGCGCGGTGAAGCCCACCCCGAGAGCGAGGGCGCCGTAAAAATAAAGGGCCGAGTAGCCGAAGAAGACGGAGGGCAGCAAACTCACCGCGAGGAGCGCGAGTGAATAAACCACGGCTTGGCGCCCGGTCATGGCGCCGCTTTCGTCGCCCTCGGACAACATTTTGAATCCGGCCTGCGCGTAGTCCTCGCGATAAAGCCATGCGATGGCGAGGAAGTGCGGCATTTGCCAGAGGAAGAGAATGGCAAAAAGGGTGAGCCCTTCGGCATCGATCGATCCGCGCGCCGCGGTCCATCCGATAAGCGGCGGCAATGCACCGGGCACCGCGCCGATGATGGTGTTGAGCGTGGTGACACGCTTGAGCGGCGTGTAAACGAGGATGTAGAAAATGATGGTCGCGGCAGCGAGCGCGGCGGACAGCACGTTGACGAAGAGGGCGAGGCACGCGACACCGGCAAACGAAAGAACAAGCCCTGCGATGAGCGCGTCGGATGATGCCATGCGTCCGGCGGGGAGAGGACGCTGGCGCGTGCGCTTCATCAATCCATCATGTTCCCTCTCCCACCATTGGTTGAGGGCGGCGGCACCGGCCGCGCTGAGCGCCGTGCCGGCCAGGGTCGCGCTGAGCAGGAGCCAGTCCCAGGCCTCACGGACACCCAAGGCGAACCCCGCCATAGCCGTGGCCAGCGTAAGCAGGCTGAGACGTGCCTTGACCAACTCGGCCAAGTCGGAGGCGGCAGCCGCGGCACGCGGGCGGGTCTGGACGGCGGATTTCATCAGGCGGGAACGAGTCTCTGTGTCTCGCGCTTGAGCTCGGCGGCCCGCGGCGAGAAGGCGGCTATGAGGAAACATTGGGAGACGCCCAAAAACAAGGTCAGGGCACCGACGGCCACGTGCGCCGTGGTAATGTCGGCCGCTTTGTCGGAGAGCACAGTCCAAGCGCCGAGGCCGATCTGTGTGATCACGAGCACCACCCACCAGCGCGAGGCGATACGCACTCCCATGGCCGCACGGCGCGCGTGCCATGCATAGGCCACAATCCCGGCGAAAATAACCACAGCCATGAGGCGGTGCAGCATGTGGACATGGATGTTGACCAGCGTGGTCGGAACTTCGCCCGAGGCGATGCGTTGCGCGTTGATCGCCTCAAGTTGCTGCACGCTGATCGACGGCCAGAGTTGTCCGTAAGCGAGCGGGAAGTCATGCACGGCCAATCCGGCGTGCTCGTGGCGCATCGCTGCGCCGACGGCGAGCTGCAGATAAACAAGAATGGTGAGGGTTACGACCCAGCGCAGAAGACCGGGTGCATGCCAGCGCCAACGCGCGCCGCCCGTGGCAAAGGCTTTGCTCAAAGCGATGGCAATGACGACGAGCAGCGAAATGTAGGCCTGGGCGAGCATGCCGTGGAAAATACCGATCTCGTCCTTGATCAGGACAACGCGCATTCCGCCGAGCACACCTTGCACGATGACGGCAGCCACCGCGATGTAGCCGAGCACGCGGACCCAGCGGCGCGGTTCGGCGAACCAGAGCAGCACGGCGAGAATGACGGTGAGAAGCCCGACTCCCGAAGCGATGAGGCGGTGCGCATGCTCGTAGAAAATTCCCCCGACCCAGCGCGAAATGGGAAAGGTGAACATGTTGTAGCCGTAACTATTCGGCCAGTCGGGCACGGTCATGCCAACGCCCTTCGAGGTGACGAGACCTCCGCTGATCAGCAGGATGAAAGCGCAGACCGCGGTGAATACGGCATAGACGAAGACGAGGGTTCGTCCGGTGCCGTAGGTTGCAGCGGTTCCGTGCATGGCTTCGCGCGCGGCTTGCGCGGCCTCAGTGGACTTCCAACCGCGCGCCTTCGGGCGCTTTCTCGTTTTGCGGGAGAAAGTCTTTGTCCATGCCGGGCACGCTGTATTCGTAGGGCCCGTTGTAGACGGTCGGCGTGTGGTCGAAGTTGCCGTGGCCCGGAGGCGACGGAACAGTCCATTCCAAGGTGGTGGAATTCCACGGATTTTTCCCGGCAGGTTTGCCGTGGCGCAGGCTCCAGATGAAGTTCCAGAGGAAGATGAATGTGGCCAAGCCCATGCCGAAGGCCGCCCAGCTGACGAAGACATTCATCGGCTGCAGCGCGCGCAGGTGGTCGTAAACCGTGGGATCGGCGATACGGCGCATCATGCCCC
>JBILUI010000165.1:0-4582 GCA_044371145.1 Chthoniobacterales bacterium | reverse complement strand
GCGACGGCAAATTCATCGAGATCATCGGCAACTACGACCCGAAAAAGAAGGGCACGAACTACAAAGTCGACCTCGCCCGCATCGACCATTGGGTCAAAAACGGCGCGCAGATGTCCGACACGGTTCGTAGCATCGTCAAGAAGGCGCGCAAAGCCGCCTGATCCCGCGACCGGCCATGGAGGAATTTCTCAACTTCGTCCTCCGCAAGCTGGCCGGTCATCCCGACGAGGTCTTCCTCACCCACGCCGCGGTCGACGGCAAGGACGTCTATACCGTGCAGGCGCGCCAGACCGATCTTCCCCGCATCATCGGCAAACGCGGCCAGACCATCCACGCCATCCGCAGCCTGCTCGACGCCGCCGCGGCGAAACACGGCGGCAAAGTGCGGCTCGTCATCCCCGATTGATGCCGTGAAGTTCTTCTCCCTCGCCCTTGCCGCCGCGGCTCTCTGTCTCGCGCCCGCCTGCGAGCGCATCTCGCCCTCGGTCAGCATCCCCGGCTACGGGGAGAAAAAAGCCGCCGAAGAAAAATCGGAAAACCGCACCCTCGGCACCTCCGACAATCCGCCGATGTTTTTCCCCGGCAAGGATATCGAGTAGATTGATGGCGCCATGAAACGGCGCGGATTCTTCTCCCGCGAAGCCGAGAGCTTCGCTTGCGCTTTCCGCGGCATCGCCGCGTTGTTGAAGAGCGAGGTTCACTCGCGTATCCATCTCGTCGCCACCATTGCTGTTCTCACTCTCGGATGGTGGTTCGGTGTCGGTGCCGGAGAATGGATCGCGGTCATTCTCGCCATCGGCCTCGTCTGGGTGGCCGAAGCGCTCAACACCGCGATCGAATACGTCGCCGACCTCGCGCACCCCGACGAACACCCCGAGGTGAAAAAACTGAAAGACCTCGCCGCCGCCGCCGTTCTTTTTGCCTCCATCGCCGCGCTCATCATCGGATTGATCGTCTTCCTGCCGCGTCTGTGCGCGCCCTGCAGTTCCTGAAAGATGACCTACTTTTACCTAGCCGTAGCCATCGTGGCCGAAGTTATCGCCACCTCATTCCTCAAATCCACCGAGGGCTTCACCAGACTCTTGCCTTCGGTCGTGGTTGTTCTCGGCTACGTGGCCGCATTTTATTTTCTTTCCCTGACTCTGCGAACAATGTCCGTCGGCATTGTCTATGCGATTTGGTGCGGAGTGGGCATTATCCTCGTTGCGCTCATTGCCTGGCTCATATTCGGCCAGAAACTCGATCTACCCGCTGTCCTGGGTATGGCCCTGATCATCGCCGGCGTGGCGGTGATCAATATCTTTTCCGCAAGCGTGCGCCATTGACCGGCGTTGGCCGCTCAGAGCCGCGCTTCGTTGTAGTTCTCGCAGAACCAGCGGTAGGCGTCGGCGATGCCGTCGTGCAGGGAAATTTTCGGACTCCAACCCAGAGATTTGATTTTGGAAATATCGAGCAGCTTGCGCGGGGTTCCGTCGGGTTTGCTCGCGTCGAACTCGAGTGACCCGTTGAAACCGAGCACATCGCAGACCGTTTCGGCCAGTTCGCGGATGGTCACGTCCTCGCCGCAGCCGATGTTGACCAGATCCGGTTCGTTATAGTGCTCGAGGAGGAAGAGGCAGGCCTCGGCAAGGTCTGTGGTGTGGAGGAACTCGCGTCGCGGTGTGCCCGTGCCCCACACGGTGATCGTTTTGGCGCCGGATTTTTTCGCCTCGTGCACTTTGCGGATGAAAGCGGGCAGCACGTGCGAGTTGTGCAGGTCATAGTTGTCGTGCGGGCCATACAGATTGGTCGGCATGCCGCTGATGAAATTTTTCCCGTATTGGCGCGCGTAGGATTGGCAGAGCTTGATCCCGGCGATCTTGGCCAATGCGTAGGCGTCGTTGGTCGGTTCGAGCGGTCCGGTAAGCAGCGCGCTCTCGGGGATCGGTTGCGGCGCCATCTTCGGGTAGATGCACGAACTGCCGAGAAAGAGCAGCTTGCGTGTGCCGAAGTCGGCCGCAGCCTCGATGAGATTGTTTTGGATGGCCAGATTCTGCAGGAGAAATTCGACCGGTTGTTCGTTGTTGGCCAGGATGCCGCCCACTTTGGCGGCGGCATCGATGACAATCGACGGACGCTCCTTTTCGAAGAAAGCCCGCACTGCGGTGCGGTCGAGCAGGTCGAGTTCGGCGCGTGAGCGTCCGAGCACTTTGCCGAAACCCTCCTCGCGGAGTTTCCGGTGAATGGCGCTACCCACCATGCCGCGATGTCCGGCCACGAATATTGTCTCGTCCTTGTGCAAGCTCATCAGCTAGAACGGACAGGCTATGGCAACAGCCCCCGTCGCGGCAAGAAACGGCCGCTTGCAAGTGCTAAAGACCTACAAAATGTATGTCGGCGGCGCCTTCATCCGCTCGGAAAGCGGCAAGGTTGTCCCCGCGCTGTCCCCGGACGGCAAAGCCACACTGGCTCAGGTCTGCCGCGGCTCGCGCAAGGATTTTCGCGACGCAGTGGTTGCCGCCCGCAAGGCATTCGGGAAATGGAGAGGCGCGGCCGCCTACTTAAAAGGGCAGATCCTTTACCGCGCGGCCGAGATGCTCGAGATGCGGGCCGAGGAAATGGAACGCGAGATCGCGCGCAGCACGGGATGTTCCGCCGCGGCTGCGCATCGCGAGGTGGCCGATGCGGTCGAGTTGCTCGTGCATTACGCGGGATGGACCGACAAATTCACCGCTGTCTTCGGTTCGGTGAACCCGGTCTCCTCGCCGCACTTCAATTTCACCTATCCGGAAGGCACCGGCGTGGTAGTCATTTTCTGTCCGGACACACCGTCCTTCGCATCGCTCGTTCATCTCGTCGCGGCAACCATCCTGACCGGCAACACTTGCATTGTGATTGCCTCGGAAAAGTATCCGCTGCCCGCGCTGACTTTCGGTGAAATTCTCGCCACGAGTGATTTGCCGGGCGGAGTGGTCAATATTTTGTCCGGCACGCGCGCAGACATTGCCCCGACCGCCGCCACGCACATGGATGTGAATGCCATCGTCAATGGTTGCGAAGACGACGCGCTGGACAAGACGCTACACGAGGGCACCGCGACGAACTTGAAGCGCTACTCGCGGCACGCGGTGCGTGCCGCCGATTGGAGCAAGACGGACCGCCCCGGTTGGATTCTCGACACGGTCGAGTTCAAGACCGCCTGGCACCCTATCGGTTGGTAAGCGGTCCTCTGGGGCGATGCACATCCCGTCCCTCATCGAGAAGAAGCGCGATGGCGGCGCGCTGACGCCGGATGAAATCCGCGCGTTGGTCGGTGGCTACGTCCGTGGAGAAGTGCCGGACTACCAGATGGCTGCATTGGCCATGGCGGTGTTTTTCCGCGGGATGGACGATGCGGAGACCACCGCGCTGACCATGGAAATGCGCGATTCGGGCGATGTTTTCTCCTGGCCCTCGGGCACGCCGCCGAAAGTGGACAAGCATTCCACCGGCGGAGTGGGTGACAAAGTCTCGTTGATCCTCGCACCGCTCCTCGCCTGCGAGGGCGTGTGGGTGCCGATGATCTCCGGCCGCGGACTCGGCTTCACCGGCGGAACGCTGGACAAACTCGAGAGCATCCCGGGTTTCCGCGTCAATTTGGCATGGGCCGAGATGCTCGCGCAGTTGGAGAAGGTCGGATGTTTTATCGCCGGACAAACGGATAACCTTTGTCCGGCCGACAAAAAACTTTACGCGCTGCGTGATGTGACCGGCACGGTGGCGTCCTTGCCGCTCATTGTGGCGAGCATCATGTCGAAGAAACTCGCCGAGTCGCTCGACCGTCTTGTTCTTGACGTGAAATTTGGCCGCGGTGCTTTCATGCAGAAGCGCGAGGATGCGCAAAAGTTGGCTGATGCCATGGTCGCCGTCGGTCGCGGCGCCGGTGTCGAGACGCACGCGCTGCTCAATCCGATGGACCAACCCCTCGGTCGCACCGCGGGCAATGCGCTCGAGGTGGCCGAGTGTGTCGAGGTCCTGCAAGGCGGTGGACCACAAGACTTGATCGACCTCACGCTCGATTTGGCGGTCAAGCTTGTTGCCGCGCCGCGCGAGAGGTTGAAGCAACGTCTGCATGACGGCAGCGCGTGGCAAAGGTTTGTCGCCATGGTCGAAGCGCAGGGGGGCGATGCATCGACGTTGGAAAAAATGCGCGAGGTTCATCGCGCCCCGGTTGTCACAGACCTTTACGCGCCCGCGGCCGGCGTCCTGCGCAAAATCGACGCCTTGGAAGTCGGACGCCTCTGCGTTGAACTTGGTGCGGGCCGGGCCAAAGCGGGCGATGCGGTCGATTTCGCCGTCGGAGTTGAATGCCTGCGCAAAGAAGGCGAGGTTGTGGCCGGGGGAGATCCTGTCCTCCGCGTGCATAGCCGCGGGCCGGTGGATGCCGTCGGGTTGGCGGCCCGAATACTCTCGCTCGCCTGAGCTCACGGCTAAAGCGGCGGGGACGCGGTTTCCAGTTTTTCCGAGACGCGGCTTGTCGTCGCCGACAGCTTTCTGTTTCGTTGTCGGCGTGGCGGATCCAAGCACCCCATCCGTTCCCGTGCCCGGTGATTGGGACACCTGC
>JBILUI010000164.1:0-4592 GCA_044371145.1 Chthoniobacterales bacterium | reverse complement strand
GCAGAGCAAAATCATTCGCGTTGGACGCGCAATGTTGTCCTCGTTCTCGCCAGTTTCTTTGCCGTGCTGGCCAAAGAATCCGGCGTCGCCGTGCCGTTTGTTTTTGCGGTCGCATGTTGGTCGGGCGGCTCTTTCCGGCGGTTTCTGCCGGGTCTCGTCGGCGGAGTAATCGCAGCAGGTGCTTTTCTCGCCGCCAGTTATGTCTGGCGTCCGCAGCAATCAGGAATTTTTATCAATGGACCGGCGCCTTTGGCTGAGGAATGGTGGTTTTCTCTCGTTATCCAGATGCGCATCTGGACCTTGCAACTCCAGCAAATCGTTTGGCCATCGAACCTCTCGGCCCACTACTCCCCGGAGGTTCTCGCAGGAGTTTCCCCACCAATCGTGTTTGCCGTGCTGGTTCTTGCTGGTGCTGCCGCTGTTTTTCTCGCGAGGGGAAGTCGGCTGGGCGCGCTCGGGGTTGCCGTGTTTGCCCTCGCTCTTCTCCCCGCGTCGAACTTCGTCGCGCAGTTCCATCCGGTTGCCGACCGTTATCTTTACGTGCCGCTGGCCGGCGTCGGCATGATCGTTGCGGCAGCGGCGGCGCGGCTGCGAAGCCAGTTTTCAAGCGCGCGCGCTGGCGCTGTGCTTCTCGCAGCTGGCGTCGTGGTCTTATCGCTCGAATACACCGCCAACTTGCCAAGGCAAAAGGCGTGGCAAACGCCAGCGGCTCTTTGGACAGATGTCTTGCGGCAATATCCCCAACTCGCCCAAGCGCACATCGGCATGGCCAATGCGCATTACCGCACTGGTGACTTCGAGGCTGCACTGGTTTCCGCCCGTGAAGCGGTGCGGACAAGCAGTGGACAATGGGCCGAGCCGTATGCCGTCCGCGCAGTGTGCGAGTGGCAGACGGGCAGAGGCAAGGACGCCGCAGCAAGTTTCCAGTCGGCGCAAAGATTGTCCCGAGCGTACGAGAGCGAAGAGTCGATGAAAGCTGCAATGTTTCTTTCGCCCGAACAATTGGCAGTGCTTCGACAGATCTTGGCGGCGCAATAAATTCGGCTACCGATCCATTACGGCACCGGGCGATCCTGTCTCAGGGTCGCATTCATGCCTGTGAACCCTAGCTGTCCGCAGGGTTGCTGCTTCCATCATGCTCCGAGGCCAATCCTTCCCAGACAAAATTTTCCACCGTCGAGGCACACACATCTCTCGGCCTAAAGGCCACGACTGCTTCGCATCGACGGAAAGTCCAGCAGCAGCTCACGGATTTAGTTGGCTTCGCGAAGAATCGCGGCGCGACCAACCCCTAAAAATCCATTTTTACAACCCGGATTTTACGGTGACCGACCAACTTTGGTGGTCGGTAGAGCGCCCGCGGCGCTATCGAGGCATTTAAAATTCCGCCCAATGATAAGTATCTCTCGGAGTTATTCACATCTTTTCCGCGTCCCATATGTGACAGAAAACTTTGATATGAAGCGTCTTGCGTTCTAAAGGTTTTTGTTTAGGGAGGATCGCGATAAGAATTGAGAATAATATCTACTACAATTCTTTGTCTGACATCTAACTTTGTTACCTTGCAACTTGATTTTTCTTCTGTTGTGACGCATTTATTTGGGTCCGAAAAACAAACCAATTTCCGTTGTCTAAAAACCCCACAAGCAAAGTGTGTCCCGACGCACTCGCGCCGCCGTTTCGACACTCTGTCGGCAAGCGGCTCATCGCGCTTGCTGTGCTTGCTTTTGTTTCTTTTATGACAAGCGCGCCGCGGGACGCGTATGCACAGTTCACGTTCGCGAGCGATAGTGCCACGAACTCGGTTTATTCCAGCTGGGACAACGGTGACAATGGCGGTTTTGGCTTTGGCGGATGGGCGCTGACCAACGGCGCGAACTCCGGTGGCTTTACCGGGAGTCCTGCTGGCGACGGCATGGGTACGAGTGGCATCGGCACCACCGCCTTCGGAACTTTTGCGACCGGTTCCGGATTCCGCAACAGTGGTCGCAGTCTGAGCACCGGCATGCAGGTCGGTGACACTTTTTCTTTTTACTGGGCGATGAACTGGGATGCCAATGGCGGATCCAAGGGTTTTGACCTCCGGTCTGGCACAACGAACATTTTTAACGTAAACAATTCTGGCAGCTCGGACATCACCGCCGGAAGTTCAACGATCACCGGCTTCGGCACCGATCCTATGCTCGTTACGATCACCAGGTCCTCCAGCAGCAGTTACAGCTTTTCCATGACTTCGCGTAGCGGGGGCTCGACGTTTTCCACCAACATCAGCAGCTCTATCTCCTTGGACAATTTCCAGTTCTACATCGGCAATCAAAACAACGGGGACGGTCGGAGAAATGTATACTTCAACAACTTCTCCATCACGAATTCCGGCGTCTACACCACGACCCAAACCAACGGTCGGTTCATGACCGGAGGTGGCCGATTGATCGTCTCGAACAGTTCCACCCTCACTCTCACGGCCACGACCAACAACTTCTCTGGCGGCTCGGAAATCCAAGCATCTAGCACGCTGCGGGCAGCTTCGCTGGGCACTGGAACAATCACCAACAGCGGAACCTTGGCTGGCAACGACGGAACAGCCCGCACTTTCACCAACTCTTTGGTCATTGGCGGCAATGCGGCGCAATTCGGCGATGCCACCGGCACCGGCGCGCTGACTTTGAGCAATGTGAACCTAGGCACCAACAACCGCACGGTGACCGTAAGCAATGCCACGACCGTGGCCGGCGCGATCAGTCAGGGCAGTTTTACGAAGGCCGGCACCGGGACGCTTGCCTTGCTCTCCGCGGGTGGCACGGCGTTCACGAACACGACTTTGTCGGCCGGCACGCTCCGTATCAGCAATGCCACGGCGTTGGGCAGCGGCACCTTCACGGTGAGCGGCGCCAATAGCGTTCTTTCCGCCTTGGCCACTGTGGGTATCAACAACGCTGTGGTGGCCAATGCGGACTTCCAGCTTGGCGAGGCCGCCACCGGCACCGGCGCGCTGACTTTGAGCAACACCTTCAACCTCGGCACGAACACGCGGACACTCAACGTCTCGAATAACACGACAATCTCGGGCCAAGTCAGCCAAGGCAACCTCATCAAAATCGGCTCCGGAACTCTCACCCTCTCCGGTGCCAATGCGGGGACTTTCACCAACACGACAATCGGCGCCGGAGTGCTCAGTGTGAGCGGCGGATCCGCTCTCTCCGACAGTGGCGACGTCACCTTGTCCAATGTTTCCGGCGCGACGTTTTTGGTCAGTGGCAGCGAGACAATCCGGTCTTTGCAGGGTGGCGGCGGCGCCGGTGGCAACGTGAGTATCGCCAGCAGTCAAACTCTCAGCGTTGCGCCAACTACCAATGTGACTTTTTCGGGCATCATTTCCAATGCGGGCAATCTCGCCAAATCCGGTGCCGGCACGCTCACCATGGGCGGGGTCAACACCTATTCGGGAACAACGACGATCAATCAGGGCGCCATCGCGGTGTCGGCTGCCAGCGGATTGGGTGCAAATCCCGGTGGTGCCGTGACCAATCAACTCACCCTCAACGGTGGACGACTGAACGTCACCACAGGCTTCACGGCCAACGCCAATGCAGGCATCACGGTGGGCGCGAGCGGCGGCACGATCGATGTTTCGACCAATCAACGTCTCATCCAAGGCGGCGGTCTCTACGGCACGGGCGCATTCACTAAGACGGGAGCCGGAACGCTTTCGCTCACCAACACGGCGGGCGCCTATGCCGGCACGGTCACGGTGACCAATGGTACCTTGCAGGCCAACACCGCGCTGCGCGGTGCCAATATTTCGGTGGGCAACTCTGGTACCCTCAATGGCTCCTTGCTGATGGGATCGGGTTCGGTCGGAACAGTCACGATCAACACCAATGGCCGCATCAGCCCCGGCAACAGTGTCGGCATTCTCTCGGTCAGCAACACGCTCAACCTCAACGGCGGGGGCAGTTATTTGTGGGAAATCACCAATGCCACCGCGGGCGGGGCCGGCACCAACTGGGACTTGATTTCGGTCGACACCACGGCGGTCAACAACGGGCTTGGCACGGCGAACATTGGCGCGACGGGCACGTTCACGGTCAACGGCTTGGCCATCGACGGATTTAGTTTCGACGGTTCGCAGAGTTACACCAACAACTACTTCCAAATCATTCGTGCTAGCACCGTAACGGGCAGCACTGCGAACTTGGCGTTCGTCAGCACCAATCTCGGCTCCGGTGCGTGGACCTTCGCCACCAACACCAATGGTATTTTCCTCAACTACCAGGCAGCCGGTGCGACGAACGTATTCACCAACACCACCGCCGTAGACCAAGGCGCGGCCAATATTTCCGGCGGCAATGCACTCGGCGCCTTTGCGACAATTACGAACGCGGGTGGCCCGACCGTTGTGGTGATCAGCAACTCCGCTGCGCTCACTTTCACCAACGCGAACAACAACTACTCGGGCATCACGCTGGTCGAGCAGGGCACCTTGGTGACGACGGTCAATTCGGCCAATGCGGTCAATGGCGCCTTCGGCAACGCCTCCACCGCCGTGCAAGTCGGTTCCACCAATACCGGAAATGCCAACGCGGCCAACT
>JBILUI010000163.1:0-4600 GCA_044371145.1 Chthoniobacterales bacterium | reverse complement strand
AGGGTTTTGCGGATCCCGCGCGATGCGGTTGCTGTGGTGGTGGCGGTGTCGCTCATGATTTGGCTGCTGCTGCTTTGATTTTCTGCGAGAGGAAGGTTTCCACGCGCGCGGCCTCGCGGCGCAGCGTGCGGATGAGGGACGGCTTTTCCAGCTGTCCGCTCTGCTGCTGCAGACGAAGGTTGAAAATTTCGTGACGCAGCTCGCGCTTGCGGCCGCGGAGTTCATCCACGCTGAGTTCGGCGATTTCCTTGGTCTTCATGGCGTCAGGAGGCGTGGTGGCGGGTGATGAATTTGGTGCGGATCGGCAGCTTGTTCGCGGCGAGGCGCAGCGACTCGCGGGCCACGCTCTCGGTGACGCCGTCCAACTCGAAAAGGATGTTCCCGGGGCGCACCACGGCGACCCAGTATTCCGGCGCGCCTTTGCCTTTGCCCATTCGGGTCTCGGGCGGGCGGGCGGTGACGGATTTGTCCGGGAAAATGCGGATCCAGAGTTTGCCTTTGCGCTTCATGTTGCGCGTGAGGGCGACGCGGGCCGCTTCGATCTGCACGTTGGTGATCCACGCGCGGTCGAGGGTCTGCAAACCGAATTCGCCGAAATCGATGTTGGTGTTGCGCGAAGCGGTTCCCTTGCGGCTTCCCCGCTGGGACTTCCGGAACTTCACGCGTTTGGGCATCAAGGGCATGGCAGGATCTCCTTAAAAAATTATTCGGCGACGGCTGTGGCGGCCACTTCGGGTGACGGCGTGACTTCGGCGGCAGGTTTGTCCTCGCGAGCCGAGACTTTCGGTTCGGCTTCCTCGCCTTTGCAGATCCAGCATTTGATACCGATCTTGCCGGCCGTGGTGTTGGCCTCGGCGAAACCGTAATCGATCGGCGCGCGCATGGTGTGGAGCGGCACTTTGCCCTCGCGATACTGTTCGGTCCGGGCGATTTCCGATCCGCCGAGGCGGCCGGAGCAACGGACTTTGATGCCGAGCGCGCCCTGTTCCATGGCGATCTGCACGGATTTCTTCATGGCGCGGCGGAAACCGATGCGGCGCTCGAGCTGACCCGCGATGCTCTCGGCGACGAGCTGCGCGTCGGTTTCGGGCGAGCGGATCTCTTGGATGTCGATCTTAACCTGCTTATCACCGCTGATGGCGGCGACTTCCCTGGTCATGTTCTCGATTTCCGAGCCTTTGCGGCCGATGACGAGGCCGGGGCGGGCGGTGAAAATGGTGACGCGCACACTGTTCCAAGCGCGTTCGATGACGATCTTCGATACGGCGGCCTGGCGAAGTTTGCCTTTGAGGTATTCGCGTATTTTGAGGTCGGCGTGCAGGTGGTCGGCGAACTCGCGGCGCGGGGCATACCACTTCGATCCCCAATCGCGTGAGATGGGGAGGCGGAAGCCGATCGGATGAACTTTTTGTCCCATGGTGTTATTCGGCTTTCTCCGCGGCCGGCGCGGTGGCCTCGGCGGCCGGTTTGGTCTCTTCTTTCTTCACCGCGGCTTTCTTCTTCGCGGCGGGTTTTTTGGAAGCGGTCTTTTTCTTGGCGGCCTTGCGGGTCTCGCGCGTCTGGATTTCGATCTCGTCGGTCAGGATGATGCGGATATGGCTGGTCCGCTTGCGAATCGGGCCGGCGCTGCCGCGGGCTTTCGGGATGAAACGCTGGAAGGTCGGCCCCTCGCCCACCACGGCTTCGCGCACCACGAGGGCTTCGACGCGGGCTTGATGGTTGTTCTCGGCGTTGGCCACCGCGCTCTTCAGCGTCTTGGCCACGAGACCGGCGGCTTTCTTGGGCGTGAAGGCAAGCAGATCGAGGGCCTGCTGCACGGGCAGTCCCTGGATCTCGCGCGTCACCTCGCGCGCCTTGAACGGCGAGATGCGGGCGAATCTGTAGATCGACCTGGTTTCCATTTTAAAATTTTCTATGTGTTTGTGTTTTTCCTAACGGCGGGCGTCCACCCGAAGGCGGTCTCCCGTTTTGATTGAGTCCTCTTCGGACACGAGATTCTGGATGACGGCGCCGCTGATGCGGTCGCGCACGTCGATGACGCGGACGTCGCCGATGCGGCGGTCGTCGCGCCATACTTGGAAAGGCATTCCGACTTTTACTCCCGCATCGCGGCCGATGTTGGCCACGACGAGCGCGAACTCCGCTTTGACCTCGACGACCGATGCATCGGTCAGCGTGGGCCCGCCGGAAGGCGGTTGGCCGCCGTCGGGGCCCGCGTTGAGCATCCCGTTCGCGAGGCGGAGTTCTTTCTCCAGCGCCGCGCGAATTTCCGGATCGGCTCCCTGCGAGCTTTTCATGAAAGCCTGAACACCCTCGGTGAGGGCGAGAAGCCGCTCGAGCAGCGCGCTGTTGTCGTTCTGCTGCCGCGTGAGTTCGTTGACGGTGGAAAGCAGGCGTTCCTCGATTTCCCCGCCATCACCCGAACCGGGCGCCAGCGCGTCGAATTTGGTCTGCAGGTCCTCGGCTTGGCGTTTGAAAATTTCCGCCTCGCCGTTGGCCAGCGCCAGACTTTCGGTGAGGCTGCGTATGGCCTCGCGCGCGAGCAAAAGTTGTTCGTTGAGGCGCGCCACCTGGGCGACCCCTCCCGAATCCCGTGTTGTCAAAGAACCTTGGCTTTGCGCGGAGGCGTTCCCTGCCAGGGTGATCATCAGACACCCGGCCAGGACAAACCTGCCGCTCGCGGCCACGTTTATTTCGTCACCTTCGCCGTATGCGATCCGTGTTTCTTGAAGATACGCGTGGGCGAGAATTCGCCGAGCTTGTGCCCGACCATGTTCTCAGTGACGAAAACTGAATTGAAAATTTTCCCGTTGTGCACGAGGAACGTGTGCCCGACGAAGTCCGGCGTGATCATCGAACGGCGCGACCATGTCTTGATCGGCTTCTTCGCACCGCCTTCGTTCATGCGGTCGATTTTTTCGAGCAGGTGACCCTCGACGAAGGGGCCTTTTTTGAGCGATCTGGACATGGCTTAGTTCTTCTTCTTGCTCTTGCGGCGCTCGACGATGAATCGGTCCGACGGTTTGTGTTTCTTGCGGGTTTTGAATCCTTTGCTCAGCTGGCCCCACGGGCTGACCGGGTGCTGGCGTCCGCCGCCGCCCTTCGATTTGCCGTTGCCGCCGCCCATCGGGTGGTCGATCGGGTTCATCACCATGCCGCGCACGGTCGGGCGAATACCGAGCCAGCGGGAACGTCCGGCTTTGCCGCTCGAGACGTTCATGTGCTCGGAATTGCCGACCTGCCCCATGGTGGCGTGGCATTTGCCGTTGAGCTTGCGGATCTCGCCCGAGGGCATCTTCACCAGCGCGTAGCCGGCCTCGAAGTTGTTGAGCACGGCTTGCTGTCCGGCGCTGCGCGCGACTTGGCCGCCGCGGCCGGGGATGAGTTCAATGTTGTGGATGGCCGAGCCGGGAGGGATGCGCTCGAGCGGCAGCGAGTTGCCGACTTCGGGGGCAGCTTCCGGACCGGAGGAAACTTTCATCCCGACCTTGAGGCCGTCGGGAGCGAGGATGTAGGTCTTCTCGCCGTCCGCATATTGCAGCAAGGCGATGCGCGCGGTGCGATTCGGGTCGTATTCGATCGCGACGACGTCGGCGATCACACCGTGTTTGCGGCGTTTGAAATCAATGAGGCGCAGCTTGCGCTTGTGTCCCCCGCCGATATGACGGCAGGTCAGGCGCCCCTGGTTGTTGCGGCCGCCGCTGCGCTTGCGCGTGGTGACGAGGCTCTTCTCCGGCTTCTTCTTGGTGATCTCCTCGAAAGAAGGAAGAGCCTTGAAGCGCGCGGACGGCGTGAGCGGACGGAAAGTTTTGAGTGCCATGGCGTGGATTCTCCTTAGACGAGGTCGAGTTTTTCGCCCTCCTTGAGGGTGACGATGGCTTTCTTCCAATGGGGACGGCGGCCGAAGTCGGCGCGACGCTCGCGCTTCTTCTTGCCGGCGTAGTTGGCCGTGTTGACCGAAGCGACTTTCTTCTGGAAGAGGCTTTCCACCGCCGCCTTGATCTCGAGCTTGTTGGCCGCGGGATTGACCTCGAAAACGTATTTATTCCCCTTCTCCGTGAGGACGGTGGCCTTTTCGGTCAAGCGAATGGTGCGGATGATGTCGAAGGGTTCTTTCATGCTGCCGTCCTTTCGGAAAGTTTGGCCAGAGCGTCGCCGGTCATGAGGATTTTGTCATAGCGGAGCAGATGCTCGGGATTGACGTCCGACGCGCTGACGAGAAGGACATTGCCGATGTTGCGCGCGGCGCGGAAGGTGGTCTCCTCGAAGGCGGGCGAGACGAGGAGCACATTGCGCGCGTCCTTCGCATTGCTCTTCACGTAGGAAAGGAATTTCGCCGTCTTGCCGTCCGGGATGGCCGGGGCGTCGACGACGAGAACATCGCCGGCGAGGATTCGCGCGCTGAGCGCTTTGCGCAGGGCGAGTTTGCGCACCGACTTCGGCGTTTTCTTGGAGTAATCGCGGGGCTTGGGTCCGAAGACCACGCCGCCGCCGCGCCAGATGGGCGAGGATTTGTAGCCGGCGCGGGCGCGGCCCGTGCCTTTTTGGCGCCAGGGCTTGGCCCCGGAGAGATTGACGTCCGCTTTGGTCTTGGTGCAGG
>JBILUI010000243.1:0-4611 GCA_044371145.1 Chthoniobacterales bacterium | reverse complement strand
CACGGTCCCCGCATGCGGAGCCACCCACTGCCGCACGGCTTCGTGTCCGGTATCCGGAATTTGGTAGTTGTGGCCGATGCGAACCGCGCCCTCTCCCTGCCAGTCGGCTGTGAAGACCTCGTCGCTGGGAATGAAGCGCAATCTCTCGTCAGTGTCCCCGGCACGCTGCAGGTAGCGCCAATTGTTTTTGCCCATGATGCTACTGAATCCTGCCGAGGCCCGGTCGCTTTCCGCCGCGAACTCGAAAGCCATGTGGCCTACGGCTTTGCCCTTCGATTTCGGATGCTGAGCGCCTTTCACCACGATCTTGATGGTGTGGGGCTTGTCGGGATCGAGACCCGTTTTGATGTAGACGAAATTCTCGCTTACTGTGGCGCGCGGGCTGTAGCAATCGACCGTTTTGCGGTATTCGCCGTCGATGTAGACGTCCGCCTGTCCGCTTTCCGGCGAGCGCAAGGCGCGCCAGTAAATGTCCGGTCCGGTGAACTGAAACTCCACGCTATCGCCGGCGTTGCCGCTCTCCATCAGGCGGCCTTCGTAATACTCCTTTGCGTTGGTTTTTTCCTTCCAGCCGCCGGCATACTTCATCTCCGGACTGGCCGAGCCGACAATTTTTGTCCGGCGCGAAAGGATCGGATCGGAGGATTCGGGATTCGGCTGGAAACCGAAACGCGGTGTCCCCTGGCTGACCTGCATCGGCTTGTCGATCAGGGTGACGTCGAGATTCTGATACGAGTTTTCGCCGAAGAAGGAGTAGAACCGAAGCTGGTCGTCGCACGTTTCGATATCATCCCCGGTCGCGTTGAAAAGTTTCATGAACCCGTGCATGCCCTCCGGGAAATGCCCCCACACCCAGTCTTGCTTGGAGAGATCCGTGCAAGTGCCGATGATCACGCCATCAACGTTGTAGGTATGCGGCGCCCACCAGGGATCTTTGTTGTAGGGCGAAATGGAGATGTAGCGCTTGAGCTTCGTGCTGTAGAGAATGCCCCAGAAATAGCTGCTTCCCACGATGCTTGATTTGCCGCCGAGCGCAGGCTGATCCCATTTGCCCTCGTAGAAGTAGCGCCATTTGCCCGGGGCCATTTTGTCGGCGATAGCGCAGCGTGCGACCCGCGGTGCCCAGCGTGCGCCCCATGATCCTTTGGGATACCAGCTTTCCAGGGGATAAATGTAGAAATAACCGCCGCGCGTATCGACATAGAATCCGAAGTCAGCCATGCCATTTGATGTGTCGGAGCCGGAGAACTTGTAGGCATCGCGTGTGTGGTAGTAGGTCTCTGGCGTGATGATATCGCCCTCGTATTTCCACGTCTTTCCTTTGTCCACACTCGTCGCGAGGCCGATCTTGCGCGAGAACCAGCCCCACGCGGGATGGAAACGATAGTTGCCCTCCTGCTCGATGTGAACCGGCGCGTAGAGTTTGCGTTCTGCCTGGTCATACCAAAGTCCGCCCAGCAGCCATCCCAGCCCGACTTCGGGCGGGTAGGTGCCGTCCTCCATTTTGGTCATGTTGTCGATGTTTGGACCTTTGAATCTGCCGATGCGTCCCTTGTCGGCGATGAAGTCGATGCGGAACATCCACAACTCGCCATCGATCCGCACGAAAGCATGGCAGCAATCCGGATTGATCTGCCCCGGAAAGTCGAGGGGCTTCGGGCGCGGACGGTCTGATACTTCCGCCTCGTAGCTAAACGGCAGCGTGACGTCTCCGGCGGCGTATTCGAAACTGCCTGTCCCGCCACCCGCCGCTTGGGAGAAAACGTTGGGCGACCTCAAACCGATGCCGGGGTCCGGAACCGCCGTTGGCGGGGCATCAGAGTTGGCTGAAGGCGCCGGTGCGTCTGTCGGCTTCGGCTGCCAGGGAACAGGTGCCTTCGCCGCCTTCTCGTCCGGCTTAAAATATTTCGCGGCCAGATATTTTTCGACAGCCTGTTGCTCGGCGCTTATGCCTTGGTCGTCGGGGGAACCGAGAGGACGGGCAAAGACGATGACTTCCGCGATTTCTCCGCGGAAACGGCTGTCGCGGTTGTATTCGCCCTGGTGCGCGGTGATGGCAAATGGCAACCGGTCGGCGGCCGCCAGGCGGATACCGTTTTCCCGGTAGGCCGTGTAGTAGCCGCGCGGCACCAGCGCGGAGGGAAGATCCCCGTCATAGGTGCACAACGCGCCATGGCGCCGGGCGACGATCTTTTTCCACTTCGGGGAATCCGCGGTGCGGAAAACAACGAAAGCCGTGATCTCTTCGTCGCGTGCATCGACCGCGTCCAATTGGCGAAGGCCGGATTCGCCGTCGAACTGGACGACGGAAAAACGTTTTGTCGTGTCCGGCACGGCAATCTCCGCATACACCGGAGCGGCATCGGACATAGGTGGGTTCGCGTCCGGCGCAAACCGCAGGCCCCAGCCGGCATCCTTCCACTCGCGGACGTGATCGCCGGGGCGCAGTCCGGCGCCGGCCAGATCTTCCGCTTTCAGCCAAGACTTGAGCGCCCAGCGGTTCGGATCGTTGTCCGAAGATGACGCGGTGTCGCGGGAGGGGAAGTCGCCGCGCAGTTGCAGTCCGTTGAAGATAGTCCCCGCGAAAACGGCCGGGTTGGCCGCGTCGAGCGTGATTTTCAGGCGGCCGTCCTCGTCTGCGGCGGCGTTTTTGAATTCCACATAGTCCGTGCCCTTCGTGAAAACCGCACCCGCGGTGCCTTGGTTGGACTGGGGTGGTCTCCCGTTCACGCTGAACTTCGCGCCCGCCCCGGCCCGGGAGTTGTTGGCGAAGAGCCATAGATCGTAGGGCTTGCCGGGCTGCAACCCCTCGATGGTCACGCTCGCGCCGGCAGTTCCCACGAGGTAAGAGTTCAACAGCGCGTTCTTCACCGGCGCTCCATCGTCGGGTGGCCAATGATCCGCCGCATTGAAGCCCTTCAATTTGATCCGCACTGGAAGGGGCGTCTTACCGTCGGCAGCGAGAAACTCTGCCGGCCTGCTGATTTGCAGGGGCTGGTTGAACGCTTCGGCGTTGATGCCGTTCCAAAAGTCCTCCTTTTCTCCAACCGCGCCCGCGCCGCGATAAGCTATCGGCGGCTCGTCCGGACCTTGCTTCGAATTGCCGGCGTGCCCGAGAATCTGCACGTTGAGCAGCGCGGCGCCCGCCGGCCCGGCTGCGAAGAGCAGGCTCAAGTAGAGCAGTGACAGCCAAAGCTGTTTGGGAAGCAGGTCTGCTCTCAGTGGTTTCGCAAGTCGTTGTCTGCGCAATCTTGCGAGTTCGCGGGGGATGATCATACGCCGCACTTCTTTTCACAAAACGCTTTTGCTGGCAAACCGCCGCCTTGGATTTGACGATTACCGTCGGTTTTTTTGGTGAAAAAGGAGGTTCTTGAGGCGGCTTTTGGTCTAACTTTAAATTTAGCTACTTACAAACCCCCGATGCACCATCGACCCGCCTCTTGTGCACCATCCGCCGGGCGAATCGCCTGCCGGTCGACCATCGCTCGAAGGCGCACCAAAAACCATCATCATCAGATAAGGCACACTCCATGAACCCACCTCTCAAAATGCAGGGCAAACGCGTCTTGGTCACCGGCTCCGGCACGGGTCTCGGCCGCGAAATCGCTTTGGAATTCGCCCGCCAAGGCGCGGACGTCGTGTTGCATTACTCGCACACCAAGGACGGCGCACTCAGCGCGTGCGACGAGATCCGCGCGATGGGACGCCGCTGCGAGGTATTCCAGGCGGATTTCGCGAAGGTGGAGGATGCGGTCAGTCTGGGCGATCGCGCCATCAAGTTTCTCGGCGGCATCGATTGCCTCATCAACAACTCCGGCATTTGCCTGAATAAGCCCTTCGACGAGATGAAACCCGAGTGGTTCGACTTGGTCTTCAATGTCAATGTGCGCGCCCAGTTTTTCCTCACCCAGCGCGTTACGAAGGAGATGATCCCGCACGGCGGTGGCGCGGTGGTCAACATCTCCTCTATCCACGGCCTCTCGGGTGCTCCTGAACACGCGCTTTACGCTGCGACCAAGGGTGCCATCAACGCTTACACCCGCGCGCTTGCCATCGAGATCGCACACAAGGGCGTGCGCGTGAATGCCATCGCTCCGGGCTGGGTCACGGTGGAAAATTATTACAAGGCGCTTCCGGGTTTCAACGAGGAAGCCGCCCGCGCGGCCGCCGCGGAAAAAGTCCCGTTGGGTCGCTCCGGCGAAAAATCCGAGATCGCCAAGCTCGCCATTTTCCTTTGTTCCGATGATGCGGGTTACATCGTCGGCCAGACCATCGTGGCGGACGGCGGCACCACGTCGCTGATGTCACTCATTTCCGATTTCCGCACCAAGTCCACCGCCACTTTCGGCGTTGGATATGTTCCCGGTGTGTGAAGGCGCCTCGGGTGAAACTCCGCGAAACCATCCTGCGCCAGAAGGTTCCCGCCGGCCGGGTAGCGTTATGGTGGTTGGGGCAAAACGGCTGGATCCTGAAAAGCCCTCGCGGGAAGGTCGTCACAATCGATCCCTACCTGACCAACGCCTGCAAGGCGGTGGGGGCCGCGGCCGGTCTTGATTTCGACCGCCTTGTGCCCGCGCCCCTCGCGCCGCGCGAACTCGCCGGTTTGGTCGA
>JBILUI010000162.1:0-4616 GCA_044371145.1 Chthoniobacterales bacterium | reverse complement strand
GCCAGCGTATTCATGGTCCGGCGCTCACAGAGCGCCGCTACAAGTGAGTCAGAACGCTTGATTTCCCGCCGGTGTGCCGGCGGGAAACTATCCGCGTAAATTCGTGTTAATCCGTGGCCTGCCTTGGTGGCCTTTCAAGCCGTCCAGAGAATCCCCGAGGATTCGATGCGCAGGGTGGCGGGGAGGAGTTTGAGGCGGACGGTCTCGGCGGTGCGGAGGGCTGCGTCAGCGGGTGAGGGGAGCGACGCGATCTGGTCTTCGAGTTCACGCTCGAGTTCAGCGGCGGCGGCTTCGGCGGCGGCGAGTTTTTCCTGCGCGGTGCCGACGTCGGATGACTCTTTCATGGCGCGGGTGGCGCCGCGCGCGGCGGTGGCACCGCGCGAGAGGTGTCCGAGCTTCGAACGGCCCTTGCCGAGGAAGGCGCCGAGGAGGGTGCTGCCCATGTTGATCGCGGTCTGCATCTGGGCAGAGCGGGCCTGAGCCTGCTGTTGGGCCACGACCTCCTGCGCGCGGGCCACTTTCTGCGCGGCGGCGCGGGTCTTGGTCAGGAATTTCTCCCGCAGTTTGCGCACGGCTTCGTCGCGTTCCTCGCGGCCGGCCTGTTCGAGTCGCAGGCGGAATTCGTTTTCGTCCTCGAAAGGCGCCCCGGTGACTTGTCCGGACTTCTGCACGCTGACTTCGAGATTTTCACCGAGGCTCTGCCGCGCTTCCAACTGCCATGACGATTGGGCGGCGGCGGTGATAAGGTTCGCGCTTGGCGCAGCGTAATGCGGCCCGCCGTGCGGGACAGGCGGGGTCGCATCGTCGGTCGCGCCGGCCACGATGGCGTTCTTCCATGACGGTTTGCCATCGGGGCCGAGGGGAACGCTAACCAGAAAATCGCAGGCGCATTCGGCCGCAGGGCGCGAGCAGCGGAACGTGCCGCGCGCACGCAGTCCGAGTGATGGAACGAGAGTGCTAGCATTGCCGTCGACAACGAGTTGCCACACGCCTGGTTCGGCGGATGGAGGTGCGGGTGTGGTGGCGCGGCCAGAAGGTGTTTCGGTGGAGGCCGGTGTTTCAGTGGCCGGTGGTTTCGGTGGTGCGGCGAGACGCGCGGTGCCTTGCATAAGCACGCGGATTTGTTCGCGGGTGAGGGGTCCGCGCAGGTAACTCATAGTCCAGCGCGTGGTGAAAGTGACCGGTGCGGGGAGATGCACGCTGTTCAAAAGAAAGATGCGTTTGCCGAGGGCGTTGAGGCGGTCCATCAGCGCGGCGCGGTCCGCCCCGCGTCCGGCGCTGGCGCTTTCGAGTCCTTCGAGCACGCGCTGTTTGTCGCGGTCGGTCTGCAGGCGTCCGATGAACCACGTGCCGCAGTTGGCCAGCGCTTTGTAATCGAGATCCGCCGGATTTTGCGTGGCGACCAAGATGCCGAGTCCGAAGGCGCGGGCCTGTTTGAGGAGG
Organism: Chthoniobacterales bacterium; assembly: GCA_044371145.1. Classification (GTDB taxonomy): domain Bacteria; phylum Verrucomicrobiota; class Verrucomicrobiia; order Chthoniobacterales; family JACTMZ01; genus JACTMZ01. The sequence goes on along the minus strand of JBILUI010000162.1, from coordinate 3,173 downwards.
AGAAGCAGCGGGCCTTTCGAGGGCGGATTGGCGATGGGCGGGAGGTAGCCGAAGATTTCGTCGATGTAGAGAATGGCGCGCAGCGACGGTGTGCCGGGTTGGCGGCGCATCCAAGCGATGACTTCCTCGAGCAGTGTGGTGAGGAAAAACATGCGTTCGGGGTCGGACAAATGCGCGATGCTCAGCACGGCGAGGCGGGGTTTGCCTTCGGGTGTGTGCAGGAGGCTGGCGATGTCGAGCGGTTCGCCTTCGCGCCACGTGGCGAATCCCGGCGAGGCGAGAAGGTTGTTCAGCGCCATGACCAGCTCCATGCGCTGTTTCGACGGATAAAATTCCTCGAGCGAGAGCACGCCGATTTTGTCGAAGGGCGGCTTTTGCACGGCGCCGATCAGTCCGGCCAAGTCGGGCGATTCGCCCTTTTTCCACGCGTCGGTCAGAATCGCGGAGAGAAAACTGAACTCGCGGCTCTTGAGCGGATCGGCATCGATGCCGAGCAGTCCGAGCAGTCCGGCCGTGGTGCTCTGCACACGTTCTGCGAGCAGTTCGGCGTCCTCCGCCACGGCAAGATCCGGTGCGGTGAACGAGCGCAGGATGGAGAGCGGGAGGCCCGCATTGCTGCCCGGTGTGTAGACGGCGATGTCGGCTTTCTCTCGCAGCGCGGCAATGCGCTCGGGCGTCTGACCCCACTCGGCGAGGCCACTTTGCCACTTTTCCGCTTCGGACTTGGCGAATTCTTCCATCGAAACGCCGGCCTTGCGCGCGTCCTCTTCGTTGACCCAGGGCGCAAAATCCTCCCCGCGCATTTGCGGAAAGGTGAGGAGCAGGTTGCCCAGATCGCCCTTGGGGTCGACGATGAGCGCCGGGATGCCGTCCATCGCAGCCTCTTCGAGCAAAGCCAGACATAGACCGGTTTTGCCGCTGCCGGTCATGCCTACGCAGACGCCGTGGGTGGTCAGGTTGCTCGAATCGTAAAGAAGCAGATCATCGGTCGGCTTGCCATCCGGGCCGACCTCGCGTCCGAGGTAAAACTGGCCGAGTTTTTCGTAAACTTCAGGAGTCATGGACGGATTCGAGAAAAGCGGAAAGGGGAAATGCTGGAAAGCGGAAAGGAGAGGAACGAAGTCGTCAGTTGGCAGTTGTCAGGCGTCAGCGATTTTTACTGAAAACCGTCAACTGAACACTGAAAACTCCGCGCCTCAAAGGCGCGGGGCGCCTTTGGTTCTTGATAAGCTGTTGTCTCGGAGTTTAGCAAAGCGCGATGGAAGCAGCGATCGCCGCAGCAGTAATCGGCATGTTGCTTTTGGGTGCTGTGATTTTGAGTGTCCGCCGCTGGCGCGCCGGTGCGGCGGAAAAGGTTTCGTTCGCCGGTGCAGGGCCTCTCCTCACTGCTAAAGAACGCCAATTTTTTGAAGCGGTTCGTCAGGCTCTGGCTCCGGAGTGCGAGGTGCTGGCCAAGGTGAGTCTTGCCGATGTGGTGCGTCCTTCGCCAGCTTCCTCCGCTTTGCTGCGCGACAAAGCACTGCAGCGTCTGCGCAAAGAGCACGTCGATTTCGTGCTGTATCGGCCGGACAACGGCCAAGTCCTCGGCGTGATCGATCTGGACAGCAGCGAACCCGGACACCACGAGGATCGTGCGTTCTTCGATGCAGCTCTCGATGCGGTGGGTCTTCCGATTTTGCGGATCGAGGCGAGGCCTCAATATGACGTGCTGGTTTTGCGGCAGCAGGCGCTGGCAACTTTTTCTCCGCCGGCTCCGGTGGAGACTTCACGGGCGTCGACACCCGCGGCGAAGGTTCGCTCAATAGTGCGGCGCGGCACGGTGTGGCTGCGCGTCGAAGGAAATGGCACATTCCAAAACAGCGCTTTGCTGCGCGTCTACACCGAGCAGATGTTCGAGGAGGGTCATCGATCGTTCGCTTTCGATCTGCACGAATGCGAAATGATGGACTCCACTTTCCTTGGAACGCTGACGGGCTTGGCTTTGCGCTTGCGCGAGGACCCGCGAGGTCGCGTCGGGTTCGCGCGCGTTAATGCCAAAGTCGAGTCGCTCTTCGGGCGCTACGGTCTCGATCGCGTGCTCGTTTTCCAAGGATTCGAGGCCGCGCCGCCTGCTCCCGAGGAAATGGAGGAGCTGGATCTCTTGACCACGAAAGAGTTCAAGCGCGGCACGGTTGTCGAAGCGCACGAGGCTTTGGCCGCGTCGTCACCCGAGAATGAAGAACGTTTCCGTGAGGTTGTCGATTTTCTCAAGCGCAAGGAACCGGAATAGCCGCGCCCGCAGGGCGCGGAGTTTTCAGTATGACTTGCTGACGACCGACGACTGCCAACTGGCGACTCGTTTTTCCGTCTCCTCTCCCGCGCGGACGGGCTGGTCCCGTCCGACGGGAACAGGCCTCAAGCGCTCCCATGACGCAAGGTCATGGGCGGCGCAGATTTCCCTCCGTGCTCTCCGTGTTCTTTTGGGCTAAAATCAGTTTCGTCTCATGAAAAAAGTTTCCCAACGCAAAAGGTGGCACGCGTGGGTTGTTATAGTCGCCATTTTGCTCGCGTGGGCGGCTGCTGCTTATTTGGCCGCGCCGGCCATGTGGCGGTTGATTTACCGCAACGAGCCTGGTCTCGCGAGCGGTCCCCGCATGACGCACACGTTGGACCGGCATCCGGGCGATCCGATCAACATCGCGTTGCAGGGCAGCGAGGATGAAGTGGTGCGCGCGATGACAGCGGCGGGTTGGTATCCGGCGGATCCGATCACCTTCGCGACAAGTGCGCGCATTGTTGTCGATTCGGTGGTGCGCAAGCCCGATGACCAAGCGCCCGTGAGCAATTTGTATTTGTTCGCGCGCAAAGAGGACCTGGCTTTCGAGTTGCCGGTCGGAAACAGTCCGCGCCAGAGGCACCATGTGCGGTTCTGGAAGTGGGCCAAACTTTACGAAGACCGCGAGGTTTGGTTCGGATCGGCGTCGTTCGACGAGCGTGTCGGTTTGAGCCACACGACAGGAGAAGTGACGCATCACATCGGTCCGGATGTCGATGCCGAGCGCGACCTGATCATGCGCGGACTTGCGAAAGCCGGTTGGGCAGAGCGGGAGTATTTCATCGATGGTTTCCACAGGAAGCTGGAAGGCCGCAACGGGGGCGGAGATCTCTGGAGAACCGATGGTCGCTTGGGAGTC
>JBILUI010000045.1:0-16615 GCA_044371145.1 Chthoniobacterales bacterium | reverse complement strand
CCCAAGAAAGACTACGACTGGCGGTTGGCTTGTCCGGAGCGCGGACATTCCGCCGGCTTTCGCCGCATCGGCATCGGAGTGCTTTTCGGGCTGTGGGACTGGCGCGAGGAAGCCATCGCACTGGCCGCGCATCTCGATCATCTACTGCGCACTTGCTGGAAAGCGCACCTCACGGTGAGCTTCCCGCGTCTGCGGCCGGCGGCCGGCGGATTTCATCCGACCCACCCGCTGCACGATCGCGAGTTTGTTCAGTTGCTCTGCGCGTTCCGGTTGCATTTCCCGCGCATCGGCATCGTGCTAAGCACGCGCGAACCCGCCGCACTTCGCGATGCGGTCTCCCCGCTCGGCGTCACCATGATGAGCGCCGGCAGCCACACCGAGCCAGGCGGTTATACCGGACTCGGACGCGACAATCTTCACCTCACGGTGCGCGGACGCGCCCTCTCCTGCGACACGCCAGAGGACGCGCTGGCCACCGAACAATTTTCCACCTCGGACCAGCGCACGCCGGAGGAAGTGGCCACACGCTTACGCCAGCTCGGGCTCGACCCCGTATGGAAGGACTGGGACCGCGCCATCCTCGGGGCATGAAACTTGTCCTCAACGGCAAAGAGCGCGAAGTGGCGGCGACCAACGCGGAAGAACTCGTCGCCGAACTCGGCCTCCCCCTCGCCGCCGCGCTCGTCGAGCACAACGGCATGGCACTACTGCGCTCCGAGTGGGCAAAGACCCGATTCCGCGATGGCGATCGCCTGGAAATCATCCGCATGGTCGCGGGCGGCTAACCACAAGGTGGATCGCGATGTTCCTATCGCGATTTTTCCGAAAATCCGTCGCGACGGGACGGCGCGATCCACCTCAAGCGGGAAGTGGCAGGATGCCAACGCCGCTTTTCACACCCTGCCCACTTCAACCCAACACCAACTTCGTCCCCGCAATCACCAGCACCACAGCAAGCAGCACGGCAATGCTTCGCACCGGCAAATGCCGGCTCCCCAAACGCGCGCCGATAAATCCGCCAACGGCGACCACCGCCGCCAAGGGCCACGCGAAATCGGGCAACTCGCGCCCGCTTCGGACATAACCGGCCAAGCCCGAGGAAGAATTCACCAGGATGAAGAGAGACGACACCGCCGCCGCTTCTTTCACCTTGGCCCAGCAGCAAAAGAGGAGCAGCGGGGTGAGGAAAATTCCGCCGCCGGTTCCGGTCAGTCCGGACAAAAAACCGATGCCCGCACCCGAGGCAATCGACATCGTCCGCGCAGGCCGAGCGAGATCCACCGGATCCTCTTTCCGGGAAAGCAAACGCCAAGCAGAAAACCAAAGCACGAGGCCGATTAAAATTTTGAGGTGTTGCGCGGGGACTTGGATCCATCCGCCAAAGAACGCCGCAGGCGCTGACAGCAGCGCGAACGGCCAGAACAGCGACCAGGAAAAATATCCGCCACGCCACCATTGGATAAAACCGATCGCGGCCACGAGAATGTTGAGGCTCAGCGCGGCAGGCCGGATTTCTTCCACGCCGAGGCCGAAAAGTGTCAGCACCGCGATATAACCGGAAGCCCCCGCGTGGCCGACGGACGAATAAAGCAGCGCGACGAGAAACATCGCAGCGGCGAGGGCGAGAAATTCGCCGGTCACGTCACGCTCTCGATTTTTCCACCACGACCTCGCTGCCTTCCATACGCAAGGCAGTCACCGCGGTGCCCGGCTCGACGAATTCGCCCTCGGCGCGCGCATCGACGACCTCGCCGGCGAATTCCGCGCGTCCGACCGGACGGAGCATGGACAACGCTTTGCCGCGATCACCCGCCCGCACCGGCGAAAGCGCCGCACCGGGCTCGCTGTGAGCAAGCGAATCGCCGGCCGGTTGGGCCGCCGAAAGAATGATGCGTCGCAGACCCGGCATTTTCGGGAAAAACGCGGCGATAAAATAAATGGCCACGGCGGAAAGTCCGATCGCCGTGCCGAGGTTGGCCAGCGGCAGCAGGAACATATCGAAGGACGGCCACTGCGGGGCACCCGGATAATAGTCGACCATCGTCCAGAGCAGCGCGCCGACCATGAGCATGACGCCGAACAAGGCGAGCACGACGATGCCGGGGATAAAAAGAAGTTCGATCAGGACCAAGGCCAATCCGAGAACAAACACGGCGACGACCTCCATACCGGTGAGACCGGCGACGTAGTGCCCGGCAAAAAAGAGCAGGAAGCAGACCGCGGCGAGAAACCCCGGCACACCAAAGCCGGGGGATTTGAACTCGATATAGGTTCCGATAATACCACCGAGCAGCAGCAGAGGCGCGAGCGTGGTGAGAATGAGCGCGAGCCGCTCGAACCCGCTCGGTTCGGTTTCGACGACCGGCCCCTTCAATCCTGCGTCTTGCACGAGGGCGGCGACCGACGGCGCAATACCCTCGGCCAGCAACGGCTTGCCGTTGATTTTTTCCGCGGCCTCCTGCGCGCTGAGGGTGAGCAGTTCGCCTTTCTCGTTAATGCTCTTCCCGCCGACCTTGGTTTCTTTTTCTTTGTTGATAAAGGCCTCGGCCAACTCCGGATTGTGCCCGTTGCTTTCCGCGGCGCTGCGGAAATATCCGGAATAGTATGACACAATCTTGGCGTTGAGTGTCTCGGGGACTTCCTGCCCCATACCCATGACCGGCGCGGCCGCGCCGATCGCGCTGACCGGAGCCATCCAAATCTGCTTCGTGCCGAGCGCAATGAGCGCGCCGGCCGAACCCGCGTTGGGATTCACATAGGTGAAAGTGGGGGCTTTGACTTTGAGCAGCGCCTGCAAGATGTCCACGCCCGCGCCGAGTTCGCCGCCCGGCGTGTCCATATCGAGGATGAAGGCCGAGGCGTTGGCTGCCTCGCCCGCTTTGAGAATGCGGCGAAGAAAAAAGAACTGCGCTTTGGAAACCTCGCCCTTGAGCGGGATGACCACGACGGCGCCTTGCGGCACCGCACCCTCGAGTTTGCGGACCTCGGGCAACAGTGCCCCGGGTTTTTCCTCGCCGGATGCCGTCTGCGCCCAACCCGGGGAAGCGGAGACCAAAACAGCGAAGAACAGTGCGAATCTCATAGTCCCGATCTTCCCAGCGCGGCGCGCGCCCTCAAGTCGAATCGGTCGAATTGGCGCGCCCGGATTTGCCCCGTCCGTTAAGATCCTCCCCATGCCCCGCATCTCCGAGGAAAGCATCGAGCGCGTCGCCTCCGCGAGCGACATCGTGGAAGTCATCGGGAGCTATTTTCCGCTCAAGCGTGCGGGGACGAGCTGGCGCGCGCTGTGCCCGTTCCATCGGGAGAAGTCGCCGTCCTTCCACGTCAGTCCGCAAAAGCAGGCCTACTACTGCTTCGGCTGCGGAGCGGGCGGCGGCGTCTTCAAATTCGTCATGGAATACGAGCGCGTCAACTTCGCCACCGCGGTGCAGCGCCTCGCGCAGAAAGCAGGCGTCACCGTCGTGGAGGAAAAAGGCGGACCCGAGGACGACCGTCGACGCGCCATGCGCGACCGGTTGCTCGAGATGCACCGCGCGGCCGCCGATTGGTTCCATCACAATCTCCTCCGCTCGCCCGCCGGCGCGGCCGCGCGGGATTATCTGAAGTCGCGCGAAATCACGTCGGACACGGCGAAGGCATGGCAACTCGGCTACGCGCCGGACAGCAACAACGCCTTGCTTTCGCAGTTGCGCAAAGCGGGCTTCCGCGACAACGAACTTCGCGCGAGCGGACTATTCGGCGGCGGCGAAGACGGCCCCTTGCGCGACCGCTTCCGTCAGCGGCTGATGTTCCCCATTTGCAACGACTACGGCGAAGTGATCGCATTCAGCGGACGCGTCCTGCCGCCGAATGAGGATCCGGCCAAATACGTCAATTCCCCCGAGACTCCGCTCTTCAGCAAGGGCCGCGCTTTGTTCGGACTGCACAAAGCGCGGCGCCCGCTGGCCGATGCGGGCACGGCCATCGTGTGCGAGGGACAACTCGACCTCATCCGCGTCTTCGAAAGTGGATTGCAAAACGTTGTCGCGCCGCAAGGCACCGCCTTCACCCCGGCGCAGGCACGCTTGCTCAAACGCTACGTCGAGACAGCCGTCCTTTGTTTTGACTCGGATCGCGCAGGCCGCACCGCGGTGGAACGCTCATTGCCCATCCTGCTCGCCGCGGGATTCACGGTGCGCGTTGCAGCTTTGCCTCCCGGCGAGGATCCCGATTCGCTCATCCGGACGAGAGGCCCGGACGCGTTCCGCGCGATGGTCGAAAACGCGCCGGACTATTTCGATTTCGCGGTCGGCGAAGCCGGCACCGACCTGGAGGACGCCGGCAAAAAATCCGTGCTGGTGCGCAAACTCGCGGGTTTCGCCGCATCCCTGCCCGACGCCATCGGGCGTGAAGCCGTCGCCGCACGCATCGGTCCGCGTCTCGCCATTTCGCCGCAGGCCTTTCTCGCCGCGGTGCCGAAAACTTCCGTCATGACGTCAGGCGACGAGGATGCGGACAACGAACCGGCGCATGGGACAACGGAAGAACCCGACCAGGTTGTGCGCCTCCTCCTGCACAGCGCTCTAGTCGACATCGAAGCCCGTCGCTGGCTTGCTGCGCAGGATGTTGCCAAGACATTGGCCGGGCGCCCGGGGCTCGGACTCCTCGGCACATGCCTGCAGGCCACCTTCGACCCCGCTGATGCCGGTGCCACGCAGACTTTCGTGGCCACCCAAGCTGGCGCGGTGCAGTCGGTCCTTGCCGCCCTCCTCCTCGGTCGGCCGCCGAGCAACCCCTTGACCATCGCACGGGACACCCTTAACAGCCTGCGGCGACGCGACTTGGAGAGCCGGCGGGAGGCGGTCACGGCGCGCCTGCGCGCCTCTGGCATGCCCCCAGACGAAGTGGCGCGCCTTCAGAGGGAGGTTGTTGACATCATGCAGGAGATAAGTCAAGTTAGCGGGTCGCACTGATACCGTCCGACTGGAGGCTCAGCCGATCAAAAGGCGCGCACAGCAGTAACCCGGACGGCCCACAACTCACCTTACATGGCCACCAAACCGAGCAAGAAGAAGCCCGTCAAAAAACCCGCCGCGCAAAAGAAAGCGAAACCTTCCGCGAAGAAACCGGCGCCGAAGACGAAAAAGCCCGCGGCAACAAAGCCGACCCCTAAGAAGACGGCCAAGCCCGCAGCGAAAAGACCAGCGGCGAAAAAGCCCGAGCCCAAAAAGGCCGCAACCAAAGCCGCGCCCGCTCCGATCAAAAGTGGCAAAGCAGCCAAGGTCGACGCCAAAGCCGCGGCCAAGCCCAGCAAGAACGGATCCAAGGCCGACCTCTTCGCACCAGCACCCGAACGCGATATCAACCAGTTCATCGCCGACAAGACGCGCGAACTGGTCAAACTGGCCAAGGATCAGGGCTATCTCACTTTCGACGACCTCGAGGAAAATCTGCCCTCGAACGTTCATGACGCCGATGTCATCGACAAGATCATCACGCGCCTTCGCGAGGTGGAGATCGAACTGATCGAGCAAAGCGACGTCGATTCCGACAAGGCCCCGCGCAAGGAGGAGGAAAAAGAGGAAAAGGCGGAGAAGGACGAGAAATCCGACGGTCGCCTCGATATCCTCGACGATCCCGTCCGCATGTATCTCAAGCAGATGGGCCAGGTTCCCCTCCTCACCCGCGAGCAGGAAGTGGAAATCTCCAAGCGCATCGAGGACGCCGAACTTAAGGTGCAGGACATCGTTTACCGCATGGGCTTCGTGGCCCGTGGCCACCTCGACCTCGCCCAGAAGCTTCTCGACCAGCGCGAGCGCTTCGACCGCGTGATCATGGACAAGAAAATCGAGAGCCGCGAACGCTACATGAAGGCGCTCCCGCGCCTCTGCGCCACGATCAAGGCGGCCGCGCAAAAGATCGATCGCCAGTTCGTCGGAATCGCCAAGAGCAAAAGGCCGTCCTCGCAGGTCCTCAGGAATTTCGAAAAAGCCCTCACCGGCATCCGCGCGCATTATCCGAAGTTTTTCTACAAGCAGAAGATCACCGACGATTTCGTGCAGGCAGCCGACGACACGCACCGCACGCTGCTGCACCTCCACGGCGAGCACGCCAAGACCAGTCCGAAGGCCAAACGCAGCGAGGACGCGAAGAAAAAAGTCCGCGAGCTAGAAAAACGCATCCACGATCTCGCCCACCGCGCGTGGATGACGTCCGATGTTTTCAAGCAGTCCTACGGCGACCTGCGCAAATGGCACCGCGCCGCGCACAAAGCCAAAACCGAGATGGTCGAAGCCAACCTGCGCCTCGTCATTTCCATCGCCAAGAAATACACCAACCGCGGCCTCTCCTTCCTCGACCTCATTCAGGAAGGCAACATGGGCCTGATGAAAGCGGTGGAAAAATTCGAATACCGCCGCGGCTACAAATTCTCCACCTACGCCACCTGGTGGATCCGCCAAGCCATCACCCGCTCGATCGCCGACCAGGCCCGCACCATCCGCATCCCGGTGCACATGATCGAGACGATCAACAAACTCATCCGTGTGCAGAAGCAGCTCGTGCAGGAATACGGACGCGAACCGTCACCCGACGAGATCGCCGACGAAATCCAACTTCCCGTTGAACGCGTCCGCGCCGTCCTCAAGATGGCCCAGACCCCGATCTCGCTGCAGATGCCGGTCGGCGACAGCGACGACACCAGCTTCGGCGACTTCATCGAGGATAAATCGGCGGAGAACCCCGCCGACAGCGCGGCGATCATCCTGCTCAAGGACAAGATCAAAGACGTGCTCGAAACCCTCACCGACCGCGAACGCAGCGTCCTCGAACAGCGCTTCGGCCTGGTCGACGGCTACCCGCGCACGCTCGAGGAAGTCGGCCGCCAATTCAAGGTCACCCGCGAACGTATCCGCCAGATCGAAGCCAAGGCGTTGCGCAAAATGCGCCACCCCACCCGCTTGCGCCAACTGGAAGGCTACCTCGAACCGCGCGATATGTAATCGGTGCGGTCCGCTGGCCCAGCAGACCGCAACATTTGGGAAAATCCGGGGTTTCATCCAACGTGAACCACGACGACCGGAAGCTCTGGGACCTGCTCGGCCGCTCACCGCGCCCGTCCGCCCCGCCCTTTTTTGCCGCCAAAGCAATGCGGCGGATCGAGAAAGCCAACGTCCGGCCGTCTTGGGTCTCGCAGGCAGTCCGTTGGCTAGCCCCCGCCGCCGCGGTGGCAGCCGTGGCCATCGTCGCTCTCCTGCCCCGCGAGAACGCGCAGGCGCCAGCCGAATACGAAGCCCTGACCACCCTCGACATCGTCGAAATGGTCAGCCCGGATGACTACGTTCTACTCACCTCTGCCGGCGACCTCGAAGACGACGACCTCCTCACATCGGAACTCTGAGCTTCAGTAGCGGCGGACTGGCGGAAGGGGTGGGATTGATCGCCTGCGGCGATCTGTCTCCGGCTCGAACTGCGTTCTCATCCCACCGGAATGTTTCAACTCCGCCTGCGGCGGACTGGCGGAAGGGGTGGGATTCGAACCCACGGTTGGTTTAACCCAACGCTCGATTTCGAGTCGAGTGCCTTAAACCGGACTCAGCCACCCTTCCTGACCAGCACATATCATACTCCATCAGGCGCCGTTCTGAAATCTCCAATTTCAAATTTCCGATCCTTCACCGCCGTCCCATCACGTCCCGCAAAACGTACGATAAGGCACACCCCCCGGTGGCGGGGCGTCGCGATAGGGCTCATTCTGCGCAGTTTCGGTAAACGGATTCTTAAGCGCATCGAGCAGCCGGTGCATGACGACAAAATCGCCGCGGCTTGCGGCGGCCAGAGCCTCCTCAACGCGATAATTTCGCGGGATGACCGCCGGATTGGCGCGACGCATCAGGCCAACGACCTCGGTTTTGCTTTTCTGCTGACGCACCAGCCGCGCCTCCCATTTATCGAGCCATAAACGCAGCGGCGCACCGCCCAATGACAGTGAGCCTTCCGTGCGTCCCGTCTCGATGAGCTTGGTCAACGCGGTGAACGACGAAGTGAAATCCGCTTCGGCCTCCTTCATCCAGTCAAGGAAACCTTTGACCAAGTCGAGATCTCCTTCGTCCTCAGTGAGCAGTCCGAGTTTGGCCCGCAAGCCGGCCGTGTAATGCGTGCGGAATCTGTCGGGAAACTTTCCCAGCACGTCCTCCGCCGACGCCACGGCTTTGTCCTTGTCCGCGTCGATAAGCGGGAGCAGTGCTTCGGCTAAACGCGCCAGATTCCAATGCGCGATATTCGGCTGGTTGGCGTAGGCGTAGCGCCCGGCGCGGTCGATCGAACTGAAAACCATGGCCGGATCGTAGGTATCCAAGAAAGCGCACGGCCCATAATCAATCGTCTCCCCGCTCAGCGCCATGTTGTCGGTATTCATCACGCCATGGACAAAACCGACGCAGACCCACTGCGCAACCAGCTTGGCTTGCCGCTCGAGCACGCCGTCGAACAAAGCCAAGGCCGGATTATCGGCACCGACCGACTCCGGATAGTGCCGTGCTAGCGTGTGTTTGGTCAGCGCCTCGAGTGCGGCAAGGTCACCCGTCGCGCCGGTATACTCGAATGTCCCCACGCGGATGTGGCTGGCTGCCACGCGGGTCAAGACCGCGCCGGGCAAGAGTTCCTCCCGCACGATTTGCTCGCCCGTCGTTACCACCGCAAGACTGCGCGTGGTGGGAATGCCAAGGGAGTGCATCGCTTCGCTGATGATGTATTCGCGCAGCATCGGACCGAGTGCAGCGCGTCCATCGCCGCGCCGGGAATAGGGCGTCTGCCCCGAGCCCTTGAGCTGGATATCGAATCGCGCGCCTTGCGGCGTGATTTGCTCGCCGAGAAGCACGGCCCGCCCGTCGCCAAGGTTGGTGAAGTGACCGAACTGATGCCCGGCGTAGGCCTGCGCGATCGGCTCGGCACCTTCGGGAACCAAATTTCCGGCAAAGATGTCCGCCCCACTTTTTCGCAAAGCCGAATGATCGAGTCCCAGGTCTGTTGCGAGGGTTTCGTTGAGCACAGCCAACCCGGGTCGCGCCACAGGAACCGGCGCCGCGCGCGAGAAAAGCGTATCTGGCAGTCGCACATACGAGTTGTCAAAACACCACCCTAATGCGCTTTTGTTGTCGGACTTTGCCGCCATACCGCTAAAGTGCGCCAGCAACCGGATCTTTCAATGCCCCATTTACTCCGCCCTCTCTTTCTCCTCGCCTGCGCCGGCCTCACCGGCTGCATCACTTACCCCAAGGCGCCGCCCGTCACCCCGGAACAGCGCGCCAAGGCCGCGACGGTCGACACCGGAGATTTTGCCTGGGGAATTTCCAGTTCGAGCTGGCAATACGAAAACCGCGAGACACGAGAGGACGGCAAGCCGGTCTTCCTCACCGACTGGGACGCCTTGATGGATGCGGGCAAAGCTCCGGCGCGCGGCAACACCGTGGTGCGAAGTTGGAGCGATTTCGACAAGGACGTGGCCGCGCTGAAAAAAATCGGCGTCACGCATTACCGCCTCAGTCTCGAGTGGGCCCGCATCGAGCCGCAACCCGGAAAATACGACGAATCAGCCATTCGCGGATATGTCGGCATGGCGCGCAAACTGAAAGCCGCCGGCATCGAGCCGGTTGTATGCCTGTGGCACTTCACTTTTCCCGCGTGGCTCTACGACAAGGACAAACCGAAAAGGTCGAACTGGCTGCACCCCGAAGCCGATGCGCGCTGGGAAGCCTATGTTCGCAAGGTCGTCCCCGCTCTCGCCCCGCATGTGCGCTACTTCGCACCGCAAAACGAGCCCAACGGACAGATCAGCACGGCCTACCTCAACGGCCTCTGGCCGCCGGCCATGACCGCCGCTTTCGCCACCTATGCGGAAGCCACCAGGGCCAGCGCACGCCAATTCCGCGAAGCGGCCGACATCATCAAATCGATCCGTCCCGATGCGGTGGTTATGTCCGTGCAGGCCCTGCCGTGGTGGGAACGCGGCGCGCTCGATCCGACGCGCGCCTGCTACAACGGCATGCTGCGAATGAACTTCGACCACCTCGATCTCATCGCCGACAAATGCGACGTTATCGGATTCAACTACTATTACAGCCAGCATGCGGGACCCATCGCCGCGCTCACGGCTAATTCCCACCGCGGAAAAAATTTCACCATGATGGGTTGGGACATCGATCCCGCGGGACTTTACAAACAGATCCGCACGGTCGGAGACCGCTACGGCAAGCCGATGATGATCACAGAAAACGGCATCGCCACGACCGACGATAACCAGCGTAAGCAATACCTCGCGGAACACATCGGCGCGGTGCAACAAGCCAAGAAAGACGGCTACGATGTGCGCGGATATTTCGTCTGGTCGCTGCTCGACAACTACGAGTGGCACGGCGGATTCACCGACACTTTCGGCCTGGGCACGATGAACCCGAAAACTTACGCCCGAGAACTCAAACCATCGGCCTACACTTACCGCGACATCATCCGCCGCGGAGGGGTCGCGGAGATCTGCGCACCCGTCGTCCGCGCCTCAGAGCGGGCCCGTCGCTGACCGTCGCTGCGACCGGGAGCGGCGGCCGCCTGCGTCCGAGACCGCGCAAATCGCGGTTTGCTTAGACGCGGTTATCGGATGTAGACGTGACAGCGACATATGCGTTGGGCCCCGTCCATCACAACCGGCATTGCCTGCCTGATTCTCGGCTTCGTTGCCGGCTATTTCCTGCCGCGTCAAAGCGAGCACCTTCCGAGGGACACCAACACCTCGCCCAAGGCACAGAATCCCGCGAACACGAAACCGGTTTACGCGTCGACTTTTCCGAATTCGTCGAGCGTCCCGGGGTCAGGCATGGCGGCTGAATCCTCGTCGAAGGATATCCTCCGGTCATTGCCCGCGGCGGACGACTACAAGGCCAGATCCGAGTGGCTGCAAAAAGTGCCGGCTGCCGACTTGCCCCAACTGATTGCTGCCCTCTGTGAAAATCCGGGACCGGACGGCATCAGCCGCGAAGACAGCTACGCCGTCGAGAGCGCCCTGGAAAATTGGTGGGAGAAGGACAGCGCGGGATTGCTCGCGTGGTTGCGGAAAATGCCGAATGGCGCGACCAAGCGCTACCTCGTCTCCGAGTTGATCGAGGACGTCGCCCGCAACGACCGGCCGCGCGCCAAGGCCATGGCATCGTCATTCAAAGCAGCCGATCCGGAGTGGGACAATTCTGGGGTGCTCGACTCCTTTACTTGGGAGGAAATCAACGAAGCTTGGAAAAAGCCCGGTGTCACCGCCGAGAAAATGCTCGGTCTCTACAAAAGCTTAAGCGGGAAATCAGATGCTCAGACTTATCACACCGAATCTTATCCCGCGGGGTTTGATTTCCGCACGTTTCTCGAGGGCGTGGACGAACTCGGCGAGGGCAAGGACGGCCGCTGGGCGGGAACGTGGAGCCTCATCAGTGCATGGGCCAAAGAAGACCCCCAAGCCGCCGCATCCTGGTTGATCGAGAAGAAAAATGAGACAGGACAAGGAAGCGGCTCCTACTTCATGGGGTGGCGACAAATCGCCGAGGGAGTTTCGGAAAGAAACGGGCCACAGGCTTACCACCAATGGGCCGCGGGAATGGTGGCGCAATCCGGCGACAAAGTCCGACAAATGATCCTCGACGAAAGCTCCGACGAGGACCTCGCCGGCATCATGGAAAATATGGCCGACCAAGCCCTGCGGACTGATGTCTCGCTCACTCAATCAATGCGAAGGCAAGACATCGATTTGTTCGCCATGTTCTCCACACCCGAACAGCGTCTGGGCGCGATCGCCAAGGATCCGAGAGGGTTCTACCGGTGGATCCAGAAAGGGAAATCCGATCCTTCGTTTTGGCCGAGGGCCGGACTCACCGCGGAGCAAGTTGCCGCCGTGCTCCCGAAAACTCCCGACACGCCGCCGCCCATCTGCCCCCATTGCCAGACCGCGCACTATTGACCCGATGATGAGAGCGCCGCTCACCTGGCTGTCGCCGCTGACCATGGGAGTCGTCTGCCTCGCCGCGGGTCTGCTCGCGGGATACTCCCTCCCACGCTCCCGGCAAGCCGCCGGCGAAAAGGACAAGGAAGCCCATGTCGCCGCAGTCCATGCCGAAGCGAAAGCGCCAACTTCCGACCAGCCGAAAGCGAAATACGCTTTCACCTTCCCCAAAACTTCGCCGAACGCAAAAAAGCAGGCAACTCCGGGAGTCTTGCAGTCGTTGCCACCCGCCGCGAACCGGCAAGCACGGCAAGAGTGGCTGCAAAGTCTTACCCCCGACAACTTGGCGAAGCTCCTCGAGGAACTGTGCCAAAGCGCCGGTCCATCCGGCTTGGATTACAAGGAAAAAGGGCTGGTCAATAATGCTTTGCGAGAGTGGTGGCAGAAAGACAGCAACGGTCTGCTGGCTTGGCTCGGGAAGCTTCCGAGGGGCGGCTCAAAGAATTATTTGCTGAACAATCTGCTAGAGTGGCTGGCGGCCCGAGACAGCCGACAGGCCTCAGCCCTGGCCGAAAACTTCAAAGCCCAAGACCCGGAGTGGGACAACACCCGATTACTGAACCGCCTCGTCGACAGAGAGGCCCAAGCTGCTTGGGAGAAACCCGGAGTCACCGCCGAAGAGATGCTTGCCATCTACAGCCGCGCGGGTCGCGGCAGAAACTGCACGGGTGTTCACCGAAGAACCTACCCGCTTGATTTCGATTACCGGAAATTTCTGGACGGGATGGCCTCGCTCAACCGCCAAGACGGCAAGAGTCCGGCCATCATGCCGCCGGACATTCTCGACGCATGGGCCAAGGCCGATCCGGAGGCCGCTATCCGCTGGCTGGTTGACTACGAGGAGAACAAGAGCACAAAAGGCGAAGTCCCCTTTGTTGATTGGCAAAACATCGTGAGCGGCGTCACGGCGAGAAGCGGCCCGCGGGCTTACCACCAGTGGGCCGCGACGATCGTGACGCAATTGGATGCGAAATTGCGCGACCTGGTGATCCGGCAAAGCAGGGACGCAGACATTGTCGGTATCGCCCAACAAATCGGCAACGCGGTTCAGCGCGACGAAGTGTTCGCCTCAGCCATCAAAAATGGCCGCTACGGCCGCGACGAAATCAATCTTCTTGGACTGATCTCGACGCCGGAAGCCCGCTTGGAGGTGATTGTCGACAAACTTGGCAGTGCGTGGATCGAGCAGCGAAACGCCGACCCTGCGTTCTGGCCGAGGCTCGGGCTAACCAAAGAGCAGGTCGATGCTGCTGTGGCAAAGAGAGACAGCCGTTGAGCGCCGGAAAAGCCATCTCCTGAGACTCCGCCTTCGCGCTATAGCTGAAATAAATCCCGTCGCTTTCGAAAACAAAACGAGCAAGTTCCCGCACCGAAAAATCCGTCTCTGTGCCGTAGGGATGCAAGACACAGCGGTAGCCGTCTTTGGTCTTTTCGGTGATCCGGATCGACTCGCCCCGCCTCCAATCGCGCGCCGGGAACCCATTTTACATAGCAGATTGGTTGCGGGGGCGGTATTTGAACCCGCGACCTTCAGGTTATGAGTGTTTCTATCTCGTTTCTGTTAAGTGACTTATAGTCCGTATGATGTTGGTTTATGCCGGTTTATTCAGCCCATCAATGAGCGACCGCTTTGCATGACCGGCACGAAATGGAACAACTCGGCACGTTAGTTGTCACCATTTGCCAACACTTGCGTGCGCGCTCTCAGGCCTCGGACTGACTGAACTCCCAGAAGGTCCGGGGAGTCATGACTGATGCGCCCTTGAAACTTCCCAAGACCAGCAAGTCTTTGTCGCCGGTTACGATCGCCTGCGCGTCCCCGGGAGAAACCAAACCGAGTACTATCAAGTCGTTTGGATCGCGACACGTCTTGGGATCAAGCTTCTCGGGCCTCACTACTTCGACGTTTTGCCGCAAGAACTTCATGTATTCCGCAACTACGCGAGGCGGGACCTTGATCTTGGCCCTGAGCTTGTCCTCGACCTCGGCGAGAATTCCCTCGCCAGCAATCAAACTGTGGCGTTCAAGGCAAAGCTCCACGATGGCTTCGCAAAGACCGCGGGAGGCCACTGCTGCTATGAAAACGTTCGAATCAAGGATGACCCTCATGAGAGGGCCTTGAACACATCCTCGTCACTCAACAGCCCTTGGGCTTCGGCGAACGGCAGAATCTTCTTCCGGACCGCGCGAAACTTCTCCACGGCGACATAGCGCCGCAGCGATTCACGGACCATGTCGCTCACAGCTTTGTTCTCCCTGCGGCTGAGCTTGTCGAGGTCACCCTTGAGTGTCTCGGGTAGACGGATGGTTAGAGTGGTCATAGCGCGTAAGACATCGTAGTGCGTCACGGCTGCGCGTCAAGCGGATGAACTCCAGTTGCAGCCTACTGCAGGCAATTTAACTACCGACGGCAAGCATGGACACACCACTCGAGATGCACAAACGGCAGTTTCGCCAGCACTAGCTTGGGAGGGACTTCTTGCTGCTGCGGTGAATAGATGCCATATTCGCCGCACGTTTCGCGGAGATTATGCCTTATATTCACCAGAGGCCTACTTGGCCCAAGCTGAGCTGGAACAGCAGCGAGGTTTTGCCGTTGCTTGCCGAAGTTCGGCATCTGCAGGGTCGATTGCTGGGAAGCATGGAGTCTCTGGGTTTTGACCTCAGGAACGAGGCGACCTTGGCTGCACTTACCTCCGATGTGATCAAATCCAGCGCGATCGAAGGGGAAAAACTGAATGCGGACCAAGTGCGCTCGTCGATTGCCCGCAGACTCGGCTTGGAATTCGGGGGCACCATAGCTGCCAGCCGCGATGTCGAAGGCGTTGTCGAGATGATGCTGGATGCCACGCAAAACCACTCTGCCCCACTAACCAAAAAACGGCTGTGCGCGTGGCACGCATGTTTGTTTCCAACCGGACGCAGCGGCATGCGCAAAATCACGGTTGGTAAATGGCGACCCGCTGAAGTTGAGCCGATGCAAGTCGTCTCCGGTCCCATGGGGCGCGAACGCGTCCACTTCGAGGCTCCTGCCGCAGATAGGCTCGAACGAGAAATGACCGCCTTTCTTAAATGGTTCGAGTCCGAGCAGAAGATAGATCCCGTGTTGAAAGCTGCCGTGGCGCATTTCTGGTTCGTGACCATCCACCCGTTCGAGGATGGCAACGGAAGAATCGCCAGGGCTATTGCGGACATGGCACTCGCGCGTGCCGAGGGCACGAAGGAGCGCTTCTACAGCATGTCCGCTCAAATCGAGGTAGAGCGGAAGAACTACTATCTGAGGCTGGAGCGCAATCAGCGGGGCGACACAGACATCACCAGCTGGATCGAGTGGTTCTTGGAGTGTCTTCGGCGTGCGCTGGAGGGCGCGGAATCCACCCTCGGGCAAGTTCTGCGAAAAGCCCGGGTTTGGAAATTGATCAACGAAACGCCGGTCAATAATCGGCAACGCTCCGTCATCAATCGCTTGTTGGACGGCTTCGAGGGAAAACTGTCCTCTTCCAAGTATGCGAAACTAGCAAAGTGCTCCGCCGACACCGCTCTGCGCGACATCAACGACTTACTCGATCGCAGGATCCTTGTGCGCGAAAGCCCCGGTGGTCGGAGCACAAATTACCGGCTCGCATCAAGGTTGTAGTGCCGCGATTTGACATCCGGCGGCAGGCATGGACACACCACTGCCTGAACCGGAACAAACCAGCACTCAAACTACGGACGAACGCCTTTGGACCGCCAATGACTTGGCCCGCTACATCGGCTGCAGCGTGCGGGAGATCCGCAACCTGCGCTACGCCGGTTTGCCAACGATCAAGTTCCGGCACTTGATTCGATTCGAGCCCGAGGCGGTGAAGGTGTGGCTGCGCGCGCAGCAGTAGTCGCTACCGCTAATTCAGGATCGGGCTGGCGGGCACGATCGCAAACCACGCATCCGCCTGCTCCTCGGTGGCCAGCTCTCGGTAGTGCCGGAAGATGATGTCGGGTGAATTCCCCGCCTCGAGCGCCACTTCGTTGGCATTCTTAATCTTGGCGATGCGGTAGCTGATAAACGAGTGTCGCAGCACGTTGTGCGGCCACTCGATACCAAGGCGGCGTGAGAGATTGGTCACCTTGCGGTAGGTTTCCGCGCTGGGCACGACCAAGCCCTTGCCAACGTGGGGCAAGAGCCACTGGCGAAGGTTGTCGCTGATCGGCACGATACGTCGCGAAGCCGTCTTGGCTTGCCCGGCGCGGATCGTGATAAACCGGCGCTCGAGATCGACGGCGCTCCACTCGATGCGCGTGATTTCCGCCGCACGCAGACCGGCGAAGGCGCCAAGAACGATGAAAGGGATAACTTCTGCCGTCGCCGCTTCCAAAATCTTGCTCATCTGCTCGGGAGTGAAGATTCCCGTCTCGGTGTCCCCCACCCGCACTTTGGGAACACCCTCGGCCGCAGTTTCCTCGTTCTTGGGCAGATAGCAGCGCGACTTGGCCCAGGAAAAGAACGTGCGAATGGAAGTCAGTGAGGAGTTACGCGTGCGTGGAGCACCACCGCGTTGGCGCAGCCATTCGTCAATCTCGTGGCTCTTGATCTGCAAGATCGGCCCGGGGAAGCGCTCTTTG
>JBILUI010000161.1:0-4665 GCA_044371145.1 Chthoniobacterales bacterium | reverse complement strand
ACGACAAGTTCCGCAAAGTCGGCGTCTACGCCGAGTAGAGGAATCAGGGCTGCTCGCCGGAGCGGAGCGGTTCGGTCAGGCTGCCGGGACCGAGCGCGTGCAATTCGGGTTCGCGACCGAAGGGATGGTCGGTCGGAGTGAAGGGAATCTCCATGACTTTTCCATGGCGCGCGACGCGCACCGGAATGGTGTCGCCGGCGGTGAGGAAAAATTTGGCATCGAGCGCGTCTTCAGGTTCGCGGATGACGATGTCGCCCACTTGGACCACGACGTCGCCGGCGCGGAAATCCTGCGCGGCCGGGCTGGCAGGATCGATCAGATCGATGGCCATGCGCGAACCTTCCACCGACACGGGAATCTCCTGCAGAGTCACGCCGGCCCAACCGTGCCGCACTTCTCCGAAACGCGCGTAGTCGCTGCGGATTTTTTCGGCCGCGCGGATGGGAACGACATAGCAACCCGAACCGTCTTCCAGACCGCTGACCAACACGCCGACCACACCGCCGTCGAGATCAAGCACCGGGCTGCCGCCCTGGCCGCGCTGCACCGGGATGTTGGCGCGGAAATGCGTCGTGGCGAAAAATTTGCCGCGCGATTGGCGGTCGAGTCCACCGACCACACCGAAGCTCGGCGAGGCCTCGAGATCAAAGGGAAATCCGACAACGACGAGCGGGGTGGCGGTTTTGACTTTGCGGCAATCGCCTTTGAGCAGGAAGGGTTTGGCGCCCTCTGGATCGACTTTGAGCAGGGCGACGCCAATGCGGTCGTCCTTGGCGAGCAAACGCGCGGGCATGCGGTTCTCCCCGTGCGTGACGAAGACGCCCGTGCCATCGCCGACCATGGAGGAAAGCGTGAAGATGGTGCCGTCGGCATCGACAAAAAATCCCGTGCCGGCCACCTTGCCCAATTCGTCCTCGCACTCGACGCGGACAACGGACGGTGCGGTGGACTCGAAGACACGCGAGACGGCGGATTCGACCGCCCTGGCGACTTCCGAGCCTTGGGACGCCTGCGGCGGCCCCGCCGGTTTATCACCGGCAAAGGCCGCCTGCGCCGCGCCGCTCAGCGCGGCACAAAGACTAAAAGCTATAAGGCGACTCATAGCTCACGGGACGCGTCTCCAGCACATAGTGCGGGGGCAAGTCGGACCGCATAGACACCGGCAAGCGGACATCTCCCTGACCCGATGGCAACGTGGTGACCGTGGGGCTATTGAGGGCAAAAGAACCCGAGGAGGAAGCGCCGCCTTCCTGCTGGTTGAAGAGAATGAGGGCCGAAAGCGCAACGGCCGCCGCGGCTACCGTGGCGTAAGCCATGCGGGGCACGTGAAACTCGGGGAACGCATTCATAAAGCGTTCGAAGAGAATACTTAACGTCGGACGGGAAATCAGCTCGGCCCGCTGGCGGCGGTGGAACTCATCCATAAAGCGCTCGAAGTAATCCGAGCTTGGCATTTCGTAGCGCTTGAGGCGCAGCAACTTGTGAACGTCTTGATTCATATCATGTCATGTCGTGAGGAATTCCTGCAGGTAGTTTTGCAGCTGGCGGTGGGCGTAAAAGAGACGGGAACGGACCGTTCCCTCAGAGATCCCGAGGATTTTGCCTATTTCGGCATGCGGCATGCCTTGGATATCGAACATAGTCACAACAGCTCTGTGCTCATTCGACAGCTTCATCATGGCCTCGTTCAATCTAACTTGCAGCTCTTTGAGATTTACTTCTCGCCGCGCGTCCGGCCCGGAGGTCAGTTCGATGAACTCCGGATCGTGCTGCACCCCGTTGTCGATGTCGTCGAGGCTCATGTTGTAGCTGCGCGACCGCTTTTTCAGGAAGTTGATCGTCATGTTGGTCGCGATGGTGTGCAACCAGGTGTAGAAGCTGGATTTGCCGCGGAAACCTTTGATCGAACGGTAGGCCTTGGCGAAAATGTCCTGCAGCAGGTCGTTGGTGTCCTCGTGGTTGGAGGTCATGTTGTAGACCAGTCCATAGAGGCGGGAGCTGTATTTGCGCACCAGATCGTCGAAGGCACGAGGGTCCCCGTTCTGGGTGCGTGCCACGAGATCCTCGTCGTTGATCTCGGGCTCTTGGGCGGTTTCGGCCATGGGGAACTGAAAAGACTACCAGAGCGGCCCCGCGGGGGAAAGCCGCACCAATTCAGGCCGCTGGCAGCCCGCGACGCAGGGCGGCCTGCAGCAATCCAGCCAAAGCGGATGCCGCTTGGCGGCCGGTGTCCATCACTTCGCCGTGCGAAAGCGGTTCGGACGAAACACCCGCCGCCCAATTGGTCAGGCAGGAGAACGCAGACACGCGCAATCCAAGCGCGCGGGCTTGGATGGCTTCAAACACGGTCGACATGCCGACCGCATCGGCCCCGAGCGTCCGCAACATGCGCACCTCGGCCGGTGTCTCATATTGCGGTCCGGGCACGCAGGCGTAGACGCCCTCGTGCAGCGTGACGCCACCGTCGCGCGCCACACCGCGGAAAAAATCGCGCAACGGCGCAGTGTAAACATCCGACATGTCGTGGAAATTCGGTCCGCCGGAAAGAGGCGAAGCCGCGGTGAGGTTGAGATGATCGTAAAGCATCATCCATTCACCCGGCGCAAAATCCCGGTTGAGCGTTCCGGCTGCGTTGGTCAGCACGAGCGTGTCGGGCCCGAGCGAGGCCATCAACCGGACGTGCGCGGCGATCTGGCGCGGCGTGTGCCCCTCGTAGTAGTGCACGCGTCCCATGGCAAGCAACAGCGGCACACCGGCGAGATTGGCGCCGACAAATTTTCCCGCGTGGCCGGGCACTTTCGATTCGGGCAAGCCGGCAATGGCGGAGTAAGGGATCTCGAAAAGTTTGTCCGCAGCATCGGCAAAGCTGCCCAAGCCCGAACCAAGCACCATGGCGACACGCGGACGGAAACCGGCCAGCTCCGCGGGCAGGGCACCGAATTCGTTCGCTGGGGAGGACGGCGTGGTCATCGCCGCACCTCAGATCGCTTTGATGAGCAGCGAAGAATTGTGACCGCCGAAGCCGAAGGAATTGCTGATGGCGATCTTCACTTTTTTCTCACGCGCCTTGTTCGGCACGTAGTCGAGGTCGCACTCCGGATCGGGGTTGTCGAGATTGATCGTCGGGGGGAGCACACCGTCGCGCATGGCCATGACGCAGGCCGCCATTTCCACCGCGCCGGCCGCGCCGAGCAGGTGGCCGGTCATCGATTTGGTCGAGCTGACGGCCAGACCCTTCTTGGCGTGCTCGCCGAAAGCGCGCTTCATCGCCTTGGTCTCGCAAACGTCGCCGACCGGGGTCGAGGTGCCGTGCGCGTTGATGTAGTCGACTTGCTCGGGATTCACTTTCGCGTGCTTCATGGCCATCGCCATGCAACGCGCGGCGCCCTCGCCGTCCGGGGAAGGAGCGCTCATGTGGTAGGCGTCCGCGGTCAGGCCGTATCCGGTGACTTCGCAGTAAATTTGCGCGCCGCGTTTTTTCGCGTGCTCGTATTCCTCGAGAATAATCACCCCGGCACCCTCGCCCATGACAAATCCGTCGCGGTCCTTGTCGAAAGGACGCGAGGCGCGTTCCGGTTCGTCGTTGCGTACGCTCAGTGCGCGCATGGCGGCGAACCCGGCGATACCCACCGGAACGATACAGGCTTCGCTGCCGCCGGTGAGCATGACGTCGGCATCGCCGAATTTGATGATGCGCCACGCCTCGCCCATGCAGTGGTTGGCCGTGGCGCACGCCGTGACGATCGCCATGTTCGGGCCGCGCAGACCGTATTCCATGGAAATGAACCCGCTGGCCATGTTGCTGATCATCATCGGGATCATGAAAGGCGACGTGCGGTCGGGCCCTTTGGTCAGCATCTGCCCGACCTGCGTCTCCATGGTGGCCAAGCCGCCCACACCACTGCCGATCATCACGCCCGTGCGGTCGAGATCGACCGAGGCGAGGTCGAGACCCGAATCGTCGAGGCTCATCTTGGCGGCACCCATGGCCAGCTGCGTGTAGCGGTCGGTGCGGCGCACATCTTTCGGCGTCTTGTAATAGGGCACCGGATCGTAGCCGCTCACCTCGCCGGCGATCTGGCAGTCGAATTTCTCCGTGTCGAAGGCGCTGATCCGGCCGATGCCGCTGCGCCCGGCCTTCAAACTCTCCCAGAAGGAAGGCAGGTCGTTGCCCACGGGGCTGACCACTCCGATACCTGTGATGACGACTCGCCTTTCGCTCATGAAAAGATGTTATGTCCTAGCCCAAAGGGGCGCCTTTTGGCGAGGCCAAAGGACGCACCGATCATCGGGCCATGCCCACATTCTGGACCATCTGGAAGAGCTTGCCCTCCGATTTGATCGAAGGCGCGATGATGATCTCCGTTTCCTGGAATTCGCGCAGGTCGGCCGCGCCGACATTGCCCATGCAGGTGGTGATGGCGCCGATCAGATTCTGACTACCGTCATCCACCGCGGCCGGCCCGAAAAGAATTTGCCGCAGCGTGCCGGAGACGCCGACTTTGATGCGCGTGCCGCGCGGCAAGTTCGCGTGCGGCGTGGCCATGCCCCAGTGGTAACCGCGACCGGGCGCTTCCTCCGCCTTGGCGAAAGCGCTGCCGACCATGACCGCATCGGCCCCGCAGGCCAGCGCCTTGCAGACATCGCCGCCCTTGTTCATGCCGC
>JBILUI010000236.1:0-16699 GCA_044371145.1 Chthoniobacterales bacterium | reverse complement strand
ATTCGCAACGAGCGTTTGAGTCGCGAGAATTCGACCAGGCAAGATACGATTTTGATTGAAGCGATTCAGCGCGTGCGGCGATTTGCGGGACTACGTGATGACGAGTTGCATCAGCGTCCTTTGGTTATTGTGGTAACCAAGTGGGATAGCTGGCAGAAACTAATTCCTGAGTTATCTACCGCTGATCCATTTCGAGCGCTTGCCAACAGTGACCTAAAGGTACTAGATCACGATCGTATTACACAGGCCTCCGAGAAGGTGGGTCAATTGCTCAGGAAGTTGACGCCGGAGTTGGTCTCAGCGGCCGAGGGTTTTGCTCGCGAATTGATTTTTATTCCTGTAAGTGCGACAGGCCGCGCGCCTGAGGTGGATTCGGTAACTGGCGGTTTGGGGATCCGTCCCAAAGACATTCAGCCTTTCTGGGCAGAGGTTCCGATGCTTTACGCGCTAAGTCGCTTTACTGGTGGCCTTGTCGGTGGCTATACGAAGGCAAAAGAGAACAGGGAGAGTGTATGAGTTCTGAGCTTTTATATACCTCGGCTCCCCAGGGCCTGAAGGCGGGCAATCGCGGATTCACGACGGTACTTTGCACTGCGGGCATGCCTCCTAATTTGGCGGATAAGCTGGAGTCCTTCAGTGGCTACAAGCACGTCTATTCGCCCCAGGATCCGTTGGCGGATAACAACCCAGTGCGTTATGCCTATCTTCGTCCGAATATAGGTGGACGCGCAGTGTCCGTCGTATCGCGTCTAGCCGCCTATGGTGTTGATTACAGTGGCCGCTCTAACAAGATCGCACATCATATTGTTTTGGAGCCTGTCGAAAGACCGAGCGGTGGGCCAGCGTGGTTGATAAGTCAAACGAGCTTATGGAAGACGAGCTGGGATGGTTCCTGTAGAACGGTTCCAACTGGACCAAAGATACCTTCAGGGGATCAGGCTCCAGAGATCTGCCAAAGTTGGAAACAACTAACAGGTGATGCAGGCTGGGGTGGGCAAGTTGCCACATGGTTACAGCAGAGTAATAAACCCATTTGGTTGATCTACGCTCCTGAGCAGCAATCGCAAATGCTCAAGCTGATTGCTGAAGTACTTGCACTGCTCCCCGCCGAGGAACGTTGGATGTATACCTTCGCAACTTATTTTTCTGGCTTACCCGGTGATGTCGATTGCCGAATTCGTGGAGTGGTCAGTGGCTCTGATGAAGCGAGATTAGCTTCTGCTCGTGGTCATGTAATCGACTTAGCGAAACCGGGGGCACTGGCTAGCATGTCGGTGCTGATTGAAGGCGCGAGGACGGGAAACCTTTCGTTAACTCCTCCGCCTGCCCGACACACATCACCGCCCGAGTTAGGCTTGCCCAACGATAGGTCACTTCCCGATGATCAATTCAATATAACTCCAGAATCGCCAGCAGTTGCTAGGGTTGATTCAACACAGACGTCAACTCCAAATGAAACTAATCCTGAGTCTCTATCTTCGACGGATGGCCAAGGTTACAGATTACAGCCACCCCCAACGCCAACACATGCAAGCAATGCGGCATTTCCGCCGATGCTACCAGGCAGTTTCGGCGATTCCACTAGCAATAATTTATTCTCATTGAGGTGGTTAGTAGCGGCGGTAACTGGAGGGCTTGCCTTACTGATAGTTACAGGTGCTGCAATAATCACGTATGTAAGACCTAGCGACTTAAATAAGGTGTCGCTGGCAAACAAGCCTGCTGGCTTAGACACTGTAAGCGACAGTGACGCAAGGGACAATCTTGGGGACCGAAGTGTTGGGCAACCTGAAAGCAGAGTAGAGCAAGAAAATAGCGAGGTACATTCGGAGAAAGAGAAAGATACGCAGGATAAAGAAGGTGATTTGCCGGATTTAATCGTGGAGCTAAAAGAGGAAAATAGGGCTAGCCAAAAATGGAGCCAGAGGGAGCCAAATTCATTAATAATCAAACTCAAGGAGAACTTCATTGGTCCTACGAACTACCAAGTTAAAACAAACTTGGAAATGTTGCATGTCCGTTTTGATACTGATGCACTCTCAATTGGAAATGATGGACTCGTTACGATTGTAAAACAACAGGATTTCGAAAAGACCCCAAAAATGGCAGCGAAGCTGATAGTGGAGAAGGGTACAAAGGAGATGAAAATAAATTTTGAAATAGAAATCGAAAATCACATAAAAGTTATTGAGACAAAAAAAATTAAACGAAGATTTAATTATGACAAGAATAATAAAGTCATAATTAATCTTCGACAGGAGGAGTATTCAGATGAGATTGACGATGAGGTAGAAAATTTTGATTTTGAAATAGTCGAAACATCAAATGGAAGCGAACCGGACGACAATTTGGGTACGCTAGTCAAGGATGGTTCTATGCTTATTTACAGTATCGATGAGAAAGCAATTAGTAAATTCATTTTGAAAAACAACAAGAAATCGTGGCCAAAAACAAAAACAGACGACTTTAGGTATCGTATAACATGTTCGCGATGCAAGAACTCGGTTGATGTTATCTCTATTGAGATTGAAATACCGGAACCGCCACAAGAGCAATTTGCTTTTCTAAAAGCCACGACTAGAGATGGAAAGACAATTAACTTTACTAAAGACGACGTATCGCACGTTATTAACAAAGTGGGTGAATATCGTTTGCAGTTTAGGAAAAAGACAGAGCCGATAGGAGCTTCGCTGAGTAGGACTTTTGTAAAAAACGGTAATTTTAAAAAACCGTCACCGAGACTGGATGATTCGGATTCCTGGCCAGGTGTTGGTAAATTGATACTTGATCCTCTCAAAGGAGGAAAGCTTACTTTTGATAGCGATTTTGAGATAGGAAAGAGACTGAGGAAGGTAGTTTCTGTACAGGAATATTTCCTGGAAATTCTTGTTGCACGTATAGAACCGCAACTAAAGTATCCAATCGATCAGGTCGCACTTGCGTTAAGTTTGGGACCTACGCCAACGCCTGAGCAAGTGCAAAATAGGGTTCAACAGGAACAGGCGAGACGGATGGCACTGGAAAATGTTTTGGCATCAATCAACAAGATTAGAAAAGACGGAAATTCTATCAAAGAGAAAAAGACACCCGTTGGTAAAGGAGAAATGGACTTGTCGATCGAAGATTACTTGAGTCAGGATGTTAAAACCGAAATAGATTCGATAGTGAAAGAAGTTGGAATTGGTGAAATTATCAAATCGGAAATAGAGCAGCTCGCAAAGCAGACAATCGCGGAAATTGAGGAGACAGTTTCGTTTCTTAAGGATTGTGTGTTAGTAGTTGAGAAGGATAAGTAGGAATGTAGTTCTGGAATACTGATTTAAAGAAATGAAAGACCATAGCTTGAATTTGCTTCTAATTCAAGCGAGCAATCTTTTATTTCAGGAATGGATGGCGCTATGGCTGTTATTGATCGGATACGAGCTATTTTGAAGAGTCGGGCGGCGATTAGCCGCGAAATGCTCGAACCGTTAGTAGAAGAATATACAGAGCAAGTTCAGTCGATCAACGAGCGTTTACAGCGTTGTGAAGGTTTGTTACGTAAGGGGTTGCGTAGCGAGGCTATACAATTAGCGGAGCTTGAGCCACGACTTCTTGATCAAGTAGCGATACTCGATTTCCCTGAGAATGAAGACTGGGAGGAAATTCTTCGCTTCTATAGCCTGGAGGTTCCCACCTCGCTGTTGATGGACATTGCCATTCAGTTACAGGATGCGATGCTCAGTGAACAGTCATTGTCTGCGGTTTTGAAGCAACATCGCAAACTTGCCATTGCACGTGCGCCCTTGTCCTGGCGACTACGTGCGCTGCGCCAGATTCAACGTCTCGATCCGGGGAACGCTAACTGGAGTGAAGATATCGAAAGTTGGGAAAAGGTTCGGCTCAAAGAGCTTGATCGAGAGGTAGAGGAGGCGATTACTAGGGCGGATCTTGAGAGCTGTGAGCGTCTCAGAGAAGAAATTCAGTCGGAAGTCTGGAATATCCATCCACCGGATGCATTGGTCAAACGATTGGAAGAACGTATCGGCGCTTTTCGTGTTTCTAAAGCACTCAAATCGTTAGAGTTTATTGCAGGTCGACTCAACAAGGCTTTTTGTGAGCTGGATTCGCGGCAGGGACAACAGTTAGCACGCGACTGGCATAGTGTTGCGAAGGATGTTCCCAAAATTCCGCGATCGCTGTTTCAAATTGCTGAGCCGGCATTGGCCTGGTTAGAGGAGATGAGAAAAGAGCAGTCGCAGAGGGAGCAGTTCGAAACTCTTTCACAGCAACTGCGAGAAAGCTTGAACGATCGTTCAAAAGTTACCGACGTCATGCGATTGCACCAATCGCTTGTTCGACTCGACCTAGGAATCGAGCCATCGCTTCAGAGGCTATACGAAAGTTTTTTGGAGAATCGGCGCATTGAAGGACAGCGACGAACCAGGTTGGTAATGGCGGGGCTGGTTGGTTGTCTGTTGATTGCCGCTGGATTAATTGGATTCACTCTTTGGCAGAGAGCCGATAGCAGTCGGGAGGTGGCTATCGTCGATCAATTGAAAGGACTGATTGAAGTAAAGAAGTTTAAGGAGGCAAGTAGTTTCGTCGAGCAAATGAATGCCAGTGCGGCAGATATGATGAAACGCCCCTCGATTACAAAATTGGTCGAGGAGGTAAATCAATGGAAGGTGCAAGAAGAAGATCGAATCAAGCAGTTCGAAGACTATCTTGGAAGGGCAGATGGCGGGGGAGATTCGCAGATTGATCTAAATTCGGTTGTTCAGGCAGAACGCCTCGCTCGCTCTGAATCGGAAAAAGGGCGGGCATTTGCGTTACGGAAGCGTTTTACGGAATGGGAAAACGGAGTTCGAGAGAAACAGAAGAGTGATGCGGAAAAGGAGCTGATCGCGATCAATTCGAAAATCACGAGCATTGAATCGATGGAGGCGATGAGTGTAGATATCAATGCTTTCGATTCACTCGATAATGAGCTCTCGGATCTGGCAGCCAAATATCCAAAATCTGGTGAACTTGTCTTCGGTGATATCAAACTAGCGAAAAAGAAACTGGATGACCTAGAGCAGAGCATACGTGATATCAAAAATCGAGCGAGGATGGGTGCGGAGTTGGTTCAAGATGTTCGTTCTTCTCAATCGATTGAGCAATTGTATGGTGAGCTAAAGAAATTTAATGAGCGAGTTACAGGGGTCGGTCTTAATCCCGATTTTGATGCTGTTCTCGCGGAGCAAGATATTAGAGCCATTATCGAGGAATGGAATCAATGGGCGGAGAAATTCGATGCTTTCCTAAAGTCCTCAGCGGACAACGAAGAAGCGAGCCGGTTGGCTGATGTCTGGGTTGAGAAGCTGAGAGATATAGAGGGATTTCCTGCGGTCGCTCTGTACCCTGAATTAGCCTCCGACTTAAAAATGGTAGGCGCGCGCGCGGATCTCATCGACGAATATTTGAATGTGCTGACGGATTCTCTTTGGTCGGGAATTGGTACTATTGTGATCGGCAAATCAGATAGTGGTGAAGCAAGAACTCGTCGTTTTACTTATGCCTCAAAGCAGAAGGACATCCAGAAAAAAGCTACTGAATCGAAAAATGGCAAAACTGTTGGTTTTGAAGTGATTGTCGAAGCGGATGGAACCTTTGGAAATTGGAGCCCTCTAAGCGAATTTAATTTTGTTGCAGAACCTTTCTCGCTAGTCGAATCGATGATTGAGGATATCGAGAGAAAGCGTTCTAGTTTTGAAAAGAATTGGGAACGCGAATGGTTGTTACAGATTGCTAGGATAGGCAACGATGCCAATATCGATGTAATGATTAAAGAGGAACTGATTTTGCAGATTCTGGATACAATGCAAAAAGGATCATTGATCTTGGCATCGTCTAGCAACCAGGCGATTGAAATCCTTAAATCAAAGAAACGGGAGCGAGAGAATTGGTTTGAAGCGAGTGAGTACAAGACTGTTTTAAGTAAAGAAATAAAGGATCAGTTTCAGGCTGATTCTCGAAAAATTGCGGAGAGGGACAGTAAGTTTTCAGCAATTGCATCTACCCGGATCGGGTACGCTGGTGTCATTCTTCCCTTTCAAGGTAAGGCCGACACAGATTCAGCATCGGCGGTAATCTCAAAATCTCCAGAATCTTCGCCAGCCCTTAGCACTTCATCGGGGAAGTATCTATTCACGGTTGAAACATTGCCGGATAACGCACAACTAAGCTATTTTCGGAAAGATGGTACGAAAACTATCTGCACAGTGATTGGATCGATCGAGTCAGGTACGATAAAAGTGGACTCTGCATCTCTCAAGAATATTCGGTTTGGTACGCCTATTTTTACTGTTACCCAATGATCTGCGGTACGTCAACATTTGCGAATTAGCCTATAGCCTAGGAAATAGAAAAGTGATCGATACAGAAAAAGTTTATCTTCGCTTTCGTGGTAGGACTTTAGGACCTTTTACATCTGCGAAAGCAGACGAGATGTTGCAGCGCGGTCAAATCACTCGCTTGCATGAAGTCTCAGCCGATGGTTCATCATGGACCAGAGCGGAGGAATACTATCGGAGTTTCTTTAATCGATCCCAAGCTGCGACAGTCGTCGAAAAAGAAAGCAAGAAAGAGGAGGAAAAGCCGAAAGAGCATGAAGAGCCTAATAGTGATCAGTGGTATGCATATTTTGCTAACCAAAAGCAGGGGCCAATGAGCTTGGTGGTTTTGCAGCAGCATGTTTTGTCCGGTAGCGTGAATCGTGACACCTTGGTTTGGCGTACAGGATTAGCCGACTGGCAACCTGCGGTAATCGTATTGCCAGCGTTGTTCCTCAAAAATATGCCACCTAAGGACGAGGAGCAGCAGAGTGGAGGAAGAAACGCACGTCAAGGAGAGCTTTCAAAGGAGTTAGTTCAGTCATTTATTCGGCCCAGAAATTGGATAATGTTGATTGCATCATTCTGGATTGTTTTGACAATCAGCGCGATCCTTGGATTGGGTTTTCAGTTTGTTGTGGCTTTACGCGCGCCTGTTCCTGGACCAACAGCCGCTTTTTTGGCGACGGGCTTTGCGCTAGCCATCCTGGTGCAGGGAGCACTTTTATACTGTGGGGTTTTGCTGTTGAATTACGGTCAATCACTGACACAATTGAAATACCAACGATCCGAGTTGAATCTAATAAAGTCCGGGAACGCATTAGGTCGTTTTTTTGCCGCGACTGGAGTGATTGTGTTGATTTCTATTGTCGGCTTTCTGCTGTTTGGGCTGTTGGTTGTACTATTAGCGGCGACAGGTGCAGAAGGCTTCCAGTCATCGACGTAAATTGAAATAGAGTTTCAAATGTCTAACCCTGAGTCCAATTATTCGACCAGCCGAAAGTCTATGCTAAACTGGAGTCGCCAAGACCCAGAGCGGCGGTTAGGCGCACGAGGCAAGGGGGCACTGTCGGTAGGCGTGGTTGTTAGTGGATTGCTGGCGATCGTCGCGACTCTGTTGGCATATGTCGCTTTTTACTTTTTGTCAGACTACTATTTTGGCCAAATGATGTTGGATCGTGGGCCAACCCAGCACGCTTGCGTGTTGTTCGGTTTTTGGGCTTTGTTCATTCTGATTTTTAAACGCTATAAATTGCGTCTTCAGCGGTTGCCGTTGCAGTATCCACTGACCTCCGATCGCTCAGGATTTGTGCTTACCTCTAACACGGTCGATGAAGTCACTAACCGCATCTACGAAGTAGCCGTCGATCCCGAACGATTTGTAGTTTTCAATCGTATTTTGATTGCTCTATCGAGTTTGAAGAATCTGGGGCGTGTTTCAGATATCGATGAAATCCTACGATCCGTAGGTGATAAAGATGAATCTGCGATGGAGACTTCATTTGCACAGCTTAACGGATTTCTTTGGGCTATTCCTGTGCTCGGATTTATCGGTACGGTTCTTGGATTATCTCAGTCGCTGAGTAATTTCGGCTCTCTATTGGACGAGTCGAGTGATGTGGGTGGTATAGTTTCATCGCTGAAGCAGATTACGGGCGGGCTTAGTACGGCGTTTGAAACCACCTTAGTGGCGTTAGTAATAGCTTTGGCTTTGCAACTCATTATGACGGCCCAAAAGCAGAATGAGGAAGAGTTTCTTGATGAAGTGAGTGACTATTGTCTTAGGCAGATAACCAGCAGAATTAAGATCTTGCCTTTCGAGGAGGATCGAGAGGCATGAGCCGGCGAGGTAAGCATGTAAGCTCGATTTCTCTCTTTGCCTTTCAGGATATTATCACATCTGTCGTTGGTATTTTTATCTTGATCATCATCTGCATGATCTTACAGCTGCGTGAAAAGAGAAACGGAAGTGGGGCATCCACGCAGAGCTACCAAGAGTTACTCGCGATTCAGCAATCGATATCTAGAGAATCCTCTCGACTTTCGAAATCCTTGAATGAGCTTACAGATAATTTACTAAAAGCGAAGGGAGGGAATCGTTTCAGTGAAAAACTGGTAGCAGAAGAACTTGAGTCGATGGAGCGCATGTTGCAGGAGAGGCTGGAGAGAGCTGAAGAGCAACTTGAGAAGGTTGCTCAAAGGAGGGCAGAGGCTGAGAAGGATAAGGAACGATTGAAGATCGCGCAAGCAGCCAACGGTCCGGAGTTGGAGGAGCTACAAGCGATTCAGGAGCAGTTGAGTCGTGTTGAGCGGGAGATGAAGGAGATTGATACGGAAAATCCGATGGTCTTTTCGAAGACGAACCTTAATGGAAGACCGTTGTGTATTTTGGAGGTGAAGAAAGGAGGCGTTGAGTGGGTTGCTACTACGACGGGGGAAAAACGTAGTTGGTCAATTCCGCGAGAGCGTGCCGCCATGCTCGAGTGGTTTAAAACAGCTGAAGCTAGTCAGTGGCATTTTTTGGTGTTGATTAAACCTTCCGGAGCAATGGAATTTGCAGGTATCCGAAAGAGTCTTACGGATTCTGGTGTGAAGCTTGGTTTTGATGTCGTGGCTGAAGATCAGGCGATCCGTATTGTGGCTGAGGGAGGGGCTAGCGATGGGAAGACGCCGTAAAGGTGCGATTGCCGATAGCCTCGATTTATTCTTAGATACGATTTGTAACGCATTTGGCGGTTTACTTTTTTTGGCTATTCTTCTGACGCTGCTTGTCCAAATGCGTTCTTCGGATAATTCAGGAACCTCCCAGAACACGGTTAGTGCAACCGATTTCGAGAAGCTTTCTTTGGAGGTTAGAACCGCAGAGCGTCGAAGGGATGAATTGGCTTTGCAGGCATCAAAGCTGAAGCAAGCGATTAAGAGGGTGTCGTCGAGCCCGATCCAACAACAGTCAAACAAGCTGGATGGAGTAAAAGCAAAGGTAGATGCTGTCATCGCTCAAGTACAATCTGAATCCAAGTATGTTGCGTCGATATTGCGAGAGATAGAGCTATTAAAGGAAGAGAGGGCTGAAGTTGAACTGGAATTGAAAGAAGCGAAAGATAGGTTAACCGATGGAGAAAAGAAGTTATCCGAGAAGCTAAAGAGGCAGGAACGCTTCGTCGAAGCTCCCTTTGAACGAGTCACGACGAAATCTCCTCTCTGTTTTTTAATGCGTTACAATCGTGTTTACTTGGTTTTCAACAGCGGTTTCGATGCAACGATCAACAAAGAGCATGTTGAAGACTTATCCGTTTTTGGATTGACGATTGTGCGCCCCAAGAGAAAGAGTGGTTGGGACACTACGGTTGAGGGCGGGATAGAACTCTTGCGTTCTGTTCTGTTAAGCGAATCTTCTGATAATTTTTACTGCAGCATCGCTGTTTGGCCTGATTCATATGGAGGTTTTGAGAAGGTGAAGAAAATCGTCGTCGATTCTGGTTTTGAGTATCAACTGACACCGCTATCGATGCAAGAAAGAGTTTCCTATGGTGATTCGGGACGGAGTGCGTTCGTTCAATAGATTAGCGAGCATGTTGATGTCATCTGAGGAAGCGAATTCACTACCGGAATTGGATCATGTATCACAAGATAATCGTGCGGAGTATGGGTAGTGTCCGTCAAGTTGCGTACGTTGATTTTTCAGGCATTGGCTTTGGTTGTTTTTAAGATATAGGGGCCATGGCCGCTCTTGGCAGTTCGTTGATTTCGAAAAAGACGGTCCAACCGACATGTCGTTGGATTTAGTAGAATTCTCCGCTGGTGGGAATCATCGTGCAAGACAAAGAACGCTAGTCACCTACTTATAGCTTGGATTAACAAGCCATTAACTACTTCACCCATTCGATATTTAATCTCGTAATATAAAGACTAAATTGAATATTTTCTTTTGATGATTTCTTTTCAATGTATCCTAGAGGCTGTGGATCTTCATCTCGCGGATCGAATGATGAAATGACATTAACGATTAATCTAAATCGTCTTCCAGGTTTATAATCCCCTAGTTTGCTCGAAGAAACGGGAATCACTATTTTGTTGGTGAGGCTCGATAGTGGAATAACTATAGGCCTATCAGATTTTTCAATATAGGAAAAACTCAGGAAGTGGTAGTTGGCTTCCCCAGTTGCCGACAAATCATCTACTTCGCATAAAAATGACAACTGCTTGTTTCGCCAGAAATTTGCTAGTTGCCGATTTGCGTTTTGTCGCGCCTTTTGCAGTAAAGCTGTTGTTTCTTGATCAGCTAGCTCTTTCTCAATTTTCTTGGCTAACTTCTCGTAAGCTTCAAAAATTTTATCGGTTTCAGCAGAGTATTTTTTAATTTTAAGGCCGTTCTCTCCATCTTTGGATTCATACAAATCATCGGTCAAATCGGTGTCGGATGTGACACCATCTGTTTTTTCTGCTTGATTGACGTTCACTGGCTTTTGCGATTGGCATTCCTTTTCATTGTCAATGAACTTCAACATTTCCTGTTCGAGATTCTCAATTTCAAGTTCATTTCTGAATTCCTGCTTTCCCGAGACTTTGAGTTCCTTGTAAGCATCGAGAACTCTTTCTGCTGAAGCTCTTCGCTTCTCGATGAATTCAGAGGCAATAGACGGAAGTGGGATCATGTAAGCAGGGTAACTCCCACTTGCTGCGAACGATTCAATCATTTTGCAACATTTTTGCACATTCGCATTATCCTGCTTCTGAGTCAATCGATTAATCGATGGCATGACCTTACTGATCGCCTCAAGGGCGAGTTTTCTCACTTCCAATTCATGTTCAATTTTTGCTTTTTCCAGGTTCTCGATGGCAGTGTTCTTGGATGATTGCGCAATTGCTTGCGACCCGAAGAACATCGTGAGACTTGAGAGGGATAACAGGAATGCAGTAACTAAGGGTTTCATGTGGATGTTTCCTTGTGTCGCCTCAGTATACTATTAACCTGCTGGTCTGTGAAACTTAATCATAGAAGAAGCATTTGTAGTTCCGGAAGGATTAGTTGCGAGGGCTTATCACAGCACAGAACGTGTGATTTTCACGATTATCGATCCTTGATTGAGCAGAGTGGTTTTGTCAGCTAAGACTGTCGAAATTCCACGACAAATGGAAGTGATCAGAATAGCTTGGTCATCAGCTTATCTCTAAAGAGAATCAGGTCGTTGACAGGTATGGTGAAAGGAGGTTTCCAGATCATTTTGAGCTGGATTGTAAGTTGAAGTGTTTTTCCAAGGACTTCATTTGCTTTCTAAGAATGAATTGATTTATCGGCGGTTACTGTGTTAATGTTTCGCTGTTCTCTTTCTTTTGCCCCGCCTGAAGTTCTCAAGTGCAAGTGATCGGTATTTGCCCTCAACCCCCGTCTTTCCGAGTGGGCTTACTGCTCCAAATTGGCTAACTGCCTATCGTGATCGAATTTCTTGTAATGCCTAAAGCCTGTTTCAAAACCCTAAATCGCTGATCTTTTGTTAATGGTGACGTTAGGGTACACCTGACATCGAAAGAGACGAACGATGTTAGGATGACGCGAAGCTTTGCTTACCGATGAGCAATGGGAAAAGGTCAAGCGTTTTATTTTGAAAGTGGAACATCCCAAGGGTGGTTGACCGAGAACCGAAGATCGAAGTTGCTTTGAGGGCATTGGATGATTACTCAAAAGCGCCGTTCGCTGGAAAGATTTGCCAGAGAGATTTCCTTCACGCAGCACATGCCCGAGAAGATTGGTGAAGTGGGATGACGCGGGAGTGTTCCTTGAAATGTGGCATACGATTATTGATGAACTCAGCGAACAAGGACGAATAAGCTGAGATGAACCTCTTATCGACGGGGCTTTGCTCACGCAAAAAAGGGGCGAAGACTTCGGAAAAACCAAGCGTGGAAAAAATACAAAGTGGATGGTGGTGGCTGATGGCACGGGAATACCTTTGGCATGCTCCAATCACTCGGCAAAAAGGGCTGAGGTCAAACTCGCAGCGGAAACTGTAGATCAAGCCTGTTATCCAAAGGTTCCAACACCGTTGATTGCGGATAAGGGATACGACAGTGATGAACTCCGAGATGAAATGGCAGAGAAAAACGTTTTGCTCATTTCTCCGCATCGACAGAATCGCAAACGCACCTCTCGTCAGGATGGCCGAAGGATGCGTCGATACTCGCGCAGGTGGATCGTCGAAAGAACGATTTCCTGGATCGGGCAGTTTCGCCGAGGGGTTGTGCACTATGAATACCACAGTCAAATTTAGCAAGCTTTTATACACATAGCTTGTGGATATATCTGCTTACGACGGTTTTGAAACAGGCTCTATAAAGAGTTATGCGGAATCTACAGGAATGCCGGATGAGTCAAATTCCGATGGCAAAGCACTGGACGCTAATTAAAAACAGAAATGACTATGCCTCCGCTTGCTGTCCGCTGTTTCACCTCGCACTGGTATTTACGACCACGATCGAGGATTGGTGCGAACCACAATGCAACCTCTCGTTTTAGGTAACCCAGCATTCGCCTCTGGCTGTTTAATACAGCAACAGCGTTTTGGTCATGCGGGTTACTTGGTTCGCGTTTGAGGTATACCTGCTCACCGATCGAGAGTTTATCGAGGTCGATGAGACGGTCATCAAAATCCTCGCCTACAACTCTGAAGGTAAATCGGGGTATACGATTGGATGGCGACCAGTTGTCAGCTAGGTCTGATTCCGTCAGTATGTCAACGAGATCACCATCACTTCCGATCTCTTCAGAGAAAGGGGATTCTGCTGAGGGAATGAATGATTCATCCGGTAATATGCCGAGTACCGGTTCACCGGTCGTTATAGCCTCCAAGGTCATTGCAAACTCGTACCAAGCTAAATTGAACTTGCTAGGTCGTAGAAAAAGACTTTTACCACTAGAGCGTTTCACGAAGACGCCATCTGAATACCACTTAACGTCAATGACGGAGCTTAGTGCATACTTTTTTGCGGATAATCTACCCTCAAGTATCAGGTGTTTATCTGCTCTTTTGAGATCACCAACAGCAACTGACTTTAGGTAGTGATCGTTACCCAGGGCAATTCCCGCAGGTCGCTTCAAAGCAACGATTTCGAAAACTTCTACATCCTGGCACTCAAAATTTTCCGGAAGTTTACCTCCTTGCATCTGCTGCAAGATGTTCCACGCAAGTCTCGCTAGCTCGATGCGAAACTGCTGATCTTTTGTGAATTGCAGCGTCAGCCCGAGGCCTATAGCTATTGCACTAAGACGTTCGTTTTCTTTTGCATCGTAGAATCCATCCGAAATAGCTTCATCAACGACTTGGTTCAGTAACGCAGTCGATTCACGTTTGAGAAGTTCCTCAAGCTCCGAATTTGGTATACCAGTTTGTGCGGCGAATGCTTGCAGTTTACTACGCTCATTTAGGCTTAGGTTTCCATCGGAAATCGCTTTTTGGATTCCCTGGAGTAAAGTTTCACGATTTCGAACGTTTTTCTGATTTTCACGAATCTGCAGTTTCTTGAGACGCTGCTCTTCGGCGACACGTTGACTGCACATTTCACGAATAAAAGAGATATTTACTCTGGCAATAGAAACCTCCTGATTGCCAGTTAGTTCAGGGCTCAATACCGTCGCATCGCGTTCGATCTCCCCTCGTGCTAACAGG
Organism: Chthoniobacterales bacterium; assembly: GCA_044371145.1. Classification (GTDB taxonomy): domain Bacteria; phylum Verrucomicrobiota; class Verrucomicrobiia; order Chthoniobacterales; family JACTMZ01; genus JACTMZ01. The sequence continues at coordinate 2,679 of JBILUI010000236.1, read as the reverse complement.
CTGAGGAACTCGCTGTCTGTAATGGGACCAACCATTTTTGAGCCGAGTAAGCCGAGAAGTTTAGGGCGTTCGTAGGTCCAACTTGAAGATAGTTTCGAAGCAATCGAATCTGTACGATTATCATATAGCCAAACGAAGTTGTTGCACTTTGGGCAACGCACTCGCTTACCCTCTTGGTCATTTCGAAACTTCAGCGACTGTTCACAGAAAGAACAAACGAAGATATTTGATATGTCTTCAGGATTCATTAGAGGTTTCCGACTACTGTTTTTATTTTTGTAGAATACCAGCAGAAACGAATCTTGCCGCTTCTTCTATATGTTCGGTCTCAATCAAATCAGAGCCAGCTAAGTCCGCAATTGTCCGAGCTACTTTCGCTAGTCTGTCATAAGTTCTTGTTGATACGACAGCGCGATCAGTAACCTCTCGGTATGATTTCTGGCCGTCCTCAGACATTTTGCAATATTGGCCTAATTGACCTCCGGGGATCGTCGCATTACATGAGATTGCCGTGTCTCGAAACCTACTTGCTTGTAGGGCCCTGGCTTTTTCAACTCGCGATCGAAGTACCGCTGACTCTCCTTCTTTGCCCTCTGAAAATCGCTCCTCCTGCGTCAGTGGTTTCAAAAAGACCTGCAGATCGATGCGATCAAGGAAGGGACCGCTTAGTTTTTTCTGATACTTTTCAATCGTCTTGCTATCGCAGTTGCATCTAGGATCTCCGGCATACCCACATGGGCACGGATTCATTGCGGCAACCAGACAGAACCGAGCAGGAAATTCAAGTGATGCAGACACACGTGTAATATTGACGCATCCATTTTCAAGCGGCTGGCGCAATGCCTCTAATGCATTGCGTGTAAATTCAGGAACTTCGTCGAGGAAAAGGATTCCATGATGTGCCAGGGTAACTTCGCCGGGTTTGGGGACCCCACTTCCTCCCCCTATTAAAGATTGCATCGACGCGGAATGATGAACCGATCGGAAAGGGCGACGAGTTACTGCCATTCCATCTTCACTGAGTAATCCCATTGCTGAATAAATTCTCGTCAACTCGACTTTTTCGCCGTCCGTTAATCTGGGAAGGATTCCAGCCATTGCACTCGCAATGAGTGACTTTCCTTCGCCCGGAGGTCCAACCAATAACAAGTTGTGGCCACCGGCAGCACTAATGACAGCTGCTCTCTTAGCTTCGATCTGGCCTTTTATCATACCGAAATCCGTTGCCTTATCTATGTAATTAGCAAAACGGATTGATTCGCTCAGTGCATTATTGAGCCGACTAACGCCACGAAAATAATCCAGTACATCATCAAGACTGTCAGCCGGATAAACACCACAACCTTCGTGTCCTGGTTTAGCAAGAATGAGAGCGCATTCTTTCTCATTACCTTTTGGGACAATAATCTTCTGACCAGGTTTAAGTAAGAAGGCGAGTGATAATGCTCCAGGGATTCGTCGAATCTCCCCATGGATTCCGATTTCACCAAGGAGAACCAATTGCTCTTCTTTAGCTTGTGGTAAGTCAGGTAGTAAACCTACGACCTGCAACATCATTACCGCAAGTGGAAGATCTAGCCAAGTTCCATCTTTTTCAAGTGCAGCGGGGGCAAGATTAATTAAGATCTCAACAGGAGAGTCCGGGATACGTAACTTGCTAAATGCTCCTTGGATTCGTTGTAGGGCTTCACGAACTGGTCCCCGTGTCATGCCAGTAATTGAGCAGCATTCGACAACTGGACGCGGACGTGATAAGACAGATAATGCTCTTCCTTGCAACTCAATAAGCGTTCCATTGATTCCGACTAACAAACCACCGAAAAGTGTATGGTCTCTGGAAAGCAGATGGTCATGTAATCTAAAGCCCAAAGGAAAATACCTCATCCCTGCGTTTGGCAAATATGTCAGTAAAAAATGGTCGTTTAATATATCACCGACCAATGCTGAATAAAGCTAAATCATGGGAATAAGGTTGGATCTGCTGACGGAAAGTACGATTCCTTGTGGAATTGTTGAGAAAGAGAATGTTTCATCCCATATCGCAAGCCGGTTTTCTTACGCTAACATCGTTCTCGCTGTCAATCGAAATGAATAGGCTGCAGATGCCGTAATGATGAACCTCATTAAGCAGAAATCACGTTGAGCGTATTTCGATATGAGTTGTGGATGCAATCGATTCGTTTGTAAGATGAAAATAGAATTCCCGAGCCACTCCTCACTCTGACTTCAGCCCCGTGGTGTTGATAGAAATGATTTTGTAGGTGCTGGGGTTGGGAGTGGGGACTTGGTCATCGAGGTAGGTTGTTTCGGTAAGGGGTTGTGGAGGAGTGTCGCTGTATTGTAAGCCCTGGAAGAGGGCGCGGCCGAAGGGGTTTTTGGATGGGGCGGTGATGGTAGCGATAAGGTTGCCGTCACGATAAATTTCAAACGCGGCAAGACCGCTTTCTAAATCGCTTTCCGCTTTCCATGTGATTCGATTGCCCTCTACTGATATTGAAGTGACCTTGGGGGGCGCGGTCGTATCAAGCACCTGAGTGTCAGTAACATATTGTTGCCATAGCTTTGCAAGTCGCTCGTTGAGATGCCAACTCGATTTCATTTTGTCTCCCGCAAAACTCTCACTGGAAGATGCAACTGTCGATAGCGGCTCACTGTACCACGCTGAGCTTAGATCGATCG
>JBILUI010000160.1:0-4699 GCA_044371145.1 Chthoniobacterales bacterium | reverse complement strand
TTCCAGAGGAAGATGAATGTGGCCAAGCCCATGCCGAAGGCCGCCCAGCTGACGAAGACATTCATCGGCTGCAGCGCGCGCAGGTGGTCGTAAACCGTGGGATCGGCGATACGGCGCATCATGCCCCCCAAGCCGAGGTTGTGCATGGGGAAGAAGGTCAGGTTGAAAAAGATGAAAGTGGCAAAGAAGTGAATCTTGCCCCAAGTCTCGTTCATCATCCGTCCGAACATTTTCGGATACCAAAAATAGATCGCGGCGAAGGCGCCGAAGAGGCTGCCACCGAAGAGCACGTAGTGGATGTGCGCGACGATGAAATACGAATTGTGCACGAAGAGATCGACAGGCGTGGAGGCCATGAAAATGCCGCTCAGTCCGCCGATGACGAACATCGAGACGAAGGCCAAGGCGAAGAGCATCGGCGTGGTAAATTCGATCGAGCCGCGCCACACTGTGCCCATCCAGTTGAAGGTTTTGATCGCCGAAGGCACGGCAATGACCATGGTCGAGACGGAGAACGCGGCGGCGAGGGTAAGGTTCATACCGCTGACGAACATGTGATGGCCCCACACGATGAAGCCGAGGAAACCGATGGCCACCATGGCCCAGACCATCGCCTTGTAGCCGAAGATCGGTTTGCGCGCGAAGACGGGCAGGATTTCCGAGACCAGGCCCATGGCAGGCAGGATCATGATGTAGACCTCGGGGTGTCCGAAGAACCAGAAGAGGTGCTGCCAGAGGAGCGGTTGTCCGCCCTGCGCGGCAAAGAAGGTCGTGCCGAAGTTGAGGTCGGTGAAGAGCATGGCGGCGGCAGCCGAGAGCACCGGCACAGCGAGAAGGAGGAGCCAAGCGGTGATGAAGAGCGACCAGACCGAGAGCGGCAGACGGAACATGGTCATGCCGGGCGCGCGCATGTTGATGATCGTCGTGATGTAGTTGGTCGCGCCGGCGATGGACGAGAGACCGTTGACGAAGAGACCGACGCACCAGAGGCTTTGGCCGATCTGCGTGTTGTTGCTGTAGGCCGGGGTGGAACTGAGCGGAGCGTAGGCGGTCCAACCCGACTGCGGCGCGCCGCCGTCGACGAAAAAGCTGGCCACGAGAATGATGCCCGAGAGCACGTAGAGCCAATAGCTCATGGCATTGAGCGTGGGGAAAGCCATGTCCCCAGCCCCGATTTTCAGCGGGATGAGGTAGTTGCCGAATCCGCCGATGAGCAGCGGCATGACGACGAGGAACACCATGACCGTGGCGTGCATGGTGAAGAACATGTTGTAGCCGCCGGGGAGAATGATGCCGTCCGTCGCGATGGTCGAAGGCAGGAGGCCTCCGATGAGCGGGACTTCCACGCCCGGATAGGCCAACTGGTAACGGATACCCATGGCGAGCAGGCCGCCGATGAGGAGAAAGACAAAACTGGTCCACAGATACTGCAGGCCGATCATCTTGTGGTCGACCGACCAGATGTAGGTGAAAAAGAAGTTTTGCTTGTGGTGGTGCTCGTGGTCGGCGTCCTCGTGGGAATCCGGGACGAATGTGGTGACGCTCGTGCTCATGGTTGTTTCTCCCCTTCGTTACGTTGCGCGACCAGAGGCGGACTCGCCGTGGCCGATGCGCTCTGCGCCTCCGCGGCTTTGGCCGCGATCTTGCCCGCCTGCCACTTGTCGAACTCCTCCTGCGTGACCACGCGGATCGGCGCTTTCATGTTGTAGTGGCCCGAGCCGCAAATCTGGCTGCAGGCCAACTGGAAATTCCCCGTCTTGGTTGTCTCGAACCAGACCCAAGCGATGGTGCGTCCGGGCACCGCGGCCTGATAAAGACGGAATTCGGGAACGTAGAAGGAATGGATGACATCGCGCGAGTGCAGGTAGATGTGCACCGGCTTGCCGACCGGAATGACGAGTTCCGTGCTGGAAAAATCGTCCGCACCCGCCGGATCTTCCGGAACGAGGGCAAATTTGTTTTCCGCCGAGTAAAGTTTCGTGTCGACCTTGCCGAGTTTGCCGTCCGCGCCCGGATAGCGCATGTCCCAACCGAATTGGTAGCCGACAATATCGATCTTGACCGAATCGGCCGGCGGCTCGCTGTGCAGTTCGCTCCACAGGCGGTTGCTGTAGATGACCAGGCCGATGAAGATCGCCGTGGGGATGGCCGTCCAAATGATCTCCAACTTGTTGTTGCCGTGACTGTAGTAGGCCTTCGAGCCGGGACGCTTGCGGTATTTGACAAGGTAGTAGACGTAGACGACCTGCGTGAGAATGAAGACCGCGCCGGTGAGATAGAAAATAAAATTGAGCAGGGAGTCGACGCGCTTGCCGCCGACCGTCACGCACTCGGGAGCCCAGTAGAGGTTCGACTCGCGCACGCCGGCGAACACATCGGTGGCGCAAACCGCGACAAGCAGGATCGAAAGCCAGAGAATTTTGGTCAGCATCTTGTTCATGGTCATGCCCCGGGAGCCGGTGCCGTGGCCGCGGCGTCGGGCGCGGGTGGCGCGGAGCCTTCAGCCGGTGCGGCGGCGTCTTCGAATTCGATGGCCGGGATGGCCTGCAACTGCGCCTGCGTGTAAGGCTCGGTTTGCGCCGCGGTTTCTTCGCGGACCTTGGCCACTTGTTCGGCGGTGATCGGCGACTCGTTGTTGCCCCACTCGCTGCGGATGTAAGTCAGAATGGCGGCGATTTGGTCGTCCTTGAGTTGCTTCCACGGCGGCATGGCGCCGTTGTAGGTCTCTCCCTTCACTTGGATCGCACCCTGCAATCCGTGCAGGAGAACGCCTATCAGGTGGTTGTCTCCGTGCCACCCTTCAGTCAGCACCCATTCGCTGCCGACCAAAGTGGGAAACTGTCCGGCCACTCCGAGCCCGGTCGCTTGATGGCAAGCCACGCAATTCGCGGTGAAGAGACGCTTGCCGACAACGCGGGGATCGGGCGGACCTTTGGCCACCGCGCCGCCGCCGGTCCATGAGACTTGCGAAGGATTGAAGACCGTCGACTCGAAGCCGCCGCTGTTGAAAGCGAGATAAGCGCCACCCCAGAAGACGAGCGCCATGAAGAATGAGACAAGCCAGAGCGGGATCGGTTCGTAGCCGTCGCGCGGATCATCCTTCTCACGCAGGATCGCGCCGTGCACATCGCGCACGTTGAGGTCGTCGCTCTCGCGGTTCGCCTCGAAGGTGTCGGGCCTCGGATGCTGATTGTCCGGTTCGTTGATCATTGCGGCGGTTCCGGGGCCTCCGGCAGCGGATAGTTGCGGTTGAGCGAAAGCAGATAAGCCACGAGGGCCTCTGCCTCGTAGGTCGGGACGATCTCGTAACCGTCCGGCGCCGTGTCGGGCGGGAGAAGATCGATGGCGTTGGCCGAGCGCTGTCCTTCGATTTTCTGCAGACGGTAAAGATAACGATAGGAAGGCATGATCGAACCCGGGCTGACCACCGTCGGCTGGTAAAGATGCTGGTGGTGCCACATGGCGCTGGGTTGGCGCGCGCCGATGTTGGTCAGATCGGGACCGGTGCGCATCGTGCCGAGGAAGGCGGGGTTTTCCCGCATGTAGTCGCGCGCCACGGTGGGACGCGCGCCCCAGCCGCGCTCGAGGTCCGAGCCGTAACCGACTTGGCGCACCTGCTGGCTATGACAATAGACGCATCCGCTCGATGCATAGACGCGCTGGCCCATCACAGCCATGCCGGAAAGCGGCGGAGGATTGATGTCGCCGGTGTCCTCCGCGGTGAAAGGCGTGAACCGTCCGAGCTGCAGGGACGGATAGGCAACGAGTCCGATCCACGACGTGAGGAACGTGAGAAAAGCCCCGAAAATGATGACGGGCATCTTGTTCACGGAACGAGAGCCTCCGGTTTGCGTCCTTGGTCGGTGCCGAAAAGCGTCGGACCTGCGCGGCGCGTGCCTGCCTTGAGCAGAAGAAGCGTGAAGCTGATGGCGAAAACAATGTGGCCCGCCGTGAGCAGGATGCCGGACCCGCTACGCAGGAGCAGCCACGGCTTGGTGTAATCAAGCGAAGCCATGAAGGTGACACCCGGATCTAGCAACGCGAGGCCCTGCAGGACACCGCCGATGGTCAGCGCCACAACCATCACGCCGATGCCGATGGCCACGAGCCAGAAGTGCCAGCGGATGAGGCGGGCGGACGGCCATTCCCATCCGACCACCCGGGGCGTGATATAATACATCGCTCCGAACATGATCATGGTGAAGAAGGCGTAGAGTCCGAGGTGCGCGTGGCCCACCGTGTAGTGCGTGAAGTGCGTGACCTTGTTGAGCGAGGGAATGGCCATGAAGATGCCCTGCACGCTGGAGAGCGTATAGCACATCGCGCCGAAGACGGTGAAACGCAGCGTGGGGCTCCATTTCAGCGCGTGAAAATTGCCGCGCACTGTCATGTGGTGGTTGATTGCCGTGGTGATGACGGGAATGAACATCATCACGCTGGCCACCACGCTGGCGCTGACCATCCACGCGGGGAACGGCCCGCCGATGAGGTGGTGCATGCCGTTCCAGCTGTAGAAAAGCGCGAGCGACCAGAAACCGAGAATACTGAGGTAGTAGCTGTGGATCGGACGGCCGAGGACTTTCGGGATGAAGTAATACGCGGCGGCGAGGCCGATCGGGGTGAACCAGAGACCGAGGGCGTTGTGTCCATACCACCAGTTGACCGCACCTTGCGCACCGCCTTGGATCGGCTCGAAGTT